>NZ_BKCL01000003.1:0-320882 GCF_008579125.1 Iodidimonas gelatinilytica | reverse complement strand
GCTTGCGGGTTCCGGTTGACCGCGATTTTGATGCCGATATTTTCCTGTTCGAGGACCGGACTCTGTCCCTTTCGCCCAGTGGGCGCGAAATTGATCTGGAGATGTCCTATGGCCTTATGCTCAATGCCCATACGCACATCGAAACCAGCCTTGTGCAACAATTTGAAGCCGGGCATGTGGCCAATGGCGGCACCATTACATCCTTGCTTGTGCGCTTGCGCTCACGTTTTTAAAGCCAAATTCTGGGCATGGGGCGGGCTTCTTGCTGCATCCTTGCTCATATCCGCTTGCGGCGCCCCGCCCCAACAGACCCGGCAATCGGACAGCGCCGCACCGGCCAATCTGCCACAAGGGGCCCAGCCCATGGGGAACGGGGTTTATGCCGTTCCCATCGAAGGTGTGGATGAAGATGGCTGCCAGCGCTACCGGCTGTGGGCGGCAGACCGCATGGTGATCCAGGCCATTCATTATCGCAAAGCCGATGGCAGCTTCAGCATGAACAAAAACGAGGCCGCCTGTATGGCAGCCCCGAAATCCCGTTAAACCCTGACAAAATTACTGGATGATTTTCCAGTCGCCATCGGGCTGCCGACATGCCGTGCCATAACCGGTTTGCGCTTCACCACCCACATAGATGGTCTGGGTATATTCCCGGCAATAACGCTCATCATCCCCTTGATAAGCGGGCTTTGGCTCTACCCAGCCACGATTGCCGGTATCGGGATTATACCATTCGGTACGGGTGCCGGATGGCGCCGTTTCAAAGGCCTGTTGTTGTGCCTGTGCCATGGCTATGCGGTCGGCCCGGTCCAGATCCTTGCCCACCTGATTGCCAATGGCCGCACCGGCCACAGCCCCCAAGGCCGCGCCCACCTTGCCGCTATCACCACGGCCACCGATTTCGGACCCAATCAGACCGCCAGCAATGCCGCCAACAACCGTGCCCCAAAATTCCTTTTCGCCATTCCCTTGATTGCTACATGCCGCAAGGCTGGCAAAAAGCAGGGCCGCCCCCGTCATCTTGAGCAAGCGTGACATGCTGAGCTTGATCCTGTCCACGGTCATATTCGCCTCCAACCGGTTTCGCACAATGTCTGTTATCCTATCCCAAGAAGCGTGAACTGCGAATGAACCGCCCAAGGATGATCATCATTTAAGTTTCTACAGCAGGAAGAACAAGCCCGGCCCGCACGCCCCCCAGCATATGAGAGCGGCTCAATCGCACATGACCGCCGCTCATATCCGCAATATCGCGCACGATCCCAAGCCCCAAACCGCTGCCCGGCACAGCCTCGTCCAAACGGTTTCCACGTTCAAACACCGCTTCCGCTTCCCCATCGGTGATCCCCGGCCCGTCATCCTCCACGCAAATCTCCAGCATCGGACGCGCCGTGTTTTTCAATCGCTCGGCCTTCACGATAACGGTGGTGGCGGCCCATTTGCAGGCATTGTCCAATAGATTGCCCACCATTTCGGATAGATCCTGACGGTCCACCCGGCACGCAAGGCCCGGCGGCAGTTCTGCCTTGATGGTCAATGCCCGGCTTGCATAAATTTTCTGCATGGCGCGCACCAGTTCCGCCACCGGTTCATCCAGTGCCGTTGCCGCACCCACACCGCCACCGCCCGCGGCCCGCGCCCGCTTCAAATGCTGGTCTATATGCTGGCGCATACTGGCTGCTTGGGCACGGGCCACATCCGCCAACCGCCCGTCTTGCGTTTTTGCTTCATTGGTCAGCACCGATAACGGCGTTTTCAACGCATGGGCCAGATTGCCCACATGCGTGCGCGCCCGCTCCACCACCCGTTCATTCTGGGCGATAAGCGCATTCATTTCTTCCACAAGAGGCTGGATTTCAGACGGAAAGCGACCCTCCAGCCTTTGGGCTCGACCAGACCGAATACGCAGCAAGCCTGTACGCACCGCTTTCAAGGGCCGCAAGCCAATCCACACCTGCGCCACAACCGCCAACAACAGGCCCAGCCCCAAAAAGCCGAGGGACCGCAGGATCAGCATATCGAATCTGTCGATATCCGTACGGATCTGTTGGGTATCCCCCGCCACCATATAACGATAAACCGCCTCGTCATCAGGCAGCACCACATCGCGCACCATGATGCGCAAAACCTGCTCGGTCGGCCCTTGGGTTTCATATACCCTTTGGGAAAAGGCCGGTTGTTCCCATTGCGGATCAAGGGCCTGATCCCACAAGGAACGGGATCGGAAATGCGGCATATCTTCGGTGGAAACCTGCCAGTAAAGCCCGGAATAAGGATCGGAATAGCGTTGATCCGCCATCGGGCGGGTGAAGCGCAACAGCCCGTCTTCCACCTCGCTCACGCCGATCATATGTTCAAGGGCCAGGCTCAAACGATGATCGAAATCCGCCACCACATAATCACGAAAGGCCCCGGCCAGAATAAAGCCGCCAAAGGCCAAAGCCACCGCAAGCCAAAGGCTGGCACTCAATAGCAGTCGAACTGTCAGGGATCGTGTCAAACGCCCCACCGATGATCCCTTTCAGCGCTTATCTTCCCCATCTTCGGGATCAAGGCGATAGCCAAGTCCCCGTACAGTATGGATCAGATCGACTCCCAGTTTTTTGCGAATCCGGTTCACAAACACTTCGATGGTGTTGGAATCCCGATCAAAATCCTGATCGTAAATATGCTCGGTCAGCTCGGTCCGCGACACCACCTCCCCTTGATGATGCATCAAATAGGAAAACAGTTTGAATTCCAGCGCCGTCAACCGCACCGGCTCGCCCGAAACCCACACCCGCGCATTCCGGGTATCAAGGGTAACAGGGCCACACACCAGCTCTGAGCTGGCATGGCCTGCCGCCCGACGAATAAGCGCCCGCAACCGCGCCAAGACCTCTGCCAGTTCAAACGGCTTGGTGACATAATCATCGGCCCCCGCATCCAATCCGGCGACCTTTTCGCTCCAGCTATCGCGAGCGGTCAGAATAAGTACCGGCATGGAACGCCCGTCTTCGCGCCATTTCCGCAAAACAGAAATGCCATCCATCACCGGCAAGCCCAGATCCAGCACCACCGCATCATAAGGCTCTGTATCGCCTAGAAAATGCGCATCCTCACCATCGCTTGCATGATCCACCGCATAGCCCGAATCCTTTAAGGACGCCACCATCTGGGCGGCCAGATCCACATCATCTTCTGCAATCAAGACCCGCATCAGCGCTTTCCTTTCACCGATAAAATCCGTCCTGTATGGGCATCCAACGTGACTGAAGCCACCTTTCCCCCCTCTTGCAAGACCTTGATCCGATACACCCAGCGATCCCGCCCGGCCCGTTGCAGATCCTGCCCCACCACACGCCCCGGCACCGCCCTTCGGGCGCGACGGACAATGTCAGAATAGCTTTTGATCTTGCCTTCAAGCATTTCTTCGCGGGCGCTATCTTGCTCAGACTGCGCCAGAACAGGCCGGTGCTGCGGTGCTGCAGAAACCGGCGACGATAAAGCCGCAGTGCCCAGAACACCCATCACAAAAAAGCCCGCAATGACGTTAAAACCTCGCATGGGTTTGATCCCTTCCCCCGATAAATATGCGATTTCCCGTGAACACCATATGAACCATTCCCCATAGAGCCCTGTCCGCGCTATGCTTGGCATGCAAGCCACTAGGAATCAGGGAAAATAATCATGCGCACCCTTCTTGTACCCATGACCGACCCAAAAGGGCAGGATAGTGTTTTAAAAGTTGCGTTTTCACTTGTAAGAACTTTTTCCGCCCATCTGACCTGCCTTTTCATCCGGCCCGATCCGCGTGCCGCCATTCCCTTTATGGGAGAAGGCCTGACCGCCGATGCCATTCAAGACCTTGTGGATGCATCAGACCGGGAGGGCAAAGCCCGTGCTGCCCGCACCTATGCCGTTTTTGAAGAAACCCGCAAAAAACAGGATATTCCGTTAGGCGATGGATTGGGACCAGAAAAAACAGCCACCGTTGCATGGGAAGAATCGACGGGCTTCATCGCTGACCGTGTGGGACGGGCCGCACGCCTGGCCGATCTGACCGTGGTGCCGCAACCGGTTGATCCCAATAGTGAAGATAGCGCCGATCTGTTGAACGAAGTGCTGTTTCGTTCGGGCCGGCCTTTATTATTGGCCCCGCCCAATCCCAGCGAAACCATCGGCAGCACCATCCTTGTGGCCTGGAATGGTCGGGCCGAATGTGCCCGCACCGTCGCCGCAGCCCTGCCCTTCTTGCACCGGGCCGAGCGCATTTTCTTATTGACGGTAGATGATGAACATCCCGACCGGCCTTCTTTGGAAGGCTTGAGCCTGTATCTGGCCCGCCAAGGCATAAGCGCAGACATTCTGCACCGTGAAAGTGACGACAAAAGTGTTGGCGAAACCATCCGGGACACGGCGGAAACTCTTGGCGCGGATCTGTTGGTGATGGGAGCCTTTTCCCATAGCCGCTGGCGTGAAATGATTATTGGCGGGGTCACACGCCATGCCATTCATCACGCAAAGATCCCGGTGTTCATGAGCCACTGATGCCCACGCCTCTTTTACGTGATTGGCATCATGCGGGCGCTTATTACGCCCATAAAGGCCATAAGATTTTTTATCGACGGGCGGGCAAAGGCGATCCTTTGCTGATCCTGCACGGCTTTCCAACCGCCAGTTGGGATTTCGCCCCCTTGTGGAGGATCTCACCGCCCGCTTTGATGTGATCGCCCCGGATATGATCGGCTATGGATTTTCCGCCAAGCCCAAACCTTATGGCTATTCGCTCTTCGATCAAGCGGATCTGGTGGAAGGATTGCTGTCTGATCTTGGGGTGGCCCGCCCGCATATTCTGGCCCATGATTTTGGCGATAGCGTTGCACAAGAACTGCTGGCCCGCCTGCATGAGCCGTCCCATGCCCTGGATCTGGCCTCTGTGTTCATGCTCAATGGCGGGATTTTTTACGATCGCATCACCCCGGTGTTCACCCAACGCTTGTTGCGGTCGCCCTTTGGCCGCATCAGTCAGCATCTTATGACCCGACAGAGCTTTGGCTGGGCCTTTACCAAAATATTCGGGCCCGATACGCAACCCGACAAAAGCGCGTTGGACGATTTTTGGCATCTCATCACCTATAACGGCGGCAAGCGGGTGATGCACGACATCATCCAGTATCTAGGAGAGCGGCAAAAATTTCAGGACCGCTGGACCATGGCCTTTGCCAAATCCCCCATTCCTTTGCGCTTTGTTTATGGACCGCTTGATCCGGTTTCCGGCACAGCCATGGCCGAACGATTCGCCCGGATCGCTCCGGCCACCATCGCCCCCCATGTGATACGGCTGGATGGCATTGGCCATTATCCGCAAATAGAGGCCCCGAAGGCGGTGCTGGCGGCATTTGATGCGTTTCAGGCTGGCCTCTCTTCCCACCCCATGGCCTCGCAATGATCCGGTTTCTAAGCGCACTGCTGGGGTGGATGGCGCTTGCCCATATGGCAAACGCACAAGACATCGCCCCCCTCAAACCCCTTGGCCCAGCTTGGATATGCAGTTGGCCCGCATGGAAGACGGGTTGGCCTTGGTTGCCAAAGATGGCCGGCGCTTTGTGTTGGCGGGGCTATGGCCACTCCGGCGCAGCATGAAGGCGGCGACATCATCGAAGATGGGCTGGCGCGCATGGTAAAACAACGGATCGAGCACCATCTTGACCATAGGCTTCAGGTTTATCCGATGGATCAAATCCCCGACCGCTATGGCCGTATCCGCGCGCATCTGGTGGCGAACACAGCGGATGGAAAAGGGCTTTGGATCAATGCCATGCTGCTGCAACAAGGGCTGGCCCGCGCCTTTCCCCTCAATGATATCCAAATGCTGACTGATGCCCTTTATGCTGCCGAAGCCACAGCCCGCGCCCAGAATATGGGCGTTTGGGCATCGGCCCGAAATGCGCTTTATGCGGCAGACGATGAAGCGGTGATGGCGCAAAAAGCAGGGGAATTTGCCATTGTCGCAGGCCCCATCCGCTCTGCGACCAAGGTGGATGGCACCGTTTATCTTAATTTCGGGGATGACTGGCGCACAGATTTCACCATTCGACTGTTATGGCCCATAAGGCGGACCTTCCCGAAAGAGCAGCGCGACCCTTCATGGTGGGCGCATAAAACCGTGGAAGTACGCGGCGTTTTAGAAGATTTCAACGGCCCGTTGATGACCCCGCTCGCGCCGGCGCAAATCCGGATTCTTCCTGCATCGTCAGCCCAAAAATCTGATCCGGCCCCCTAAAGGCATAAAAAATCCCCCGGCGCCGAAGCACTGCGGGGGATCTTCAAATCAAGATGATCGCAAAGCGGATCAGGCGGCGATCAAAACATTCTCGAGGCGCGTCAGGGCAGACTGCTCGTCGATTTCCTCAACGGCAGCAAGTTCACGCGCCAAACGGCCAAGCGCCGCTTCATAGATCTGGCGTTCGGAATAGGATTGTTCCGGCTGATCGGCGCCACGATGCAAATCGCGCACAACTTCAGCAATGGAAACAATGTCGCCGGAATTGATCTTTGCTTCATATTCCTGCGCCCGACGGCTCCACATGGTGCGTTTGATACGCGCCTTGCCCTTCAATGTGGTGAAGGCTTCTTGAATGGTTGCCGTATTGGAAAGCCGTCTCATCCCGACCGTCTCAGCTTTATTGGTGGGAACGCGCAAGGTCATGCGCTCTTTTTCGAAACGAACAACATAGAGTTCGAGAGAGGTGCCCGCGATCTCCTGGGCTTCGATTTCCGTCACACGGCCAACGCCATGTTTTGGATAAACCACATAATCACCCGTGCTGAAATCAAGCATGCTTTTGTTTTTTGCCATGGCAGGTCTTGCAGCCCCTTTGCTGTTGGGCGGATGTTCAGCGAGCGATAACCCGGCACATATCCATCCGGTCCCCGGAGTCCCAGATGGATCATATGCTCATTGCGATACGGGATGTGCGGGTGCTGTGCCTCGCTGCTGTCCAGATCCGCTGGCTTGATGACAATAAAAATCAATCAACGGACAAAACTGTAACACAACTGACAATTAAATGACAGGAATTTCGCATATGCGAAGCGCGCAAAGGACCACGCAACGCCCATTTTTAAGCCGAAGCGACCAAAAGCAGAGGCATTGCAGACGGCACTGCGGCAGAGTGTCACAGCGCCTTTATTTGGCACGCCCCCTTGATCAGATGGTCAAAAAAATGCGAAAAAGATGCCGCACTCTACTCAAAGATGAAACTCAATCGCCGCTGCCCGGCTCCGCAGAGAAGAAGCTATCGAACTTGCCTGCTTGGTCCTTGAACGCATCGGCATCCGCAGGCGGATCTTTCTTTTCTGTAATATTAGGCCATTTTTCCGAATAATCGGCATTCACTTCCAGCCATTTTTCAAGGCCGTCTTCCGTATCGGGCAAAATGCTTCCGCCGGACATTCAGGCTCACACACGCCACAATCGATGCATTCATTGGGATTGATGACGAGCATATTCTCGCCTTCATAAAAGCAATCAACCGGGCAGACCTCAACGCAATCGGTGTACTTGCACTTGATGCAGGCTTCTGTGACGACGTAGGTCATGAAATTCCTCTCGGCGCGAAGCGGCTTGGTCGCCGCGTTGATTTGAAGGCGTTATGCCCAAGATTTTTCCCCAAGACAACCACTTTTCAAGGGGAAACCGGTTAAATCTATGGTGCGATCAGTCTTCCCCGCCATCAACAAGGCCCATTCGGGCGACAACTCTTTTGCGCGCATCCCCCCGGTCCCGATCGCTCACATATAGCAACCCACCAACCCGGCGCAGAAGGTTGGCTTCATAATCATGCAAGACCCCATCTGCATAAACCACCTCCCAAAGCATTTCGATCATTTCCACTCGTTCTTCATAAGAACAGGCGTCTTTGATCTTGGAGGTAAAGCCAAGCAATTGTACGGAGCCATCACTATGACCGCGGGCTTCGGCGATCAGGCTTTCAATATCGTCTTGGGAAAGCTCGAATCGGTCATCGAGAACCTTCCGGATCGCGGCTTCTTCTTCCTCTCCCAAAACCCCATCCAAACTGGCTGCTTCCAAAAGCAGGGCAGCGGCGGCCACATGGCGATCCTCATGGGCGGCTTTGGCAGGCTCATCCCCTCCCACACGATCAAAAAAAGCACGAATACGCGTCAACATAGAGATCTCCTGACTGTTTCTGGTCCCGCCAACGGTTATTCTTTCTGGCTCAGGAAGCGATCAAGGGCGCGGCGGTCCGCTTTGGTGGGACGCCCGCTTCCGGCCTCTCTTCGGGCATGGCGGTTTTTTTCCTGCGCCGTTTTTGCGCTCTCCGGTGGAGGGGACAGGTCTTCATATAGTCCCTGCGCCACGATTGCCGGCCCGCGCTGGTCGGATAACGCCAAAACACGCACCACAAACACGCGCTCTGCCTTGGCAAAGGTCAGAACATCCCCCACCACAATGGCCGCGCTGGGCTTTTTCACATGGGTGCCATTTATGCGCAGGCGGCCCGTTTTCACTTCACGGGTGGCGAGGCTGCGGGTTTTATAAAACCGCGCAGCCCACAACCATTTATCCAGTCGCATACGCGCTGTTTCAACCCCGTCTTTTGTGGGGCCGTCCTTCGACATCAGCCACGCTTCTCCAACGCATCTTTAAGGGCTTTCAACTGCGCAAAGGGGCTGTCTTCATTGATTTCATCGCGGGGTTTGCGATCTGCAGAGGCATGGGATTTATATCCGCGTCCATCCCCTTGCCGATGGCCAGCGGCGCGGCCTTTCCCACCGGATTTATTGCCATGAGAACGCCCGCCCTCCGGGCGGTTCTCCTCGGTTTTGGCGCGGTGCGCATTTTTCACCTTGGGTCCGCCGCCCTTGCGTTGATCCGCATGATTGGCCGCATGAGAGCGATTCCGGTTTCGGGAAGCGGGGCGCGGTTGACGGGGCGACCAGAAGAACCGTACCTCATCCACCATTTCCGGCTCAAAGACGTCAGCCGCTGCTTCTGGAGCGGCTTCTGCCGTCGCATCCGGAGTCGCTTCCGGCACTGTTTCTGGCGCTGTTTCCGGAGCCACGTCCGAAGCGGCATCCGCAGCATCTTGAACCGGCGTCTCTTGCGCAGATGTATCTTTAGCGGGCGCTTCTTGAACAGGCACTTCTTGAACAGGAGCTGGCACTTTCACAATTTCATGCGCATAGCCCACAGCCCGCATCGAGCGAATAAAGCTTTCCCCCGAACAGCCCACAAGGCCCATAATTTCCGGAGTGACGGTAAATTTCGCGCCATTCTGCCCCAAAGGCCGGGCCGTATCCGCCAAGCGTTCCAGCATATCCAGCCGCACCGCTTCATGCCCGCCAATCAACCGGAAACCGGCAATTTCATAAAATTCACGCGGCGCTTTGGGGTCGGTCTGAATCCACACCAAACCGGGCGTCGGCATTGGCGGCAAATCGGAAATGCCATTCCACAAAGCCCAAGCCAGCAAGCGCAATTCCACCGCATGGGGCTTCAGGATCAGCGGAATATAAAGAGCGGTGGCACCGATACGGATATGGAACCGCCGCAGGCCCTTGCGCGCATCTTGGTCGATTTTGCGCAATTCTTCCGATACCTGCCCGCGTGGCAGCACACCAAAGCGTTCCAGAATCTGAAAGGCCACACCGCGCGCCAAACCCGCCAAAGGTGCATCCGCAGCCGCAACAACCGGAGCCGCAGGCGCTTTCGCGTCTCCTGCCCCCTCTCCGGCATCGGGGGCCGAGGCCGAGTCGGCAGCAGCTTGTGGCGCCTCCTCTGCACTTTCCGGTGCCTTTTGAAGCTCGGTTGTTTTCGCCGGTGCCTGCTTCTCGATTTCCGCTTTCAGCTTCAAAAGCGGTTCCAGCTTGTCGGCAATGCGTTCCGACAACCAAGCGGCACAGCTCTGGCGCACATTTTCTGCCAAGGCATCGGTTAAAAGCGTGCCTTCCACCAGCTTGACGCGCGGTTCATAAGGCGAATCGCCTTTTTCAAGACGCGCAATGACAGATTTCTGCCAAACCAGCTTTGGCCGGTGCATCCCTTCGGAAACATCCAGCTGCAGCGTTTTATAGCCAATATTGCAAAAAATCTTGGCGCGCCGCGTGATTTCCGCCTTCAAGGCGATATCCGCAGCCTGCTCAAGGGTTTTGAATTCCTCGCCCACCGCAGATGGATCGGCGCGGAACGTGAAGCCATCGAGCGTGCCAATGGCATGCCCTTCGACAATGATTTCGTTGGTTTCGTCTATGCTCACCGACAACTCGCCTCGCTGGCGTAATTCGCGCATCAGAACGGATGTCCGTCTGTCTACGAACCGCTGCGTCAATCTATCATGCAAGGCATCGGACAATTTGTCCTCAATACCCCGCGTCACATGCGCCCAGTGCGCTGCATCCGATAACCAGTTTCGCCGGTTGGCGACATAGGTCCATGTTCGGATATTGGCGATCCGGGCCGCCAAGGTATCAATGTCGCCTTGTACATTGTCAAGTCGGCTGACCTGTTTGGCCATCCAATCATGGGGCACAACACCGTGACGCCCCATCAAATCGCGGTAGATGCGCTGAAGCAAGGACAAATGTTCACTTGCCGATACACGGCGAAAATCGGGGATCTGACACACCTCCCACAATCGTTGCACCGCCGCCGGTGTGGTGGCGATGGCCGACACATCGGAATTTTTTGCCAAAGCCTTCAAAGCCTGCAAATCCAGTGCTTCGCGCGCCCGCACCAGATCGGGCCGGGCCGATGGCGACTCCAAAGAGGCAACCAGTTTGGCTGCCGAGCGGTAATCAAGACGGGAATTGCGCCAGATCAACGCCTTGAGCGGGCGGAAATCATGATCTTCCACCTGTGCGATAAGCTGCGGATCCAAAGACGCCCCTTCGGCCCCTGCCAGCGTAGAAAAGCTGCCGTCATTCATATGCCGCCCGGCCCGTCCGGCAATTTGCGCCACTTCCGGTGCAGAGAGGGCCCGCACCCTTTCCCCATCGAATTTATGGGTGGCAGAAAAGGCCACATGGTCGATATCCATATTCAACCCCATGCCAATGGCATCGGTGGCCACCAGATAATCCACATCCCCGTTTTGATAGAGCGCCACCTGCGCATTGCGGGTGCGGGGCGACAAGGCGCCCATCACCACCGCGGTGCCGCCACGATTGCGGCGCACAAGCTCGGCCAGCCCGTAAACATTCTCGGCGGAAAACGCCACAAGCGCCGCACGGCGCGGCAGGCGGTGCAGCTTTTGCGGCTGTACATAACGCAATTGCGACAAACGCTGCCGCGTCACAAGGGTGGCATCGGGCAATAACCGGCTGATCAAGGGCTGCATGGTGGCCGCCCCCATGAACACGGTTTCTTCCACCCCCCGCGCATAAAGCAGCCGATCGGTGAACACATGGCCGCGCTGGGCATCGGCGGCCAACTGGATTTCGTCCACCGCCAGAAAATCCACCCTTTGACTCATGGGCATCGATTCGACGGTGCAAATCCAGTAGGAAGGCCGCGGCGGAACAATTTTTTCCTCACCGGTCAGCAAAGCAACCCGCGCCGCCCCCTTGGCCGCCACCACCCGATCATAAATCTCGCGCGCCAACAGCCGCAGCGGAAAGCCGATCATCCCGGACGCATGGCCGAGCATCCGTTCCACCGCATAATGGGTCTTGCCGGTATTGGTGGGGCCAAGAACGGCAATCACCCGCCCGCCGTCGCCTTGCGCTCGCTGCATCCTGTATCCTGTTATAGTGCGCGTTTAAGGGGGGAGAGGCCTTCGGCCACGGCTCCGGTCAATCGCCGGACACAGCATCCGCCGCAACGGGCCGGACCTTGATCTGCGTCAGCTGATTGCGCCGCCGACCGATGATTTCAAAATCAAAGCCGTGGAATTGAAAGCGTTGCCCGACAATGGGGATGATCTCCGATTCGTAAATCACCAGCCCGGCCAATGTGGAGGCATCGGAATCAGGCAAAGACCAGTCAAACCGGCGGTTAAGATCGCGGATGGTCATGGTGCCATCCACCTGTATCCAGCCATCGGCCAGCTTTTTCACCCCATGATTGGCATGGTCGAATTCGTCGGTGATATCGCCAACGATTTCTTCCAGAATATCTTCCAGAGTAATCAGCCCCTGAATCGCCCCATATTCATCCACCACCATGGCGAAATGCGCCCGACGCGATAAAAACGCATTCATCTGTTCACGCAATGTGGTGGTTTCGGGCACGAACCACGCATCGGTCATAATGGCACGAATATCGATTTCTGCCGGATCGCTTGTCGCCTTCATCGCCCGCAAAACGTCTTTAGCATGCAAAACCCCGACGATATTTTCCGCATCGTCTTCATAGATGGGCAGGCGGGTAAAAGGACTTTCGATCACCTCGTCGACAATTTCCTGTGCCGGCATGGCCAGATCGATCAGGGCCATATTCTTGCGGTGGATCATCACATCTTCCACTGTGATGTCATCCAGATCGAGGATCGAATCCAGCATGTCGCGGTGGGATTTACGGATACCGCCTTCGCTGGCCCCCAGATCGATGACCCCGCGAATTTCATCCCGGGCCGACAGCACCGCTTCATTGCTTTCCAGATCCACACCAAACATATTCAAGGTGCCCCGCACGATATGGCGCACCAGATTGACCACCGGTGAAAACAGCAGCACCACAAGGCCGATCACCCGCCCAACGGCAAGCGCCATGCCATCGGGATTGGAAATGGCATAGGATTTGGGCAGCACTTCGGAGAAAATCAGCACCAAAGCGGTCATGATCAAGGTGGCATAGACCACCCCGCTTTCGCCCACCAAGGCAATGAACACGCTGGTCGCCAGCGCACTGGCAAGAATATTCACCAGATTATTGCCCAGCAAAATCGCGCCGATCAGCCGCTCTTTGTCTTCGATCAGCTTTTCAACCCGCTTGGCCCGCCCGTCGCCATCCCGCGCCAAGCGGTGGATACGGGCACGGCTTGCCGCTGTCAGCGCCGTTTCCGAGCCAGAGAAAAAGGCCGACAAGCACAGCAATACAAAAATGAAAGCAAGGCTCGATATGTGCGCGATCAGCATAAAACAGCTCCGTTCAAACAGGTCGAGGCACCAATAGCCGACTTATATAAGATTGGCGGCCAAAAAACCGTGCAAAACATCGGACGGCACATCGCGGCTTAAAAAGGCTTGGCCGATGCCCCGACTTAAAACGAAAGTCAGCACCCCGGCAGACATTTTTTTATCCTGCGCCATCAAATCCATCATCCGGTCGGCGCTTAACCCGGTGCACAGATCCGTGCAGCGATGGGGCAAGCCCGTCTCCGCAAGATGCCGGCGCAACCGGTCTGCATCCGCCTTTGGGCACAGTTCCAGCACCACCGACAGATCCAATGCCATCTGGCAGCCGATCGCCACCGCTTCGCCATGCAATACCCGACCATCATAGCCCGCAAAGGCTTCAATGGCATGGCCAAAGCTGTGGCCCAAATTCAAAAGCGCCCGCGCCCCCGATTCGCGTTCATCGGCAACAACGATGGCCGCCTTGGCCCGGCAGCTTTCCGCCACCGCATAAGCCTGCGCCTGTTTATCGCCTTTCAAAACAGCGGCCCCATTGCGCTCCAGCCATGTGAAAAAGTCCGGCCGGTCAATCAGGCCGTATTTCACCACTTCCGCATAGCCCGCCTTACGCTCACGCTCTGGCAGGCTATCAAGGGTGGCAAGATCGATCAGCACCCGACGCGGCTGGTGAAAGGCTCCCACCAGATTTTTCCCCTGCGCCATATTGATACCGGTCTTGCCGCCCACCGAGCTATCCACTTGCGATAAAAGGGTTGTGGGAATCTGCACCACCCCCACGCCGCGGCGCAAAACAGAGGCCGCAAAGCCGGTAAGATCACCCACCACGCCGCCGCCCAAGGCCATCACCAGATCGCTGCGTTCAATGCCGAAATCCAAAAGCGCGGCGCACAGGCGTTCCAGTTCAGCAAAGCATTTGGACCCTTCCCCCGCCGGAATCACATGCAGATCCACATCGACGCCGCCATCGGCCAAAGCCGCCATCAGCGCCGGGCCATACCGCGTCGCCACCACATCATCGCTGACCAACGCCAATTTGGGTCGGGGCAGTATATCGGCAAGATAAGGCATGGGATCGGCCAACAATCCCTCGCCAATCATGATCTGATAGCCGCGCGCTCCCAAAGACACCGGAACCTGCGTGATTTTTTGCGCCTGTTGCTGTTCTGTCACCTGTTGCTGCTTTCCCGAATATGCCCCTGAAGGGCCTTAACAATCTGATCCACAACCTGTTCATGGGGGCCATCAGAGCTTTTGATATGAAGATCCGCCTTGGCATATTGGGGGCTACGCTCTTGCCACAGCCGGACCAGAATGCTGCGCGGATCGCCGCTTTTCAACAAGGGCCGGGTATCCCGCCGCGCTGTGCGTTCCACCAACACATCAATATCCGCATCCAGCCAGATGGAAATGCTGCGCTTTAAAATCAATCGCCGGGTTTCGGCATCAATAAACGCCCCGCCACCCGTTGCAATGACCTGTGCCGGCCCTTCAATCAGCCGGGCGATGACTTTTCGTTCGCCATCACGGAAAGCCGCTTCGCCAAAACTTTCAAAAATTTCCGAAACCGTGCGCCCCGCTGCCCGTTCGATTTCTTCATCGGCATCCACAAATCCAAGGCCCAGGCGAAGGGCCAACCGCCTGCCAATGGTTGATTTTCCAACACCCATCAGGCCAATCAGCACAATCGTCCTGTCGGGATTTTCCAGATTCATATGGGCGGGATGCCCTTTATATTTTTCAAGATCGGTCATGCCCTGTCTTACAGCACAAAAATGCGCTGCCATAAAGCAACCGCATGCAGGTCATAGACTGGTCATGGTCGTTTTTTAGTTTCAACATGGATATGGCAGCCATTTATCTGCTGTGTCTGTGTTTTTCACGCACACCGACAAAAGGGAGCGGCCTAGACAGGGTCGGCTCCCACCGCCTATAACCGGGCTCGGTAAGAATGAGGTTTTGCCCATCATGAAACGCGTCTGGTTGATTATCGTCCTTTTGGCTGTGCTGGCTGTGCTTGCCGGAACGGTGTGGCTTTATACATGGGACATTCCCGCGCCCCAAGAGCGGGTGGAGCAGGAGTTGCCGGATGATCTTATTACCAACTAGCCGGAAAGGCCGGTGCGCCCTGTTATCCGGAACAGCCCTGTGCTGGGGCCTTTGCGCAGCATTTGGGCTGGGCCTTGCCACATCCCAAAAGGCGATGGCCCAAAGCACCCCTGCCCCGGCCAATGATCCCCTTGGGGCCTTGCAAGACAACAGCACCCAACAATCCCGCGATCCCGCTGGCACCTCTACGGAAAAGCGGCGTTTTTATCTTGGCCCGCGGGGCAGTGATGCACAAAATGATGCACGGGGCGATCTGCAAAATTCTCCCTGGGAAGATGCGGACCACGCCCCCACATCGATCCTGATCGGGCCTTATGTGCCCAAGCAATCAATTGCGATCCCTTCGCTGGATGAGCCGCAAGAATCACCGGACACAGTGCTGGCCAATGGGGCCGCCCAACCCGATGGCGATGCGGATCTTAGCACCTCGGAAGCAGGCGAATCCCTTGATCCCAACATCACCGTAGATGCCTTGTCACAATTGGACCCGGCCGCCATCGGTGTTTGGACCGATCGGTCGGTACAGCCCTTTCCTATCACCATGTGGCAAGGCAGCCAGCGTGAAACCCTTGAACGCCTGATCCCGGCCCTGCCGGCACAAGCCTCGTCCACAGCGATGCGCTCTTTGATGCGGCGGCTTTTGCTGTCCCCTGCCAGCCTGCCTTCAAAGCCTGTCGCCCTTGCATCCCCCGAAGCGGACATATCTTTACAAGCCCAAGTCCTTGACGAAACCGGCTTTGAAACGCGCCCTTCGGCCTTCCCGGATGCCGCATCCCAAGCAGATCCCGAAACCGCGAATCCGCTTTCCATCACAGCGGAAACTTTGACAGCGCCACCGGATGAAAACCCCGATCAGGGCATGGATGAAGCGCAAGCCCAAGGCTCCGATCTGCTGATGGCCCGGCTGGAACGGCTTTATGCCGCCGGTGCTGTCGATGATTTCCTGGCCCTTTCCGAACGTCTTCCCGCAGATCTGGAGAATGCCGATCTGGACCGTATGCGCACCCATGCGGCCTTGGCCATTGGTGATTATGAAACCGCCTGCCAGATCGCCCAGCAAGCCATTGTCCAATCGGGGGCGGCTTTGTGGCTGCGGGTCACGGCTCTTTGTGAAGCGTTTGAAGGCAATCGCGGCACCGCCCGATTCAAGCTGACCCTTTTGGATGATGCCAATGAAGCCAGCCCGGCGTTTTCCGCGCTGGTGGAAGCCCTGCTGGATCAAATCGAAGGCCGCACCGCCCCCACCGATGCCCTTGACCTTTCCAGCGCAACAGAGCTGACGCCAGAGCTGTTTGCCGCCAGCCAATTAACTGCCACCCCTTTGCCCGGCACACTGATCCGGTCTGCACCGGAAATTTTGCTGGTCGCCTTGTCGCAATCGCCCACATTATCCACTGACGACCGTTTGGCTTTGGCCCAGAAAGCCGCGCAAAAAGGCCTGATGGATGGCGCACAGCTTGCCGAAATTTTTGCCTCTCTCTCTTTCACCGATGCGCAACGGGCTGCCGTCTTTGCATCTTTGGAAGCCGAGCAAGACCGGACAGCCGAATCGGAAAACGACCCCGCCGGACAACAAGAGATGTCAGACGAGGCAGCGCCGGTTCCAACCAATGAGGCGCTTCTTGGCGGCATAGAGCTGGATGCTCTTTTATGGCAGTTGGCGGCAAAATCCCAAAGCCCGCATGAGCGTATCCGGTGGATCGAAATCGCCCTTGAAAGGGGCCGAAGCCGTGGGCTGATCACCGCCATGGCCGGAGCCTTGGCCGAACCATTGGAGGCCATCACCGCCAGCATGGCCTTGGCGGGCTATGCCGATAGTGCCGGACGCATTCATCTGTTGAATGGCCGCGCCGAAGATGCAGTGGCATGGTATGAAGCGGCACGGCTAGCGGCGGATCAAGGCAATCTGGATGCCCGCCGCGCCTTGCTTGCCTTATGGCCCTTGATGGCTGTGATGGATGAAACCGGTCATGTGGCTATAGATCCGGACATGCTGACTCTGTGGATGACCACCCATTCAGGCCGCACAGAGCATGAGCAATTGAGCCGCGCCGATTTGTTGTTCACCGTTTTGGAAGGCTTGGGAAAACCGGTGCCTTTTGATCTGCAGCAACGTGCACTGACAGCCCCTTTGCGCCATGGCCCCATACCACCAGCCACCTTATGGCGGCAATTGATCCAGGCCATCACCAGCCACCGCACCGGGGAAACGGTTCTCACAACGCTTGTGGCTTTGGGGGAAGATGGCCCGGCCTTTGTATCGGCCCCTGTGCTGTCCACCCTTCTGGTGGGGCTACGTGAAGCAGGATTGGAACAAGACAGCCGCAGATTGGCGATGGAGGCCTGATCGAGCAGGGCTTTTAAAAGCAAAACCGGTTTTTAGGACAGCAACCACATGGCCCGCGCCAAGGGAGAGGACCGCTATCTTCTAGAGCAGTTTCTGGAAGCCCTGTCGTCGGAACGCGGCGTGGCGCAGAATACCTTGCTGGCCTATGAACGGGATCTGATGGACTTTTTCCAGCGGTGCGGCTGCCAATCCGCCACCGCCAGCACAGAAGATGTCCGCGCCTATCTGGACGATCTGTTCCGGTCAAATCTATCGGCCAGCACCGCCAGCCGCCGTTTATCCACACTGCGCCAGTATTTCCTGTTTTTGTTCCGCGAGGGGCTAAAGCCGGACAATCCCACCGCCAATATAGACAGCCCCCGCAAGGCGGACCATTTGCCTTCCATATTGAGCGAAGAAGACGTCACACGGCTTCTGGATGTAGCCCAAAAACGGTATGAGGCCAAAAATACCGTGGGAAATGCACGGCTTCTGGCCCTGATCGAAACGCTTTATGCCACCGGAATGCGCATATCCGAATTGTTGAGCCTGCCCCGCCATGCTTTTTCCCCCGACCGTCCTTTTTTGTTTGTGAAAGGCAAGGGAGGGGTGGAACGCATGGTGCCTTTGGGAGAGCAGGCGCGGTACGCCCTCACCGGATATCTTGAGACTTTAAAGCGCGACAAACCGGAATATCGCCAAAGCCGCTGGCTGTTTCCATCACGCGGTGCGCAAGGCCATCTCAGCCGGATGCGGGTGCAGCAATTGCTCAAGGATCTGGCTATTGAAGCGGGGATTGCCCCAGAAAAGCTTTCGGCCCACAAGCTGCGCCATGCCTTTGCCACCCATTTGCTGGCCCATGGGGCCGATTTGCGGGTCGTGCAGAAAATGCTGGGACATGCCGATATTTCCACCACCCAGATCTATACCCATGTGCTGGAAGAACGGCTGCGCAAGCTGGTCAGCGAAAAGCATCCGCTGGCAAAAGATCCGACCTTGAAATAAAAAAACGACCGGGCCTTATTCGATCTGGCCCAGCCAGCCCTTGCGCATGGCTTTGGCCACGGCATGGCTGCGGGAACTGGCATCCAGCTTGGCAATGGCATTGCGCACATGGAAACGCGCCGTCTCTGGCGAGCGGTCGATGATTATGCCGATTTCACTATCGGTTTTGCCGCAGGCCACCCATGTCAGACATTCCCGCTCACGCTCGGTCAGGGAACAGGCGTCCGCCATATCCGACGCGCCTTCTGCGACCATCATGTCCACATGTTCCAAAAAGGCGTGGCCCACCAAAAACAGCTCGCCCGCATGGCGGTCCGCCCAGTCGCGCACGATCTTCAAAGGCTCGTTGCTGACCCATGTGACAAAACCCGTGCGACCGCCGGGCTGATGCACCGGCACGGTGATGCCCGACCGAACGCCCACCTGACGCAACAGGCTAAGGGTTTGCTGCCCCAAAGCGGTAAATGGTTTTGGCAATGTATCGCCTTCCAGCCCAAGATTGTCTTCATCCAAGCCCCAGGAAAAGGGCCGCCGCATCTTGCGGCATGGCACCACAAGGGGACAGGCCAGCATCAGGCCAGAATTGAACCAGCGCCGCACAAAATCCGAAGGCCAGCCCAGTTCAACGCCAATGGGTTCGCGCTTTTGCCCCGCCACATGGGACGGATTGGCCAGATCATTATCAAAAGCCGCACGCGGAACAGGCAGGGACTGGCTGTAATCTCCCAGAAGCATCGAGGCTTCCTGAAGGTTTCGAGCGCCGGGCAAATCACTTAAAAACCGTTGTGTTGGTTCGGCTAACATCACTCACCCCAAAGACGACCACTGAACTTGAAGAACAGCATTGGTCCCAAAGAACAGCACGGGTCAAAGGCCATGATTTCTCATAGAGAAAAACGGCACTTTGCCTCTTTATAATTCCCTATAAGATAGGGCAATCAAGTAGCGACGCCAAGGTGTCTTCGAAGTGTTGTTGCGCATGTCACACTCTTTTGCGCAAGTTTACGTAACGTAAAGCTCTTCACAGAGTACGCAAGAATCTCAACTTAACTTTTCTTTTCAGTATGTTGCAAACCCGACGCTTTTTTATATCAAAAGAGCCAAAGTCCCTGCTTTTCTGCGGATCTTTGGCTTTTTGATGATCAAATGCGGGTTAGAGCAAGGATCGGGCGCTTATTCATAATCGGGAACAAGGGTCGGCGATCCCATTTTCCAATCACCATCGGGCTGCAAGCAAGCGGTGCCATATGCGTCTTTTTCTTCACCGCCAATGGTGATGGTGGTTTGATATTCGCGGGTTTGCAGGCAATCGGATGCCGCTTGCTCCCCAACCGGAGCCGCACGCGCAGGGATCGGCCCGGGGCGTTCGGCATATTGCGGTGGCTGGGCCACACCATAAACCCGCTGCGGTGCATAATAGCCGCCGCCATAAGCCGAAGCGTGTCTGCGGTCATTGGCACTATCAATGGCACTATAGAGCAACAGACCGGCTCCAACGCCTAACAGCACATTGGCCGCCCCATGCCCGCCACGATGGCGGCCTCGATAATGGTGGCCGCGATTATAATGACGCCCACCACGATAGCTTCCATAAGAGCCGCCATAATGGCCACCCCCGTAGCTATAATTGCGTGGACCGGCTTCAGCAGGGCTGGCCGCGATCACTGACAATCCGCTCAGGGCCATTGATCCAATTGCCAGGGCTCCTAGAAACTTTCGCATGGTCCGTTCTCCAAAGTCCGCTTTTCGGGCATCATTCGGGATATAATGTGCAAACCCATCTGAACCAGAGCTGAATGGCACACAAAGAGTCACAGGGGGGTGACGACAGACAGACTGAAATTCCATAACGCTTTGTGGAGAACAATTGAATCCGCGCAGCCCGACTGGGCGCCATAACCATCCAAATCCGTCACTCCCGGACTTGATCCGGAGTCCAGCATAGCCTGCCGCAGGGTGTGGTAAAGGAAGAACTGGATTCCCGGATCAAGTCCGGGAATGACGAACGGGTGTGTGGGAATGACGGTGCGCCCACAGCCTTGAACATGGTCCATGTGAGCATCGATCCCAACACCGGCGATCATGACGGCTTCGGGTCGAGCGGAGCGGGGCCAGTTAAAAATGACGAGCGGGGGAAGCGGATTGACCTGAAACGGTCTTTTCTAAAATGCCTTTCCCGTCAAGGGATGGCGGAGCCCCGGGGAATTTTCTTGAATTCGAGGCGATTGTCATTCTGGAAGAATGGTGGAGCGAGGGGAATCGAACCCCTGACCTCTACAATGCCATTGTAGCGCTCTCCCAACTGAGCTACGGCCCCTTGATCATTGTCATGATAGGCAGCGAACTGCCGATCATTGCTTTTCCGACGCGCTGTGGCTTGGGAGCCAACTGTCGGACGCGGCGCGGACATTAGTGGCTGGATCGAAAGCGATCAAGCGAGAAAATACCCAATTTTGAAAAAATATTCAAAACCCGGATATTTTCCCGCGAAATCTCGAAGTCCGGCCTCAGTCGTCGTCCTTCACCGGAGCGATAACGACGGCAGAGACATCATCATCGTCATCATCCGTATCGACGGTGACATCATCGTCATCATCGATTTTGATATCGTCATCATCATCAAGACCGAGATCATCCTCATCGTCATCCGCTTTCGGTGTCACCACCTTTTTCGCAACTTCCGCTGCTACGGGCTGGCGGGATTTCAAAATAGGCTCGGGAGCCCATTCCGTACCGCAATCAATGCAGACGACGGGGTCGTCTTTTTGAAGATCGTAAAAGCGCGTACCACATTTGGGACAGGTACGCTTGGTTCCCCATTCGGGCTTCGCCACGAAACTACTCCTTCGGTCGCCATTCCTTAAGGCACGATGCCCACCGCTCTTTATCGAACGGCATCCATTGCCACGGTCCGTCGCTTCTGTCAAAACCTACCGCGTCAAATCGAAAGAAGCGGCAGGAAAGTCAACAAAAAAATGTCGGCACATGAAACATCCATAGGCCCCATATCCAGCCAAAAGTCCAGCAAGGCCGGAGGGGCGCAGTCCAAATGCGTGACGCATCTCAAGGGACAATGCTCCCTACCCGGCGATAAATCCATTTCTCACCGTGCCTTGATGCTTGGCGCTTTGGCAGTGGGGCGCACCCATATTACGGGGCTTTTGGAAGGTGAAGACGTCCATGCGACGGCCGCGGCTTTGTCGGCTATGGGTGTTGGCATCCGGCGCGAATCTCCCGGCCAATGGGTGGTTGACGGCGTGGGTGTCGGGGCGCTTCAAACACCGGACAACATCTTGGATATGGGCAATTCCGGCACCTCCACCCGCTTGTTGATGGGGCTGGTCGCTTCTCAGCCGATCCGCTGCTTTTTCACCGGCGACGGGTCTTTGCGCAAACGCCCCATGAACCGGGTGATTGCGCCCCTGTCGCAAATGGGGGCTGTTATCGAGTCGTGCGGTGACGGGCGATTGCCCTTGATGATCACCGGCAGCGACAGCCCCATGCCCATCGATTACACCCTTCCAGTTGCTTCGGCGCAGGTAAAATCGGCAATTTTGCTGGCGGCGCTCAATACACCGGGCACCAGTATCGTGCGCGAGCCAAAAGCCACCCGCGACCATAGCGAACGGATGCTGAAAGCCATGGGCGCCCAGATCACAGTGGAAGAAAACAGCACTGGCAATACAGGCCGCATCATCCGCATGACCGGCGAGGCGGAGCTGTCCCCCGTGGATATTTCCGTACCGGGGGATATTTCCTCTGCGGCCTTTCCTTTGGTGGCCGCGGCCATCCGGCCAGGCTCCCAAATCCGGCTGAAAGGTGTGGGGATCAACCCCTTGCGGGCGGGAATCTTGACGGCACTGGAACAGATGGGCGCCCCGGTGACCATCGAGAACCGCCGCGAAGAAGGCGGCGAGCCCGTGGCCGATCTGGTGATGACAGGGCCGGAACGCTTGAAGGCCGTAACCCTTGATCCGGCCATTGCGCCCTTGATGATCGACGAATTCCCGGTCTTGTTCGTGGCCGCCGCCTGCGCACAGGGCAGCAGCCGCTTCACGGGACTGGAAGAACTGCGTGTCAAGGAAAGCGACCGAATCGCAGCCATGGCCGCTGCCTTATCGGCGTGCGATGTGGCCGTGGAGGAAGTGCCCGATGGCCTGATCGTTCATGGAACCGGCAGCCCTCCTTTGGGCGGGGCAACCGTTATCACCCATCTGGATCACCGCATTGCCATGTCGGCACTGGTTCTGGGCTGTGCCAGCAATCGGCCAGTCTCCATCGATGATGCCGCCCCCATCACCACCAGCTTTCCCGATTTCATACCGTTGATGAACGCATTGGGCACGGAGATCTCCCTTTTATGATTATTGCAATGGATGGCCCGGCGGCATCGGGCAAGGGCACATTAGGGCGCAAATTGGCGGAAAAATTCGATCTGGCCTATCTGGATACCGGTGCGCTCTATCGTGCCGTCGGACTTGGCCTGAAGCGGGCAGGCCACGGCCCGGAAGATGCTGACCGCGCCGCCCATGCGGCCAAAACCCTTGATCCGGATCTGTTAAACGATCCCGAATTGCGCAGCGAACAGGTGGGGCATATGGCTCGATCATTGCCGCCAACCCTGTGGTGCGGGCCAATTTGCTGGCCTTTCAGCGCGATTTCGCCCGCCACCCCCCTTCGGGCAAGGCCGGTGCGGTGCTGGATGGGCGCGATATCGGCACTGTGGTGTGCCTGATGCGCATGTGAAGCTCTATATCAGCGCCAGCGATCCGGTGCGCGCAAGACGCCGTTTGCATGAATTGCAAGCCAAAGGCGTGGACACAAATTATGAAACGGTGCTGGCAGATCTTCTGGAACGGGACCGGCGCGACAGCCAACGCGCCACGGCACCTTTGAAACCGGCGCAAGACGCGGTCTTGCTAGATACCACCGAATTGGATATAGAAAGCGCATTCGAGCGCGCCTGCCAAATCGTTGATCAATGGCAGCGCTCTTAAACGAGCCAAGGCACCATCTGAAAAATGCCACAACCGAGCCTCTTGGGGATCGATTTGTGCCTTTATGATGAGACCATTGGCTTCCGGGATGAGGAGAAGACAGGCGATGGTCGCCCGTCAAGGAGCCCCGGAAGAAGACCGCCGGAACCAACCGGCTGGCATGAAAAGCTCCCTTAATATCGGTACGATTAACACCCATGACAGATATGCAAATGCCCTCCATGGAGGACTTCGAGGCCCTTTTGAACGAAACGATGTCGGAAGACTCGCAGTTCGAAGGTCAAGTCGTCAAAGGCACCGTAACGGCCATTGAAAACGACCTCGCGGTCATCGATGTAGGATTGAAAGCCGAAGGCGCGTGCCTTTGCGTGAATTCTCTGTCCCCGGCGCCCCTGTTGAACTTTCCGTTGGCGATAATGTGGAAGTCTTCGTCGATCGCGTTGAAAACGCCAATGGCGAAGCCGTTCTCAGCCGCGACAAAGCTCGCCGCGAAGAATCCTGGAACCATCTGGAAACCGCTTACGAAAAAGAATCCCATGTAAAGGGTGTGATTTTCGGGCGCGTCAAAGGTGGCTTCACTGTGGATCTCAATGGCGCCGTGGCCTTCTTGCCGGGCAGCCAGGTGGATATCCGCCCCGTGCGCGATGTCACGCCTTTGATGAATATTCCCCAGCCTTTCCAGATCCTGAAAATGGACCGTCGCCGTGGCAATATCGTTGTGTCCCGCCGCGCCGTTCTGGAAGAAACCCGCGCCGAACAACGCGCCGAGCTGCTGGATCGCCTGAAAGAAGGCGATGTGGTGGATGGCGTGGTCAAGAATGTCACCGAATATGGTGCCTTCGTTGATCTGGGCGGCATCGACGGCCTGTTGCATGTCACCGATATGGCATGGAAGCGCGTCAATCATCCGTCCGATGTCGTCACCATTGGCGAAACGGTGAAGGTCCAGATCATCCGCGTCAATCAAGACAGCCAGCGCATCAGCCTTGGCATGAAGCAGCTTGAAGCCGATCCTTGGGAAGGCATTGACGCGAAATATCCGGTTGGCGCCAAATTCAACGGCACGGTCACCAACATCACCGATTATGGTGCATTCGTTGAGCTGGAAGCTGGCGTTGAAGGGCTTGTTCACGTCTCTGAAATGTCCTGGGTGAAGAAGAATGTCCATCCGGGCAAGATCGTCTCCACCAGCCAGGAAGTCGAAGTGATGGTGCTGGAAGTCGATCCCGACAAGCGCCGCATCTCCCTTGGCCTGAAACAATGCCTTGAAAATCCGTGGGAAGCCTTTGCTGAAAAATTCCCGCCGGATTCCGAAGTCGAAGGCGAAATCAAGAACATCACCGAATTCGGTCTGTTCGTTGGTTTGGAATTCGATGTGGACGGCATGGTTCATATGTCCGACATCGGCTGGGATACCGCAGGCGAAGAAGCCATTGCGAAATTCTCCAAAGGCGACCATGTGAAAGCCAAAGTGTTGGATGTGGACGTGGAGAAAGAGCGCATCAGCCTTGGCATGAAGCAGCTTGAAGGCGATCCGTTCGCCGATGTTGCCGCCAAGAAGAAGGGCGAAATCGTCACCTGCACGGTAACCGAAGTGAATGACGGTGGCATCGAAGTGTCCATCGCCGATGGCTACACCGCCTTCATTCGTCGCTCGGATCTGGCCCGCGACCGTGGCGACCAACGCCCCGACCGATTCGCTGTTGGCGATAAGGTCGATGCGCTTGTCACCAATGTGGACCGTGGTCAACGGCGCGTGTCCTTGTCGATCAAGCATTGGAAGTGGCCGAAGAAAAAGCCGCTGTAGCCGAATATGGCACCACCGACTCAGGGGCCAGCCTTGGCGATATTCTTGGCGCAGCCTTGAAAAAGGCCAAAGAAGACAAAACCGACTCCTAAGTTGATCGGCAAAATCCATGTGTATTTGACCATGGATGATAAAAAAGGCCGCCTCGTTTTCCTAGCGGGGCGGCCATTCTTGCGCCAACGCCCCGAGATTGACCGCATGCTTGGCCGATCAGGTATATTGTGCGGCTTGACGGCGTAGGCACCCCTCCCATAGGCTTTTCACAGCTTGGGGTCGCTAATCACTGTCTGGATCGATGAAAGGATCGTTTCCACATGATCAAATCGGAACTCATCACACTGCTTTCCGAAGCCAATCCGCATTTGTTGCACCGTGATGTGGAACGCATTGTTGGCACCGTCTTTGAAGAAATTACCGCTGCCATGTGCCGGGGTGACCGTGTTGAACTGCGTGGCTTTGGCGCATTTTCGGTCAAAACCCGCCCCGCCCGAACCGGACGCAATCCCCGCACCGGCGAAGCGGTGGCTGTGGAAGAAAAACATGTGCCTTATTTCAAAACCGGCAAAGACCTGCGCGAACAGCTTAATGACCAGCATGGCAGCTAACAAAGCTGTGGATAAGGCGACAAGCAGAATGGCAAACAGGGCGGCCAACTGATGCGTCGCCTGTTTGTGCTGATTCCCGCCCTTATTCTGGCTTTGGGCCTTATCATTTTGTCCGTTGCCAATCGCGAAACCGTTCTTCTCGATATCCCCGGAAGCAATCTGGTTTTGCAGTTGCCTCTTTTTGCGGTGTTTCTCGCAGGGGTATTTCTCGGCGCATTGCTGGCGGCCATTTTGGCATTTCCCAAAAGCGTTCGCGCCAGCCTCGCTCAAAGACAATCGGAAAAACGTGCCCGGCGCGCCGAATTGGCGTTGTCCGAGCTGCGGGCTCAAAAAGCCGAAGAACAAACGGCAAAAAAACTGGTGGCCATTGACAATGCGCAAGCGCCACGGCACGGATCACGGCCACAAACAAATCCGTAACAATCCCCCCTTCTTTCCATAACAAGGACGCCAGTGCGGCGAACCATCTTATGCAGCGATTTAAAAATCCGCTATTTTGTGCGCTCGATACCGGTGATCTGGAGAAAGCCACCGCTTTGGTCGATGCGCTGAAAGACACGGTCGGCGGCTTCAAGCTGGGTCTGGAATTCTTCTGCGCCCACGGACCCAAAGGTGTCAAAGCCATTGCCAAGCGCGATGTGCCCTTGTTCATCGATCTAAAATTCCACGACATACCCAATACGGTGGCCGGGGCCATGCGCTCGATCATGCAACTCAATCCGGCAATTCTGACCGTTCATGCAGGCGGAGGGCTGGCGATGATGCGCGCTGCCGCCGATAGTGCAGCCGATACGGCCAGCAAGCTGAGTGTCAAAATGCCCTGGCTCGTGGCGGTGACGGTGCTGACCAGCCTTGATGCGGGGGATCTGGACGTGCTGGGCATCGAAGGCAGCACCCATAAAGTGGTAGCACGGCTGGCGAGGCTGGCGGAAAAGGCCGGGCTGGATGGCGTGGTTTGCGCCCCCCATGAAATTTCCACCACCCGCTCTGTGGCCGGTCAGGATTTCAAGCTGGTGGTGCCCGGCATCCGCCCACGCGGCACGGATGCAGGCGATCAAAAGCGGGTCATGACCCCCAAAGAGGCCGTTGAAACCGGTGCCACTGTGATCGTTGTGGGCCGGCCCATCACCCAATCGGACGATCCGGTGGGAGCCGCCCAATCCATCATCGACGCGATCAGCGAGCCTTTTTAAGCCAAGCCTTGGGCGCTGCCCTTAGCCCAACCCCAAAGGATCGTCGAGCGATGCGGACGGTGTGCTAAACCAGCGCGGGCCATCCTCGGCGATCCACAGGCAATCTTCCAGCCGCACGCCGAATCCCCCATAGATATAAATCCCCGGCTCGTTGGAAAAGCACATGCCCGGCGCAATTCTTGTTGCTTCATCTTTCACGAAATTGGGGCTTTCATGGCCATCCATGCCAATGCCATGGCCGGTGCGATGGGGCAGGCCCGGCACCTGATAGCCCGGCCCGAAGCCATGGCTTTCCAACAAAGCGCGCGCTGCTTTATCCACATCCCCACAGTGTGCACCGGGTTGGGCGGCTTCAAACACCGCCATCTGCGCGGCGCGTTCAATGGCCCACACTTCGCGCTGCCGCGCAGACGGTGTCCCATAGACCACGGTGCGGGAAATATCAGACTGATAGCCTTCCACCGCACAACCGCAATCCATCAAGACCGTATCACCTTCTTTTAAGATCTGCGGTGCGTTGGACCCATGGGGAAAAGCGCTGGCCGGACCAAACAGGGCCATGGAAAACACAGGCCTGCCGCCAAGGGCGCGGGTGGCCCCATCCATCATGGCGCGAAAATCTGCGGGCTGCATCCCCGCTTCAAGGCGCGGTACGGTATGGCGATAAGCGGCAATGGTAATATCTGTGGCGATCTGCATCAGGCAATTTCCGCCGGTGATTTAATGGCCCGGCAGCCCGTGACCACCGCCTGAGCCGACGCAATGCTCAGATGCGGCACCTGTTTGGCGATACCATCAACCACAAAATGCCGCACGGATGCTTCCATCCCCACGGCCCCTTTCTTCACCCCCCGGTCGGCAAGAATTTGCGCCACAAGCCGGAAAGGGTCTTCATGCTCTTCCCACACCCGCACATCATCGCCCAGCTGCAATTTCTCACGCAGGGCCGGTTCTTCAAAGGCCGGGCTGACATAGGCAATCTCGCCCGATGCGGGAATCACCGCGCCATGAAACCGCTCTGAACGCCACAAAGAAAGGCCGGTGAAATACACAAGGCTGGACCCCGGTTCCAACACCAGCGCCGACAAACCGGCCTCCCGCATCAAAGATTGTGCTTTTTCAATGCGCTTGCGGCGTTCTGCCACCGTGATCGGCACCGCATTTTCTGCTAGATTGGGTAAGTTGGAAAAGGCATCCGACTCAGCAGCATGAACGCGGCGCTTTGGCACCCCGGAAAGACCACCTGCCGCCATCGCCAAAATTGCGCTTTTGATAAAATCGCGCTTATTAAGACCCATCGTTCAATGCTCCCATCTTGCAGCCGCGTCCAAATATGCCACCTATGGTAACCGGATCACGCTCATCCCATGCTACAGTGCCTTTTTGACAAAACAAAATCCTTGGCTTTAACGGATCGCATTTTTTATGGACCAACTCGTTCTACTTTCCGCCCTTCTGGTCTTTTTGGCATTCCTGCTTATCCCTTTATCTCATCGGCTTGGAGCGCCGATTCTGCTGTTGGTTCTTGGCGTCGGCATGTTGGCGGGGGAAGATGGGCCGGGACGAATCAACTTCGATGATTTTCAGGTGGTCCATTCCCTTGGCGGCTTGGCGCTGGCCATTATTCTCTTTGCCGGTGGGCTGGAAACGGATTTTCGTGCATTACGCGGCGCAAAGCTACCCGCCATTTTGCTGGCCACCATAGGCGTGGTGCTGACAGCTTTGGTTACGGGTATTCCGGCCCATTGGATTTTGGGCGTTCCCTTGGAACAGGGCCTTTTGCTCGGTGCTGTGGTAGCCTCCACCGATGCGGCGGCAACCTTTTTGCTGATCCAGCATTCCCGCGCCAAGCTTCCCCAGCGGCTGAAGAACACTCTGGTTCTGGAATCCGGCCTCAATGATCCGATGGCTATCTTCCTCACCTTGGCGCTGACCATCCTGGTCAATTCGGGAGCCAGCCTTTCACCTGCGGAATTGATCGATTTTGCACCGCTTCTGGTGATGCAGCTTGGCATCGGCCTGGTCGCTGGCCTTGCCGGGGGCTGGGGCCTTGCCGCTCTGTTGAGCCGTCTTCACCTGCCCGATGGCATTGCCCCCCCGCTGGCGCTGGCGGCGGCGCTTTTTATCTATGCCGCAACGTCGCTTATGGGCGGCAGTGGCTTTTTGGCCATTTATCTGTGCGGGCTGGTGGTGGCGGGCCGAATGAAAGGCTCGATCAACCGCATCCTGCATTTCAATGAAGGTCTGCAATGGCTAAGCCAGATCGGGCTGTTCTTGATGCTTGGGCTGCTGGTCAAGCCCAGCGAACTGACCGCCACCTGGGTCGAAGCGCTGGTTATTGCCGCCGTTTTGATGTTCGTTGCCCGCCCACTGGCGGTAGCCCTGTGCACTGCGCCACTGCGCTTTCGCTCATCGGAACAACTGTTTCTGGGCTGGATGGGCCTGCGCGGTGCCGTGCCGATTTATCTGGCCATTTTCCCCGTGATTACGGCTGGCCCGGTGACGGTGGAATTTTTCAATATTGTTTTCGTGATCGTTGTGGCCTCGCTTGTCCTGCAAGGCTGGACCGTGGCCCCCGCGGCGCGCTGGCTGGGGCTTTCCCCGTCTGAAAAGGCCGATCCGGAAAACCAGGAGCAAAGCTAGAGCCCAAAGTTTGGGCTCAGGGCCTTAGGTCGATGCTCCACAGGGCAGTTCGATCACAAAGGTGGTGCCGCTGTCGTCGCTGTGCTCCAGCGCCACCCGTCCGCCATTGGCTTCCACAAGCTCCGCCACGATGGCAAGACCCAAGCCGGTACCCCGGGCCCCCGTTGAGCCTTTAAACGGCACGAACAGGTTCTCGCGGGCCTTCTTGGACAGACCCGGACCGGTATCCGAAACCCGCACGAAATGACATTCGCCTTTCCGTTCCGCCGTAACCGCTACCCGTCCGCCCGTGCGCTCCAGAATATTGGCCGCATTGCGCACAAGATTCATCAAAACGCGGAACATATGGTCGGGGTCCGCATAGAGCGCGAAATCTTTTTGCACCGCATTATCCAGATGGACCTTGGGGCCATCATCGGAGGCATTTTCTTCCTGAAGATCAAGCCCCACCGAAGCCCGCACATCCTCTATAAGATCATGGAGATTAAACGTCCGTTTCTTTGGCGGCGGCTCATCGGCTCGGCCATATTTCAAGGTACGTTCACACAGCACGATGGCCCGGTCGATGGCGGAAATCATCCGGCTCGACATATCGCGCACCTTGGGATCGTCGATCATCATCAAACGGTCGGACGATAATTGCGCTGTGGCCAGAATATTGCGCAAATCATGGTTCACTTTGCTCACCGCCGCCCCCACATGGGCCAGCCGCTTGCGCTGGTTAAGGGCCAGCCGCAGCTCTTCTTGCATCCGCGCCAATTCTCGTTCGGCTACCCCCAGTTCATCATGGCGATCACTGGGCACAATGGCGCGTTCCGGATCATCGGGGCGCTGGCGAAAGGCAACCATGGACCGGGTAATCTGTCGCATAGGCCGGACCATTAGAAAATGCAGCGTCAAAAACACCAATCCTGCGGTAAAGACAGAAATGATCACCGACAACACCATCACATTGCGCGAATATAGTGCCATCGCATCAAACAAAGCGCTTTCATCTAAAATGATGGAAATTTCTTCCTCACCCAACCGGCGAAGCGGCTCGCCGCTCACCATGATTGTGCCTTTGCCACCGCGCGCCAAAGTGACAAAGGCATCACCGATCATATTGGGGATCGAGGATTTCCGCAGATCATAGCGGGCATCGATACGGGCCGGCGCATCGCCTTCCATCATCAATTGACGGCGATCGCCAAGCTGCAGGGACACCGCCTTCACCCCGGCTGTGCGCAACAGGGCAAATTCCAGATCTTTACTGATGGCGTGATCGGGGGCTTCAACAAGGGACAAGGCGGCAATCTGCGCCGCTGTGATACGCTGCTCTAAAAAACTGCGCCGGAATTGTGCGATCGAAGGCACATAAACGAATACCTCGACCACCATCACAAAACAGATGGTTAAAAGCAGCAAGCGCGATGACAAGCTGCTTCGCAATGTTTCCACCCCTGTTTCCATACCACCCGCCGATTACCCCAGCATGAGGATGAATCTGACAATTTTTTTTGTACGTTCGCTGAACAATGTATCTGTAAAATAGGAGCCTGCCACCCTTTTATTCAATTCACCAAGGGAAGGATAAGGCGCGATATACCCTGCAAGGCAGAAACCTTCATCTTTTGCGAGATAGCCAACGCCCAAAGCTGGATCAATTCTCCGGCCTGCGCGCCCACAATCGTCGCCCCGATGGGCCGTCCCGATTTCACAATCAGCTTCACCCGCCCCTTGGTCGCCCCTTCCGCACGGGCCCGGTCGCTCTCTTTATAATCAATGCTGAGCACCTTGATCTTATCGCCGAATTTTTCCCGCGCCTGTGCTTCATCCAGCCCCACATGGGCCAATTCCGGATCGGTATAGGTGACCCACGGCACCGCCGAATAATCGGCCTTGGCCGGCAAGCGGAACAAGATATTGCGGATCACAATCCCCGCTTCATATCCCGCCACATGGGTGAATTGCAGGCCGCCGCGCACATCGCCAATGGCAAAAACGCGCTTATTAGAAGTGCGCAACCGCGCATCGGTGGAAATGCCTCTTTCGCTATAGGCAATCCCGGCTTTTTCCAGATCCAGCCCGGCCACATTGGGCGCGCGCCCTGCAGCCAGCAACAAATGTGTGCCCTTGATTTCGCTGGCGACACCATCCTTTTCCACCTGCACCACAAGGCCGGTTTCAGCCGCATAGGCAACGGATTTCACCTCGATATCCGAGCGGAGATCGACGCCTTCATCCTTCAAGCTCTCAAGCACGATGGCCGCAAGTTCGGGATCATCCTTGGGGAGCGGGGTGAACCGCTCCAGCACGGTTACCTTTGACCCTAAACGCCGGAAGGCCTGCGCCATTTCAAGGCCGATGGGGCCCGCGCCGATGATCACCAAATGCTCTGGCCGTTCGGTCAGATCAAACACCGTTTCATTGGTGAGATATGGCACGCCGTCCAGACCGGGGATGGGGACAATCCGCGCCGAAGAGCCAGTGGCCACCACAATGCGTTTGGCGCGAATGACATGGCCATCCGCCTCCACCTCGCGGTGGCCTTTAAAACGCGCATGACCCTTGATCACGGTCACACCCAGCCCTTCAAACCGTTCTACCGAATCATGGGGCGCGATACCGGCGATCACCTGGTGCACATGATCATGGACCTGTTTGAAATCTACCGATATGCCGGAAACCGTTGTGCCCATGGCCGATGCATGGGCGGCATGATGGGCTGCTTTCCCGGCCGCCAGCAGGGCCTTTGAAGGGACACAGCCATAATTCAGGCAATCACCGCCCATCTTGCCTTTTTCAACCAGAACCACCCGGGCTCCCATCTGCACAGCCCCCGCAGCAACGGACAATCCGCCCGATCCGGCGCCGATCACAAGAATGTCGGTATCGATATATTTGGTCATGACAATTCCTTTTCCGATATTGCTAACGGAATTCAAAGCAAGAGAAAATGGAGGAGTTGCGTTTAAGGGATCAAGATTCGCCGTTGATTGGCGTTCCGACCGACCGTCCACCCCGGATCTTGCGCAAGATCACAGGGATCAGGGACAGCAGGGCAAGCCCCACAAGCGGGCCGATCACATGGGGCTGGAACAACAATTCTGTCGCATCCACCTTATTGCCAAGGCGAATGGTTTCCGCAGCACCCTTTCCAACCCACACAAAAACAAATGTCCCCGGAATGATACCCAAGGCCGTTGCCGCCACATAGGATTTCAGACGGACACCCAGCAAAGCCGGCGCAATATTCAGTACCCAGAAAGGGAATACCGGCACCAAACGCAGGGCCAGAAGATAATTGAAAGCATCTTTCTGGAAGCCGCTTTCAAACTTGCCGAGCCAAGGCCCCACCTTTGTCCGCAAGGCATCGCCCAGGGATGTACGCACAATAAGGAAGATAGCCGTCGCCCCAAGGGTTGCGCCCATCAGCACCCCGAAAAACCCCAGCCACAGGCCGAAGATCACTCCCGATGCAATGCTTACAATGCCCATTGCCGGTAGCGACACCGCCGTACCAACCGCATAAAACAGCACCAACACCAGCAAGGCGACCACTGTATTCTCGGCTACGAAAGACTGCAGCATGTCAAGATTTTCGCTGAGTGCTGCAAAGGACACATAATCCCCAACGCCCGAGGCATAAACGGCAGCAATCACGGCGGCCAAAATGACAATCGGCAAAATCCGACGGACCGAAAAGCCCTTGGCTTTCTTGTTGCCCTGTGTCGAATTGAGTGAGTTCGGCATTATCGTTCCTTCACGTCGCACGATTGGTTAAAGTCTATAAAAGTCTACACAAGGCGGTTGACCGTCCGTTAACCGCGCAAAATCTATCTGCAAGTCCTGTCCAATTTACAGTCCTTGCTGATATTTCGCTGCCTTGTTGACCTAGAAGATGGGGTCATGGCAAGATCTTGCCAGCATTTACACAAGGCTGTGATTTCGCGGATACATTCCGTGAATTGCCGGTGAATACGGCAAAATGGGCCATTGGGCAGGAAATTCAGTTGACTCAAAGCGCCAAGCCCGGTTATCAAGCGCGCCTTGGATTTTCGTCGCATGGCACAAGGGCTGTGCGACAGCGATGGCTGTGAGCGCCGCTCGTCACCATCGCTGCGCAATATACGGAGAAAGAACGTGAAACGGACTTATCAGCCAAGCAAGATTGTGCGCAAGCGCCGCCACGGTTTTCGCGCTCGTATGGCCACTGTCGGTGGCCGCAATGTGCTGCGCGCCCGTCGCTCCAAAGGCCGTAAGCGCCTTTCTGCCTAATTCGGTTGCCGCATTCAGCGTCGATCCGGCGCCGATCAGTGCACGACACGGGCTGCCGGCTTTACAGCCAAATGCTTGGCCTGATCTTATGGAAGTGGCTGGCTCATGACCGACAAAAATGACCATACCGATCGCTCTTCCATGCGGTCGGTTTTGTCGTTGGAGCCACAAATGTCGCCAAAATCTGGCAGCGATTCGGCCAAAACGGCACCATCGCCCCCTCAAAAACCGGCCTTGCCCAAAAAAAAACAGATCATCGGCCTGAAACAGCGCCGTGATTATCTGCGGGTTGCACGAAGCGGTATAAAGGCGGCTCAACCCGGTCTGGTTTTGCAAGCCGCCCATCGTCACAGCCAGAAAAACCCGACGGATACCACAGGCAAACCCTCAGGCGACATGCCATCGCCTGCTGTTCCCGCGACGGGATTTGGCATCACCGCCAGCAAAAAGGTCGGCAATGCCGTTGCCCGCAACCGTGCCAAACGCCGGCTACGGGCGCTGATCGCACACATATTCCCGGTGGAAGCGGAAGCCGGGATGGATTATGTGCTGATTGCCCGATCGCAAACGGTCAAGCGGCCTTATAAAGCCCTTGAGGCTGATCTACGGCGGGCCTTGGATCGCGTGTCCCGCAGGAGAACCCCATGAGCCTTTTGGGTCATTGTCTCATTTTCTTTGTACGAGCCTATCAGCTCGTGCTGTCGCCCCTTTTGGGTCCGTCATGCCGCTATCAACCCACTTGCTCCGCTTATGCCATCGAAGCCGTGCGTCGTCATGGTGGACGGCGAGGGGGCTGGATGGCTATAAGGCGCATTGGCCGCTGCCACCCCTTTGGTGGTTTTGGATATGACCCTGTGCCCGACCATGACCATTCCGATACACCATCCCGGCCTGACCGGACGGATAAATGGTCCAAAACGCCGGTGAAGAGTATATGAACGAACAGAAAAACCTGCTTGCCGCCATGGGGCTGACCCTTTTGGTGCTTTTGGCCTTCGATTTTTTCTATGCCAAGCCGCAAAGGGAAAACGCCCAGATTGATGCCGCGCAGCCAACCACGTCGGTCTCGCCTGAAGATCATGCCGCCGCCCCCCAAAGCATGGACGATGCGGCCTTGGCAGCCCCGTCCTCTGCAAGCACGGGTCTTGACCGCGATCAGGCGTTGCAGGCAGGCCGCAGGATTTATCTGGAAACGCCGCGGCTCAAAGGGTCCATTGCACTCACCGGCGGCTTTATCGACGATCTGACGCTGAAAGATTACGCCACTGAGGTGGGCAAGGATGGCGAGCCGATCGTGCTGCTCAATCCATCGAAAAGCGCCAATGCCTATTATGCCTCTTTCGGCTGGACGGCCCGACCGGAACTGGGTCTTGATGTTCCCGGCCCCACAACACAGTGGGAAACGGACGACACCATGCTGTCCCCCGATCATCCGGTGACTTTGCGGTGGACCAACGCGCAAGGGCTGGTGTTTGAACGGCAGATTGCGGTGGACAAGGATTTCATGTTCACCATCATCCAATCGGTGCGCAATCCCACGGACAGCCCGGCCATCATGGCCCCTTATGGCCTGATCAGCCGCCGCGGCGAACCCAATATTTCAAAGTATTTTGTGATCCATGAAGGCCCCTTGGGCGTGTTGGATGGCAGCCTGCACGAGATCGAATATAAAGATCTCAAGGAAGATGGCCCCTCGCTTTATGACAGCGTGGGCGGCTGGCTGGGCTTGACCGATAAATACTGGATGACCGCCATCATTCCTGAACAAACCGTGCCCTTCAAAGGCCGCTTCGTACAAGGAACCGGCGGCACGGTACGCTATCAGGCGGATTATCTGGAAGAAGAAGTGGTGATCCCGGCAATGGGCACCAAAAGCGTTACGGTGCGCTTGTTCGCCGGGGCCAAAGAAGTGGACGTGATCCAGCGCTATGAAGACGCCTATGAGATCCGGCTGTTTGACCGCGCCATTGATTGGGGCTGGTTCATCTTCCTGACCAAACCGATCTTTTATCTGCTGGATTTCCTGTACGGCCTGTTCGGCAATTTCGGCATCTCGATTCTGGTACTGACGGTGATCGTCAAGGCCCTGTTCTTCCCGCTGGCCAGCAAATCTTATGTGTCCATGAGCAAAATGAAAGCGGTGCAGCCCAAGATGAAGGCGCTGCAAAAACGCTACAAGGACGATAAGCCACGGCTGCAACAGGAAATGATGGAGCTGTATAAAAAAGAAAAGATCAATCCGCTGTCCGGCTGTCTTCCTATGGTCGCGCAGATTCCGGTGTTCTTTGCGCTCTATAAAGTGCTGTTCGTCACCATTGAAATGCGCCATCAGCCCGGCTTTTTCTGGGTACAGGATCTGTCGGTGGCTGATCCCATGTTGCTGACCAATCTGTTCGGCCTGATCCCTTGGGACCCGCCCAGCTTTTTGGCGGTGGGCATATGGCCCTTGCTGATGGGCGTGGCCATGTTCTTCCAGATGCGGCTCAACCCGTCGGCGGGTGATCCCATGCAGCAAAAAGTGATGATGGCCATGCCGTTTGTGTTTGTGTTCATCATGGCCTCGTTCCCTGCAGGACTGGTGATCTACTGGACATGGAACACCGTGTTATCGGCGGCCCAGCAATGGATGATCATGCGCCGCCACGGTGTGGCCCCGACAAGCACATGAGTACGGAATCCCCGGAACATCCGCCCTTGCCGGATATCAGCAGCGCCGCCATCGAGCAGGGCAGAGTGTTGTTCGCCGGTCCGTGTACCTTTTTACGCGGGGTGCCAACCATGGACCATCTGCCCCCGCCGGGGCTGCCGGAAGTGGCCTTTGCCGGGCGATCCAATGTGGGGAAATCCTCATTGATCAATGCTCTGACAGGGCGCAACACCCTGGCCCGCACCTCCAACACGCCGGGGCGGACGCAAGAGCTGAACTTCTTCCAGTTGGGCGATGAGGCCGCGTCCTTCATTCTGGTGGATCTGCCCGGCTATGGCTATGCCAAGGTATCGCGGTCCAAGGTTCAGGCATGGACAGGCACCATCCGCGATTATCTGCGTGGTCGGCAACCCTTGCAAAGGGTGATGGTGCTGGTGGATTCGCGTCACGGGCTGAAAGACAATGACCGCGAAATCATGAAAATGCTTGATGATGCTGCCGTGTCTTATCAAATCGTTCTGACCAAATTGGACAAGCTGAAAACGCCGGCGCAAGCCCGTATCCATAAAGAGGTAACGCAAGAGGCCCGCCGCTTCGTGGCCTGCCATCCCCGCGTTCACGCCACCTCATCGGAAAAAGGCATCGGCATCGAAGGTTTGCGTGCCGAACTTGCCGCTTTTGCCAGTCCCAAGGCCTGATCCCGGTTTCGATTGGCAGGAAAATATTCTAGGGTCGGCTCCGCCGTCCCGGCCGACCAGTTGATCGGGCTGGCAGACTTGGCTGGACAGCCCTTCATTTCTTCTATCCGAGAGCGCCGCATGGACGACACCCAGTTTCAAAAACAGCTTCACGAAAAAGCCGCCATTCTTTCGGAAGCGCTCCCCTATATGCGCCGCTATGCGGGCAAGACCTTCGTTGTCAAATATGGCGGCCACGCCATGGGCGATGAAGCCATCCAGCGCAGCTTTGCGGAAGATATGGTTTTGCTCAAACAGGTGGGCATCAATATCGTCGTGGTGCATGGGGGCGGCCCGCAGATCGGGGCCATGCTGGACCGGCTGAAAATAAAAAGCAGCTTTATCGACGGCTTGCGCGTCACCGATGCCGATACGGTGGGCGTGGTGGAAATGGTGCTGTCCGGTTCCATCAACAAGGGCCTTGTGGCCTCCATCAGCCGCGCCGGGGGCATGGCGGTGGGCCTGTCGGGCAAGGATGGCGGTTTTGTGAAGGCGCGGGCCGTGCGCCGCACCAAACGCCGTCCCGACAGCCATATCGAAGACGTGCTTGATCTTGGCTTTGTGGGCGAGCCGGAAACGGTTGATGGCAGCGTTCTCACCCGCTTCATTGCCGCCGGGCTCATTCCCGTGATCGCGCCCATCGGCTTGGGTGAAAATGGCGAAACCTTCAATATCAATGCCGACACCATGGCCGGTGCCGTGGCCGAAGCCCTGAATGCCGAACGGTTTTTGTTGCTGACCGATGTGGAGGGCATATTGGATGGCGACAAACGCCATCTTGCCGAGGTGTCCCATGATGCGGCGCGCGAGATGATCGCCACGGGCGTGATCCATGGCGGCATGATTCCCAAAGTTGAAACCTGTCTATCGGCTGTAGAAAACGGTGTGGCGGCATCCGTTATCATGAATGGCCGCGTTCCCCATGCACCTTTGTTGGAAGCATTCACCGAAAAGGGTGTTGGCACCTTGATTCGCGCCCCGTAATAAAGAGGCGTGTACGCGCCTTGAGGTTTTCTCTCATGATCGCGCGTTGGTGATTGGAACGTTACAAATATCCGTCCTTATAGTACGGATATGTTCAAACGAATTATTATATCAGCGTTTTTGCTTTTCGCTCTTCCGGTTCACGCCGAAGACCGCTTGACGGTTGTTGAACTGTTTTCAAGCCAAAGCTGCCCCAATTGCCCCCCCGCTCATGAGTTTCTTGCGGAACTGGCCGGGGAAAAAGAGATTCTCGCTCTCAGTTGGCCGGTCGATTACTGGAATTATCTGGGATGGGCCGACAGCTTTGCCCAAGCCGATTTTACGCATTATCAACGCGCCTATAATGAGCAAATGGGCGAGCCCGGCGTTTATACGCCACAAATGATCATCGACGGACGCTTCCAGACCGTAGGGTCACGGCGCAAGGATGTGGTGCATCATATTGCACGTGCCCGTGATCTGCCCCGCGCCGATCTTGATCTGTCTATCCGCCAAAAAGACGAGACCTGCATCATTGCCCTCCCCCAACAACTGGCCGGAGCCGAAAATGTGCATGTAACCGCGGTGTTCTATAGCGCCCGCGCCTCCGTCTCCATTTCCGAAGGCGAGAATCGCGGCAAGACACTGGAGTATGATAATCTGGTCAGGCACACGGAAAAGCTTGGCCTTTGGACTGGCGAAGGCAAAACCTTCGAGGTGCATGTAGCCGATGCCGCCCAATCCGGCGCCGACCATCTGGCAATTTTGCTCCATGCAGACGGTGAAAACGGCCCAATCATCGGCGCGGCCCGCATTGCTCTCTCCACATCCAATAGCTGAGCCCCCCCACAGCCTTCCTGTTGTTGCAATTCTGATGGGCTTTTCTTGCGGTCATCCGAAGAGTCCTGACCTTGAAACGCTCTTTGGCGAGTCGCACAGAGCGAAGAATATCTCTTGGTCGGAATTGGAGACTGGAAATTTCTGCGCTGGATTGCTACAGCCTTTATCAATGATATAATATAACATACTGTTTGGGCGTGCCCGATGATGGATAGCTCTTCTTTTGCGCTGGCTTTCAGCATGCTTGCCGCCCTTGTCAATCTTGGCGGCCTTTTGGTCATTCGTCATTATGAAGCCTGGGGCAATAAAAACAGCGTGCTGTTCGCAGCCTTTGCCGCAGGGTTTCTGATCGGCGCCGCCATTCTTCAAGTCATTCCCAAAGCCCTGTCCATGGTCGGGCAAATGGCCCCTCTATTGGTTCTTGCGGGTTATGTGCTGATGTATTGTCTGGGACTTCTTTCCGCGCACAAAAACGGTACCAGCCATATGGACAAACGGGCCATGGCGCTGATCCCGATTTTTGGGATCGCCCTTCATTCGTTTAGCGATGGCCTAAGCTATTCGGCGGCTTTTTCCGTGGATGTGTTTACCGGAGTGACCGCCGTCTTTGGCTTGGTTCTACATGAATTTTCCGAAGGCATTATCGCCTTTGTCCTGCTATTGCGCGGGGGATTTTCGCCGCACCGCGCCATGATCACCGCCTTTTTCGCAGCCGCGGCCACCACCCCCCTGGGCACAGCCATAAGCCTCCCCTTCATCTCGCAATTATCCGGGGTGCCCTTGGGCAGCATTCTGGCCGTCACCGGCGGTGCGCTCCTTTATGTGGGGGCCTCGCATCTGGTGCCCCATGTGGAGCACACCAACCGCCGGGGCAGCGCCTTCGCCTTTTTCGGAGGCTTGTCGATCATGGTCTTGATGCAACTTTTTCATCATAGCTAATTGACATTCGATATATATCTAAGAGATACATAGAGGGACAGCCATAACGGGGAATTCCCCGCACCAACCGATCTTAAAGAAAAATCGGGGTGCCACAGCGAGGAGACCACGCATGAGAAAGTTTCTCATTGTGATGACGCCAATTTTCGTACTTGGCCTCGGCATCGCCGGGTTCATCATTTTACAAGCGACACAGCCCAAGCCGGAAAAAACCGAAGCCCCGGTGCTCCGGCCCGTCACATTGGCGGTAGCCACGGTTCGGCAAGAACCCACAACCTTGCTGGTTCAAACCCAAGGGACGATCGAATCGCAAACCGAAATTGATCTGATCCCACAGGTGAGTGGCCGCATCGTGCATGTGGCCCCGGCCTTTGCAGGCGGTGGTATCTTCAAAGCCAATGAAACGCTGATCCAGATCGAATCGGAAGATTACGAGTTCGCTGTCACTCAGGCCGAGGCCCGCGTTGCCGATGCCGAACTGGTTCTGGCACAGGAAGAGGCCCGTGCAGCTGTGGCCCGCAAACAATGGGACTGGGATGAAATTACCGACAAGCCCACAGACCTCGCCCTGAAAGTCCCCCATGTGGCGCAGGCCCGCGCCAATCTGGCATCAGCCAAAGCCCAGCTCGATCGAGCCAAGCTGGATCTGGCCCGTACCCGCATTTCCGTTCCCTTCAGTGGCCGCGTTCGGGAAAAAAGCGCCGGTGTCGGGCAGTATGTCAGCGTCGGCACCCGCTTGGGCCGGGTTTTCTCCACCGAAGTGGTGGAAGTGCGCTTGCCGCTGACCGACGAAGAATTCACCGAGCTGAATGTGCCCGTTGCCTATGCGGCCTCCGACTACGAAACAGCGCCAAAGGTCGCCCTTAAATCCCAGCTTGCCGGACGTTCCCATCGCTGGGAAGGGCGCATTGTGCGAACCGATGCGGCCATTGATCAAGACACCCGCCTTTTGCATGCCATTGCACAGATTCGCGATCCTTATGGGGCAGGCGGCTCCAATGGAACACCTTTGCCTGTGGGATTGTTTGTCACCGGCGAGATCGAAGGACGCACATTGGAAAATGCCTTGATCATCCCCCGCGCTGCCTTGCGCGGCAAGGATCAGGTTTATGTGGTCCGCGATGACAACACCCTGACCATCCGCACGGTGGACGTGGTGTCGGCCAATGAAGACCGGGTGATATTGGCCAGCGGTGTTTCGGCCGGTGAAAAGATTGTCACATCGCCTGTGCGCAATGCACGAGAAGGCATGGCAGTGGAAACGCTGGAAAGCCGTGCAGAGGCACCCAAAGTCGCCGAAGCTGTGAATTGAACATCAGGGGATAAAGGGGAAAAGCCATGAACCGCATGATCGCCTGGTGGGCCAAAAACACCGTTGCTGCCAATTTGCTGATGTTCGGCATTATGCTTGCCGGGGCTATGTCGTTCTTCAATATGGAACGCGAAGTCTGGCCAACGCTCCGCGTCAATTGGGTGGAAGTGACCGTGGCCTGGCCCGGTGCTGCCCCGCAAGAGGTGGAAGAACAAATCATTTTACGCATCGAGGAATCATTATCGGATCTGGATAATATAGACCGGGTGCGCTCCATTGCTTCTGAAAGCGTTGCCCTTGTTTATATCGAGGCGGATCGCAGCGTCGATATGGACCGCTTCATCAACGATGTGAAGCTGCGGGTCGACGGCATCTCAACCCTTCCCAGCGATATAGAACCGCCGCGTGTGCGGGAGATTCTCACCCGGAATGAGCTGATCAGGGTGGGCGTCAGCGGTGATGTGGATGAACGCCTTTTGAAGCGCACGGCTGAGAAAGTCCGCGATGAAATGGCCCTTTTGCCCGGCGTCTCCATCGTTGAACTGTTCGGGGCGCGCAATGAGGAAGTCTCCATTGAATTGTCGGAGCAGGCCATGCGCCGCTACGGCCTTACCTTTGATGAAGTGGCTACGGCCATTCGGGGCAGTTCCATCAACCGCTCTGCAGGGTCTGTGCGCACCAGCACCGGCGATGTGCAGTTGCGGGTACGCAATCTGGCCGATAGCCGCACGGACTTTGAAAATATCATCATCCGTCAGGTCCCCGGTGGCGGCACCATCCGCGTCGGTGATGTGGCTTTGGTGATCGACGGCTTTGAAGATGTGGACATTCAAGCCAGCCTTAACGGCCAGCATGCCATTCTTGTGCAGGTGATGACCGCGGAAGAAATGAATGTGGTCAAAACCTCCAAATCGGTTCTGGGCTATCTGGAAGAAGCCCGCGAGCGGATGCCGGAGGGCATTTCCCTGACCCTTTATGCCGATGAATCCAAAGCCTATTACGACCGCATGGAAACCATCTCCAAATCCGCCTTTTATGGCTGATTCTGGTGTTTCTGGTGTTGATCATCTCGTTGCGGCCCAAGGTGGCCCTGTGGGTGACGGTGGGCATTGCCACCGCCTATGCCGGGGCTTTCATCTTCCTTCCCACCAATGATGTGTCGCTGAATTTCCTGTCGCTATTCGCTTTCCTGCTGGTGATCGGTGTGGTTGTGGATGATGCCATCGTTGTGGGGGAAAACATCCATGAAGAGGCCGAAAATACCGGCGGCGGTCTGGATGCGGCCATATTGGGCACGCAACTGGTGGCAAAACCGGTGATTTATGCGGTGGCCACAACGATGATCGTGTTTGCCCCCTGGCTGTTTCTGTCCGGGATAGATGTGGAGTTCACCCGCCATATCTCGATCATCGTCATCGCCGCTTTAAGCTTTTCGCTGATCGAAGCACTGTTCATCTTGCCGGCCCATCTGAGCCATATGAAACCGCGTGAGAAACTGGGGCGCTTTGGTACCTTCCAGAAACGTATTGCCAGTTCCATCACCCGCTTTGCCCAGGTCACTTATCGGCGCTGGCTGGCAGCCGCGGTGCGGCGGCGCGGCCTGACAGCCAGCATCTTTCTGGCAGGATTTATCATTTCCGTGGGGATTTCCAGTTCGTCCTGGCTGAAATTCAGCTTCATGCCAGAGGTGGAATCCGAGCAAATCTCGGTCAATGTGACCCTGCCCGAAGGCACACCCTATGACCGGGCGCTGGAAATTCTGGCGCAGCTTCAGCAGGCAGAAAAAGAACTGGAAGCCGAGGTAAATGCCGCATCGGATGGAGAAAGCCAGCTGGTAGAGAATTGGTACACCCGCGCCCGTGCCGATTCGGTTCTGGCATTGGTGCGCCTTGCCCCTGCAGAAATGCGCGACATGTCGGCAAAAGAAGCGGCCGACCGGCTGCGCATATTGATCGGCGAAATCCCCGATGCAGAAAATCTGGAAGTGGCTATACGCTCAACCAAAGCCAGCCAGAGATTGAGCTTGCCATCAATCATCCGGATCTGGATATGTTGCGGGCCGCGGTGGATGACCTGAAAGCGCAGCTTGGCACCTATGATGAGGTGTTCAATATCCGCGATTCATTGCAAACGGCCATGGAAGAGCTGCAATTCGAGCTGAAACCCGGCGCCCGTGAGCTTGGGTTCACGCTGGCCGATGTGACCCGCCAGGTGCGCCAGGCCTATTATGGCGAAGAGGTGCAAAGACTGCCCCGCGATGGCAATGATGTAAAAGTGTTCGTTCGCTATCCCTCAAACACCCGTCGTTCCATCGACAGCCTCTCGGATTTCAGACTGCGCACCAATGATGGCCGCGAGGTGCCTTTGTTCACGGTGGCCGACATCAGTTACAAACCGGGCCTCAAGCGCATTGACCGACGCGAACGGCAGCGCTCGGCAGTCATCAGCGCCGAATTGTCCAACGAAGTCCGCGAACAAATCTATGAAGATCTGCGCACCAATTTTTATCCGCAATGGGAAAAGCGGTTCCCCGGCATCAGCCGTGGCGAAATCGGCCAAGCAGAAGGTCAGGCGAAGTTCATGGCCGAAATTCTGGCTCTTGAAGGGATCGCCCTGTTCGTGATGTACGCCCTGATCGCCGTGGCTTTCCGGTCGTACTTCCTGCCACTTTTGGTGATGACGGCCATCCCCTTCGGCTTCATGGGTGCGGTTTTGGGGCATCTTTTGCTAGGCATGCCCATGGCCCTGTTCTCTTATTTCGGGCTGGCCGCAGCCGCTGGTGTTGTGGTGAACGACAATCTGGTGCTGGTGGATTATATCGGACGCCTGCGCGAAAAAGGAGTGGGAGCCTTCGATGCCCTCGTGGAAGCAGGGGTTGCCCGTTTCCGGCCTATCCTGCTCACCTCTGTCACCACCTTTATCGGGCTGGTTCCCATGATGCTGGAACGCTCCACACAGGCGCAGTTCTTGAAACCCACCGTGGTTGCCCTTGCCTTCGGGGTGTTGCTGGCCACCTTCGTGACATTGTTCTTGGTCCCGGCTCTTTATGGCTTGGGCGAGGATATGAAGCGCTTCATGAAAGGTCTATGGACCGGGGACAAGCAAGCCAAGCTGGGTCAGGCCCACAAGAGCGCCACCAACCCCGCCGAATAACCGATAAGCCGTCGCGGGGGCTTTCCCCCACGGTGGCCTGCCTTTACTGAAAATTATAGCCAAGACTCAGCGTATAGAAGGTATCCAGCTTTTCATTCCCGGATACCGGCGTATTGTCATATTGATTGCGCACCCCGATACGCACGCTCCACGCCTTGCTTTCGGTCACCGGAATATCCAGCGCCGCATTGCTTTCAACGCGGAAATCATCCACCGGATCATTGAAGCTGGGCAGATAAATCAGATCATGGGTGAACAACAAACGGCCATTGAGCTGGATGCGATATTCATAGCCCAAAGACAAAATCGCTTCTTCCTCATTGGGTGCATTCTGGAAGGCTTCCACCTGATAACCGATACCGAAGCGGGCTTTTAGCTGCTGCTTTTCTTCCTGAATGAAAAACACCCCGGTCCCGGCGGTAAGGACGCTACGCAGATCCAGATCCTCGAATTCATCCTGTTCCAGCACCAATCCGCCAAAGGCAAACCAGCTCTCGGAGAAATCGCGTTCCAACCGGGTTTCGCCGATCACCTCATTTTCCGTTTCTTTCCCGTTTTCCCGAGCAAAGCGCCAGCCAAGGATAGGTCGAGACGGTCAAAATCGGTTTCGCGCCGGGTTGAGGCCTTGCCGTTCAGCGCCACGCGGTCCGTATTGCCCCGCGCCCCGGATAGACCAAGCTGTGTGCGCCCACTCCAGGCTTTTTCAGGAGTAACGAGCGCCCTTTCCAATTGCGCCACTTCCTGGCTGTGCTGTTCTTCCAACTCGGCGATCTGGCGCGCCTGCGCCTCTTCAATCTCTTGCAAAGCAAGCTCTTCCGGACTTTGTGCGCCTTCAAGCCACAGGGCGGCAACATCATCGAACCGGATGGACAAGCGCCCCAAACTGGCACTGGAAAGGCCTTGGCCCTGCTGCTTGTCAAACGCCAAACGGCCCACCAGCCGATCGCCACTTGTCAAAGACACAATGACAATATGATCGCTTTCAAGCCCTGCAAGTGCCTCCAGATCAATCTCAATCATCCCGGCAAAGGTGGTTTCAAAGCGCAAGCGTCCCCCTGCCGCTTCCACCAACGTTCCCTCGATCAGGCTGCCATCGGCAAGATGCACCCGGTCGGCTACGGCCGAATTGGCAATGAACAGGGGAACCGTGGAAAGAAGAGCAAAAAGAGAGGCGCGCGACATGAATAACCCGCTTGAAAGTTGTCAAACAAAACATCCCGCGCACCATAGGCGAAGCCGGTTCTGCGGGCAATCTGTCATTAAAAAAGGGCGCCCCGAAAGGCGCCCTTCAGAATCTGAAAACCGAAATCGATCAGGCGGCCTTGCTGGCCAAACGGCGCAGCACATAATGCAAGATGCCGCCATTTTCGAAATAACCCACTTCATCCACCGTATCGATGCGGCACAACAAGGTCACATCCTTGGTGCTGCCATCTGCATAATGGATGGTGCAAGCCACATCCTGACGCGGTTTGATCCCCCTTCGATGCCGGTAATATCAAACTGCTCGGTGCCTTTGAGGCCCAGCTTTTCTGCGGTCAGGCCATCCTTGAACTGCAAAGGCAACACGCCCATGCCCACCAGATTGGAGCGATGGATGCGCTCAAAGGATTCAACAATCACCGCACGCACACCCAACAAGCGTGTGCCCTTGGCTGCCCAATCGCGGCTGGAGCCGGTGCCATATTCCTTGCCCGCCACAACAACCAATGGCGTATCATTTTCGGCATAGGCCATGGCCGCATCATAGATGGGCATCTGATCGCCAGACGGATAATGCACCGTCACACCGCCTTCAGTGCCCGGCGCCATCAGATTGCGCAGGCGAATATTGGCGAAGGTGCCGCGCATCATCACTTCATGATTGCCGCGCCGGGACCCATAAGAGTTGAATTCGGTCCGGTCCACACCATGCTCGGTCAGATATTTCCCGGCCGGGCTATCAGCCTTGATGGACCCTGCAGGAGAAATATGATCGGTGGTGACCGAATCGCCCAAAAGCGCCAACATCCGTGCGCCCTTGATGTTGGTGATGGTGTCGGGCGTGGCTGTCATGCCATCGAAATAGGGCGGATTTTGCACATAGGTGCTGTCATTGTTCCATTCATAGGTCAGCCCCTTCGTGACCTTGATGGCCTGCCATTGTTCATCGCCAGCGAACACATCGGCATAGCGTTCCTTGAACTGGGCCGGGGTGACGGCTGCGCGCACCACCTCTTCCACTTCTTTGGTGCTGGGCCAAATGTCTTTGAAATAGACAGGCTGGCCATCTTTATCGGTGCCCAAGGGATCGTTCATCAGATCCACTTTCATTGATCCGGCAATGGCATAGGCCACCACCAATGGAGCGAGGCCAGATAATTCGCCTTCACATCGGGATTGACGCGCCCTTCAAAATTGCGGTTGCCCGAAAGGACCGAGCAGGCCACCAGATCAGCGGCATTGACAGCCTTTGAAATGGCAGGCGGCAGCGGGCCGGAATTACCGATACAGGTGGTGCAGCCATAGCCCACAAGATTGAAGCCCAAGGCATCCAGATCGTCTTGCAAACCGGCTTTTTCCAGATAATCGGTAACCACTTGGCTGCCGGGGGCCAAAGAGGTTTTGACCCAGGGCTTCACCTTCAAGCCTTTGGCCAGCGCATTGCGCGCCACCAAACCTGCGGCGAGCATCACCGAAGGGTTCGAGGTATTGGTGCAGCTTGTGATGGCGGCGATCACCACATCGCCGTGGCCAATATCGAAATCTTCCCCTTCAACGGCAACACGCTTGTCGGCTTCATCGCCCTTTTTGAAGGTGCCGTTCAGTTCATTGCCAAAAGCCGATGCGGCTTCTGTGAGCAACACGCGGTCTTGCGGGCGCTTGGGACCGGCGATGGAAGGCACCACCGTGGAAAGATCCAGCTCCAGCGTGTCGGTAAATTCAGGGTCCGGCGATTGTTCATCATGCCACATCCCCTGCGCCTTGGCATAGGCTTCCACCAGCGCCACGGTGTCATCGCCGCGCCCGGTGAAATCCAGATAATCCAAAGTGCTTTGATCGATGGGGAAGAAACCGCAAGTGGCGCCATATTCAGGGGCCATATTGGAAATGGTGGCTTTATCGGCCACCGGCATGTGGGTCAGGCCATCGCCATAGAATTCGACGAATTTGCCCACCACGCCTTTTTTGCGCAGCATTTGTGTCACCGTCAGCACCAGATCGGTGGCGGTGGCCCCTTCGGGCAGGCGACCGGTGATTTTAAAGCCGATCACTTCGGGGATCAGCATGGAAATGGGCTGGCCCAGCATGGCCGCTTCGGCTTCAATGCCGCCCACGCCCCAACCCAGAACCGCCAGAGCGTTGATCATGGTGGTGTGGCTATCGGTGCCCACCACCGTATCGGGATAAGCATAAAGCGTACCGTCGATTTCATTGGTCCAGACGGTTTTACCCAAATATTCCAGATTCACCTGATGACAAATGCCGGTTCCCGGCGGAACGGCGCGGAAATTATCGAAAGCCTGCTGGCCCCAGCGCAGGAACTCGTATCGTTCCTTATTGCGCTTCATTTCCATATCCACATTGCGCTTGAAGGCATCATCGGTGCCAAACACATCCACCATCACCGAATGGTCGATCACCAGATCGACAGGGGCCAGCGGATTGATCTTTTGCGGATCACCACCCAGGGCTTTCATGGCGCCGCGCATGGCCGCCAGATCCACCACCGCCGGAACGCCGGTGAAATCCTGCATCAAAACGCGGGCCGGACGATAGGCGATTTCCCGATCCGAACGGCGTTCTTTCAACCAGTCGGCCACCGCTTTCACATCATCGGTGGTGACGGTTTTGCCGTCTTCACAGCGCAGCATATTTTCCAAAAGCACCTTCAAGGAAAATGGCAGGCGCGACACATCGCCAATTTTTTCCGCCGCCTTCTTCAAGGAAAAGAATGTGTATTCCTTGCCATTAGCGGTGAGCGTATCGCGGGTGGACATGGTATCGCGACCAACGGTGGACATGGTGCCTCCTGATATTTGAAAGGACGAACGCGCTTTATAGATCGATGGGCGCGTTACGGGCTGAACTTGCCGAGAGTAAATTTCTCTATGTTAATGCAAAAAATCCGGGCGCGCCTCAAGGGTTATCGCATGGCACTCACGCGCATTGTGTTCTCTTACCACCAATTTCTGCCCTTTTCAGAAAAGCGCAAGGGGCAAAATAGCCTGTATTTCGCCCAAAAACTACAGATTCAACTCCACCCTCCTTCTTTCTCCACCTTCAAAGGTTTCACATGGCTCACAATCAACTGTGCAGTGAATGTGAGCCTCCCAAACACCAGATAAAGTCGTGCAATTGACTTGGAATGGTCTGACGCCGGCCATAATCCGGTGGCTGACTGCCCTTTATATTGCGGGCCGTCCTTTGGTCGTCAGAACTTTGAAAATAGCCATTTAGGAGGTTTTCATGTTTCATCGTAACACACTAACCCCCTTAAGTCGTTTGATCACCTATCTGTGGTTTATCGCCTATAGCGCCATGGTGGCGGGGCTGGTGGTGATCGCCGTGCGCACCTTCTAAACCAGACGACCCCTCATCCAAATCAACCGGTCATCGCGAAGGGCTATAGGCGCGCGCCGATCCTTGGCTTATGGTGCGGCCATGATGCTTCATCCAACCAAACACCCCACGCCGTCACCGGAGGCGCGCGCCACCCTGAACGCACAGGCATTGGCCTGCCGGCGCGGGCAGCGCTTGTTATTTGCCGGGCTGGACTTTTCCCTTGAGCGTGGCCGGATCCTGATCTTGCGCGGCCCCAATGGCAGCGGCAAAACCAGCCTGTTGCGCCTTTTGGCCGGATTATCGCGTCCAGAAGCAGGCCAGCTTTTCTGGTGCGGCATGGCCGTTCCCCCATCCGGGGCCGGATTATCGGAACAGGTGCATTATGTGGGCCATAGCTCCGGCATGAAAGCGGCCTTTTCCGTAACCGACAATCTGCGCTTTTGGGCGCGTTATCTGGGCGGCGCAGAGGACCGGCTGGAGGCAAGCTGGAAGCTCTGGACCTTGAAGCTCTGGCGCATCTGCCGGTCGGGGCCTTATCCGCCGGACAGCAAAGACGGGTGTCTTTGGCGCGGCTATTGGTGGCTCCGCGCCCCTTATGGCTGCTGGATGAACCCACTGTGGCGCTGGATAGCGACAATCAGCATCGATTGACGGGCCTGATCCAGACCCATGTGCAAAACGGCGGCATGGCGGTGATCGCCACCCACACACCCCTTGGCGTGGACGGGGCAAGCCTTGATCTGCGCGATTTCCAACCAGAGGCACAGCATATGGCCCATGATCCCCTTTTGGCTTTCGAGGACTGACCGGTCATGCTGGCTGCTTTCTTCTCGCTGATCCTGCGCGATATGCGCCTTGGCTATGCGCAGGGCGGCGCGGCGGGATTGGTCATCGCCTTTTACGCCATCACCATCAGCCTGTTCCCCTTTGGTGTGGGGCCTGATGCTGAAATACTGGCGCGCATCGCTGGCGGGGTTTTGTGGATCGCCGCGCTTTTGGCAGCGCTGCTATCGCTGGACCGGATGTTTCAAGCCGATTTCGAGGATGGCTCGCTGGACTCGCTAACATTGGGCCCCTTGCCTTTATCTTTGGTGGCGCTGGCGAAAGCGCTGGCCCATTGGCTGTCCATGTTGCTGCCTTTGGTGATTTTATCGCCGCTCTTCGGGCTGATGCTGCATTTGGATGGAGCCAGCATATGCGTGGCTTTGCTTGCTTTGCTGATCGGCACCCCGGCTCTTAGCCTGATCGGGGCCGCCGCCGCTGCCCTTGCTGTGGCGGTGCGGCGCGGCGGGGCTTTGATTGCGCTTCTGGTACTGCCGCTTTATATCCCCACATTGATCTTCGGCGTAGGGGCGGTAGAGGCTGTTTCCGGCCTTGGATCGGTATCGGCCAATATGTCCTTTCTGGGGAGCCTGAGCCTGATCTTCGCGGTTTTGGGCCCGCTGGCAGCCGGCGGTGCCTTGCGCCTCGCACTTGAGTGAAACTTGGCGCTAGAATGAAGACCACGCTTTGCATCCGACTTTGGAATGACGCTGGCAGCATGCAAAGAAGAGCCTATATTGGCACGATAAGAAAAACAGAGCCATCATGCCGCACCCTGCCGCATTTTGTTGCGGGCGGCCATTTGGAAGGGTAGAGCACAGATCATGCACTGGTTTGCGAATCCGGCCCGTTTTATCCGGCTGGCAGATAAAATCCTGCCCCTCACCCTGCCTTTGACCGTGGGGCTTTTGGCCGTGGGGTTGTATCTGGCGCTTGTGGCCTCCCCTGCCGATTATCAGCAAGGCGACACGGTGCGCATCATGTATATCCATGTGCCCAGCGCCTATATGGCCCTGTTTTGCTATATGGTTGTCGCCGCGGCAGGGTTTTCCACCCTTGTATGGCGACACCCTTTAGCGGATGTGGCCGGCAAAGCGGCGGCCCCCATCGGCCTTGCCTTTACCGGCCTTGCGCTGGTCACCGGATCTTTATGGGGCAAGCCCATGTGGGGCGCATGGTGGGTGTGGGATGCACGGCTGACCTCGGTGCTGGTGCTGTTTTTCCTTTATCTTGGCTATATGGCCATTTGGGGAGCCTTCGAGGATCGCTCGAAAGCTGCCCGGGCTGCGGCTATTCTGGCTCTTGTGGGGGTGATCAACATCCCTATCATCAAATTTTCCGTGGACTGGTGGACCACCTTGCACCAGCCCGCCAGCCTGTTTCGCGCCGATGGGCCAAGCATCGACCCCAGCATGAGACCACCGCTTTATGTGATGCTGGCCGCCTTCCAGTTCTATTTCTTCACGGTGTTTTTGTGGCGGATAAAGGGTGAATTGGCCGCGATCCGTCTCAATGCGTTGCGCTATGCCGGGGAAGCCCCCCGATCCGCCTCTCCGAAAGAAGAGCAGCCATGAATGATTTTCTCTCCATGGGCGGCTATGGAGCCTATATCTGGGCTTGCTATGGCCTTGTTCTGATCGTGCTTTTGGGGCTTGGCATTATGAGCTGGCGGACACAGAAAACACGCAGCCATCGGGCCGATGCCTTGAAGGCCGCCCAACCGCGTCGCCGCCCCGGCGCCACCCTTGGCCCATCTTCAAAGGGACAGCCATGACAGCCCTGCGCGGACAAAAAGCCTGGACTCGCAAGCGCCGACGCTTTTGGTTGACGGTGCTGGCTTTGCTGACATTGGCGCTGGCGGCTTTTCTGATTTTTCGCGCGCTGGACGAGCAGCTTTTATATTTCCGGCTCCCCAGCGATGTGGCCGATGAAGCCCCTGAGCCGGGGCGGGCCTTCCGCTTGGGAGGGCTGGTAGAAACAGATTCGCTGGTAAAGCTGCCCGACGGGATGAGCGTGCGTTTTTCCGTTAGTGATGGTGAAAACGCCCTGATGGTGCGCTATACGGGCATTTTACCGGATCTGTTCCGGGAAGGTCAGGGCATCATTGCCGATGGCCGTTTGGATGAAAACGGGCTGTTCATTGCCGACCGGGTGTTGGCCAAGCATGATGAAACCTATATGCCAAAAGAGGTCTATGACGCCATCAAGGAACGTGGACATCCCGATGGCACCACCCCTTCGGGAAAAACGCCATGATCCCTGAAATTGGCCATTTTGCACTGATTCTGGCGCTGCTTTTGGGCGTGATTGCCGCCACTGTGCCGCTTTATGGGGCGGCCCGCACCAATGGCCGCCTGATAGCGCTCTCCGGGCCTTTGATGCTGGGCCAATTCCTGTTTGTCGCCATCGCCTTCGCCGCCTTGATGCACGCCTATTTGGTATCGGATTTTTCCGTGCTGAATGTGGCGGAAAATTCCCATAGCCTGAAGCCTGTGCTTTATAAAATTTCCGGCGTGTGGGGCAATCACGAAGGCTCGCTGGTTTTGTGGGTGCTGATCCTGACACTGTTTGGCAGCCTTGTGGCGCTGTTTGGCCGCGCCCTTCCCCCAAGCTTTCGGGCACGGGTGCTCTCGGTGCAGGCGATGATCGCCGTGGCATTTTTGCTGTTCATGCTGTTCACCTCCAATCCGTTTGAACGGTTGTTGCCTGCCCCCTTGGAAGGGCGCGGCCTCAATCCTTTGCTGCAAGATCCCGGTCTGGCCTTTCACCCGCCGCTTTTATATTTGGGCTATGTGGGTCTGTCGGTGGCCTTTTCCTTTGCCGTGGCGGCGCTCATTGAAGGGCGCTTGGGACCGGTTTGGGCGCGTTGGGTGCGACCCTGGGTTTTGCTGGCATGGATGGCCCTGTCGGCCGGCATCGCCTTGGGATCATGGTGGGCCTATTACGAACTGGGCTGGGGTGGCTGGTGGTTTTGGGACCCCGTGGAAAATGCCAGCTTCATGCCGTGGCTTGCAGCGACAGCGCTTTTACATTCCGCCATTGTGATGGAAAAGCGCGACGCTTTAAAACGCTGGACCGTTCTTTTGGCCATTCTCAGCTTTTCCATGAGCCTGCTTGGCACCTTCCTTGTGCGCTCCGGCGTTTTGACCTCGGTCCATGCCTTTGCCGTTGATCCCGAACGGGGCGTGTTCATTCTGATCTTGCTGGGCGTCTCCATTGGCGGCTCGCTGGCACTTTATGCATGGCGCGCCCAAGCCTTGGAGCCGGGCGGACTCTTTGCCCCCATCAGCCGCGAAGGGGCTTTGGTGCTCAATAATGTGCTGTTGTCCATTGCCGCGGCGGTGGTGTTTGTGGGCACGCTTTATCCGCTATTTCTCGACACGCTGACCGGGGCCAAAGTTTCTGTAGGCCCGCCCTTTTTTGAGATCAGCTTCGTGCCATTGATGTCGCTATTGCTGATTGCCCTTGGCTTTGGGCCTTTGCTTGCATGGAAACGCGGCAATCTAAGCCGCGCGGCGAAGCTTTTATGGCCAGCCATCGGAACGGCATTTATTGCGGTCTTGCTGGCTTGGATGATCTGGGGCGCGGGGCCGGTGATGGCCTTTGCGGGCTTTGGTCTGGCGGGATGGCTTTTGGGAGCCATTGCGGTGGATATGGCGCAAAAAGCCCAAATAGGCCGGACCCCCTTCGCAAAGGCCCTGCGCCGCCTTTTCGGCCTGCCGCGCGGCGTTTGGGGCATGTGGCTGGCCCATCTTGGCTTGGTATCTTGGTGTTCGGCATCACCGCATCGGAAAGCTGGACGGTTGAAAAACTGGTTCTTCTGGCCCCCGGCGATACGGTAGCCGTTGGCGCCTATGACATGACCTTTCAAGGCGTAGAGCCGGTGGCCGGCCCCAATTACACCGCCGTTCGCGGCCAGTTTTCAGTGCAAAAGAATGGTGCATTTCTTACCGATCTCTATCCAGAGCAGCGCAGCTTCTCTTCTCCGCCCATGGAAACCACCGAAGCGGCCATTTACCCGCTGATCGGGGGCGATCTTTATGCGGTGGTGGGCGATCCCGACGGGGATGGCCGGTGGTCGGCGCGGCTTTATTTCAAACCGTTGATTTCGTGGATCTGGCTGGGTGTATGCCTGATGGTACTGGGCGGGGCCTTTTCTTTGAGCGACCGACGCTTGCGGGTGGGAGCCCCAAAGCGCAAGGCCAAAAGCCTTCCCCAAAAACCGCTCATGGACCCCGCTGAATAGGAAAGGAGTGCCGCCCATGCGTCCCATTGTTTGGGTGCCGCTGATCGTCTTTGCCGCCCTTGCAGCCGCACTCGCTGTGGGCCTAAGCCTGAAACCGCGCGACATTCCCTCTGCCTTGATCGATCAGCCGGTGCCTTCCTTTGACCTGCCGCCCTTGTGGAGCAAAGGCGCGGGCCTTTCCAATACCGATCTGGCATCGGGCGATGTGGTGCTGGTGAATGTCTTTGCCTCATGGTGCGCACCATGCCGCATCGAGCATCCCTTTTTGATGGATCTGGCCCGCGAAGGTCTGACGATTTTTGGCCTGAATTATAAAGACGATCCGGAAGACGCCCTCGCGTTTTTGGGAGAATTGGGCAATCCCTATAAACAGATCGGTTCAGACCGGGATGGCCGTGTGGGCATTGATTTCGGCGTTTACGGGGTGCCGGAAAGCTACGTGATTTCCGGAGATGGCCGCATTTTATACAAACAGATCGGGCCGATTTTACCGCAAAACCGCGCAGAGCTGCGCGCCGTGATCGAAAAGGCAAGCGCACAATGATCCGGGGCTGGCACAATATGCGCTTCGGCTTTGCCCAGAGTATACGCCTGATGGCCGTGCTGCTTTTTGTCCTGCCGTTTACCGCCCAAGCGGTGGCGGTGGACGATACCCCCCTTGCCGATCCGCAAAAAGAAGCCCGGGCACGGGAAATCATGGCGGGCATCCGCTGCCTTGTTTGCCAGAACCAGTCCATTGAAGATTCCAATGCGGATCTGGCCCGCGATTTGCGCGTACTGGTGCGCCAACAGGTGGCTTTGGGCAAAGACCGCGATCAGGTGGAAGCCTTTCTGGTGGCGCGTTATGGGGACTGGGTCTTGCTCAAGCCGCCGTTCAATCTGCGCACCCTTGCCCTATGGGTGTTCCCGCCATTCCTGTTATTGGCCACATTGACCGGCTTATGGATCAGGGCAAAAGGTGTCCGCCGCAAAACATCCATAGAGCCCCTTCCCTTGAGCGAGGAAGAAAAGACCCGACTGGCTGCCCTGCTGGATCAAGAAGGAGGCCAGACTTGACCCTGTTTGTTTTTCTCGGCATGGCGGCCTGCGCCTTGGCTCTTACCGCCTTTGCCCTGTTCCGTACCCCACGATCAGGAGACCGGAAAGCCGGTGATCTGGCCATTTATCGCCAGCAATTATCAGAACTGGAAGCAGACCAGAACCGCGCATTGATCGGTGCCGAAGAAGCCCGCGCCGCCCGGATCGAGATTGAACGGCGGATCTTGGCGCTGGACAGCCCAAAATATAGCGAGAGCACCCGGCAAAGTGCTTCCCATCCCTTTGCCATTTTGATGGGGGTGGCCGTTCTTTTGGCCCTGTCTTATCCGCTATACCGGCATCTGGGTGCACCGGGCACCAAAAGCGCCCCGCTCCATCGGCAACCGCCATTGCCCAGTCCGCCACCGCCGATGGCGGACCTGATATCGCCACTCTGCTCGATCAATTGGAAGCGCGTTTGAAAGATCAGCCTGACCGTCTGGACGGATGGGTCTTGTTGGGGCGCACAGCCTTTCGCGCCGACCAGCCACAACGCGCTGTGCGCGCCTATACACAAGCCGTCCGGCTTGCCCCCGATGATGCCGAGCTTCAGGCCCGGCTTGGCGAGGCGTTGATTTCGGTTGCCGAAGGCCGCATCACGCCTGCCGCCGATCTGGCCTTTGCGCGGGCGCTGAACCGCGATCCCCAGAATGCCACCGCCCATTATTATGTGGGCTTGGGATTGCTGCAAAATGATCGCCCCCGTGAAGCCCTCGCGCGTTGGAGCGATCTTTTGGCAAACAGCCCCGACGACGCCCCTTGGCGGGCTGATCTAAGCGCCCGTGTAGCCCGGCTGGAAGCGGTGCTTGAACAGCGCCAATCCCTTGCAAGACAGGGCGAACAAAGCGGGCTTCCCGCCCTTGATGCCGCCAGTATTGATGCGGCGTCCCAAATGTCTGAAGACGAGCGCACTGCCATGATTACCGGCATGGTGGACCGGCTTGCCGCCAAATTGGAAGCCCGGCCCAATGATTTTGAGGGTTGGCTTCAACTGGCCAAAGCGTATATGGTTCTAGGAGATGAGGAGAGCGCGAGGAACGCGCTGGACCGGGCGCGCAGCATTGCACCGCCGGATCGCCTCGAAGAAATCGACCGTCACCTGAATACTCTGTCGAGATAACAGCGCCAAGCGCTGACCGGAGAGCCGTGCCTTTGCCTGCCTGAAAAGGCCAATATGCATGGACTTCGATCACCGCCAAAGCGTTGGATAACAGGAGACTATCGTGGCAAGCCCTACCCCTTTGTCTGCGCTTTTGGCCCCGTTAACCAAAGCCGCCCGCCCGGACCCACAACCGGCGCGGACAGACAATTTTACCCGCCGCAATCCGGAAGAACCGGCATCGGAAACCGGACGGACTGACAATGCCTCGACAGATTTGGAAATTGATCAGGCCAAGCAAGATCTGGCGCAAACCTTGGCGCAATTCGGGCGGGAAGCAGTGGGGCGCCCGTCAGAAAGCCCGGCCTTTCAACGATTGGGGCAAATCATCGATATTCGCGTATAACCAGACCGTCTTTTCTCTTTTCAATCGCTTTTCAACGCCATTCCTGTGCCCATTGCGTGCTGGACGCCACGCTTTTGTCGCAATACGCTGTTAGCGCGCTTAAGACGATGATCCCATTGGATCACAACACAAAATACACGCGGCCTAAACAGGAGCCTGCCATGACCTCGACAATCGCGCTGGTCGATGATGATCGCAATATTCTCACCTCGGTCTCTGTGGCACTGGAAGCGGAAGGCTTTATGGTGCGCACCTATCCCGATGGCGATAAGGCTCTGTCTGCGCTCAGCGAAAAACCTGCCGATCTTGCGGTTCTCGATATCAAGATGCCGCGTATGGATGGCATGGAATTGCTGCGGCGCTTGCGGGAAGTGACCGATATGCCGGTGATTTTCCTGACCTCGAAAGACGACGAGATCGATGAATTGCTGGGCCTGAAAATGGGAGCCGATGACTATGTGGGCAAACCCTTTTCGCAGCGCTTGTTGATCGAACGCATCCGCGCCGTTCTGCGCCGCGCCGAAGCGATTAAAACGCGCACCCATGGCGCTCCGCCCGCGCCGGGTGAAGAAGACAAGACCATGGTACGGGGCAAGCTGGTGCTTGATCCTTTGCGCCATTCGGTGACATGGGATGGCCGGGATGTCACACTGACCGTAACCGAATTCATGATTCTGGAAACTTTGGCGCAGCGCCCCGGCCATGTGAAAAGCCGTGATCAACTGATGGACGCCGCCTATACGGATGATGTCTATGTGGATGATCGCACCATCGACAGCCATATCAAAAGGCTGCGCAAAAAATTCCGCATGGTCGATGATGAATTCAAAGCGATCGAGACACTTTATGGCGTTGGATATCGTTACCGCGAAGCCTGATATCAGCGCCGACAGCCAGTAACAGCCTTATGGCCAAACAAAGCACAGCGCAAAAAACGGGCAAGCACGGGAAGACAAACCCTGACTCACCCGCGCGGCCATCCCGGCGGCTGCGCTTGCGCGGCCCTGTTTCGCCTATCGTGCTGCGAATCTTGGCAGTCAACCTGATCGCTTGATGATCATTGTCGGCGGTATTTTCTATCTGACGGAATTTCGACAAAATCTGGTGGACCGTCGGCTGGACCAACTTTTGGTGCAGGCGGAAATTCTGGCGGGAGCCATCGGCGAATCCGCCACCGCAGGCCCCGAAGCCAGCGATATCCACGCACCGGAAGCGCGGCTCATCATCTCCCGTCTTGTGGGGCCATCGGTTACCCGAGCGCGCCTGTTCACCATTGAAGGCGAACTGATGGTGGATAGCCGGTTTCTGGCCTCCAGCCGCGCCGTGATGGCTGAACCCTTACCACCTTTGGGCCTTAAAAAGCCTTTTGGCGATCGGCTTCTGGATACGGTCAACGGCCTTTTGGATCAAATCTCGGACCGGCCAATTTTTCCGGCATATCGCGAATCCCCCACCCAACAGGCCAGCGATTATATCGAAGTGCTTTCCGCCTTGACCGGCGAATCCGGCACCCGCATCCGGTCTTTGGACGATGGCACGCTCTTGCTATCCGCAGCATTCCCGGTCCAGCGCTTCCGCCGGGTGTTGGGGGCTTTGATGGTCACCGACAATTCGCGCGACATCGAACAGATCGTGCGGTCCGAACAGATCATGATCTTGAAAGTTTCGGGGGCGGCTTTGGCGGCCACTTTGCTGCTGTCGATTTTTCTCGCCTCCACCATCGCCCGGCCCATTCGTCGGCTGGCGCTGGCAGCGGAAAAGGTGCGCCACGGCATTGGCCGGGAATCCACCTTGCCCAAGCTCAACCGCAATGATGAAATCGGTGATTTATCGCTGTCTTTATCGGATATGACGCAAGCGCTTTATCATCAGATCGATGCCATTGAAGCCTTTGCCGCCGATGTCTCCCATGAACTGAAAAACCCTTTATCCTCCTTGCGCTCTGCCGTGGAATCCCTTGGCCGCACCAATAAACCCGATATCCGCGAACGGCTTTTGGCGATCATTCAAGAGGATGTGGGGCGGCTGGATCGGCTGATTTCCGATATTTCCGATGCGTCCCGGCTGGATGCGGAACTGACCCGCGCACGTATGGAGCCGGTGGATATGGGCGCTCTGGTGGCAATGTTGGTGGATGCCAACCGCACCCGTGAAGACCATCATGTACCCAAAATCCATTTCCATGAGCCAGAACCGGGCACCATGATGGTACGCGGCCTGGAAAGCCGACTCGGGCAGGTGGTGGCGAATCTTTTGGAAAATGCCATTTCCTTCAGCCCCGAAGGAGGCACCGTCACCGTCGCCTGAACCGCCAAAACCATATGATCGTGCTGGTGGTGGACGACGAAGGCCCCGGGCTGCCACACGGGGCCGCCGAACGAATCTTCGAGCGCTTTTATTCCGAACGGCCCGCCAGCGAAGATTTTGGCACCCATTCCGGTCTTGGGCTGTCGATCTCGAAACAGATCGTGGAAGCCCATCACGGCACCATCACCGCCGAAAACCGCTTTCCGCCACTGGCCGATGAAAAGGAAGACGCGCCCAAAGGCCGCGCCAAGGCCCGCCCGAAAGGCAAAGGCAAGGCAAAGGCAAAGACGAACGCCAAAGCGCAAAAGGCAAATCCGGCTCCAGATCCCACGCCGGAACAGGCCGCCGCCGCGCAAGACCAACCTGTTCTGGGGGCGCGCTTTCAGGTCTATCTCCCCCGCTGGTAACAATATATTTCAAAGAAAAGACGGGACAGGTCGATTGCCTGTTGACCTATGGGCCGACTTCGCCAACCGTTCCCCTCATGACTCTTGTGCATGCCAGTTGTGTTGCGCTTGAAAGAGGGGCCGTTTTACTGCGCGGCCCTTCGGGAAGCGGCAAATCAGACCTCGCTCTCCGTCTTATCGACGGGGGGGCTTTGCTGGTGGCCGACGATTATGTGGCTTTGACTCCCCGCGACGGCCTTTTGATGGCGCACCCACCCGAACAATTACGGGGCCTTTTGGAGGTGCGCGGCATTGGATTGGTCCGGCTTGATTATCTGCCCGGCGCACGGATAAGATTGGTCGTGGACCTGCTTCCACCCGACGCCATCGAGCGCTTACCCAAACCACAAACCGAAACCATCGAGGGGGTTGTTTTGCCCCGCATCGCCTTGACAGCCTTTGAACCTTCGGCCAGCGCAAAAGTGCGCATGGCCTTTACCCAAAGCCTTCACCAACTGGATATGCCCGATGCCACGACCAGCCTCTGACGATCGGCAAAAAATCATTATCGTGACCGGAATGAACGGGGCGGGGAAAAGCACCGCCCTCAAAATTCTGGAAGACTTCGGCTATGAAGCGGTGGATAATTTGCCGCTGTCCTTGCTGAACCGGCTCTTGAAAACCGGGCTGGATTCAGAGCATCCCGAAGAAACGCGCCCCATAGCCGTGGGTGTGGACAGCCGCACCCGCGCCTTCAGCGCCCCGGAATTCCTGCGTCAGGTCAATGCCTTGCAAGCCCGGCCAGATTATAACGTGACGGTGCTGTATTTCGATTGCTCTGACGAGGGATTGAACCAGCGATATTCCGAAACGCGCCGCCGACACCCTTTGGCCATGGACCGGCCGGTACAGGACGGGATTACCCGCGAACGGGAAATCATGGCTCCCCTGAAAGCCAGTGCCGATTTTATCTATGACACCAGCGGCCAAACCATTCATGACCTGAAACGACGGCTGGGGGTGCGCTATGCGCTGCAAGAATCTTCCGGGCTGTCGATCAATGTGATGTCTTTCGGCTTTGCACGGGGCGTGCCGCGCGATGCGGATCTGATGTTCGATGTGCGGTTTTTGCGCAATCCCAATTACGATCCCGATTTGAAAAACCTGACAGGACGGGAAAAGGCCGTGGCCGATTATGTGGCCGCCGATGCCAATTTCGATCCTTTCTTCAAACGCATATCGGATCTGGTGCTGTTTTTGCTGCCGCTTTACCATCAGGAAGGGAAAAGCTATCTGACCATTGCCTGTGGGTGCACCGGCGGGCGGCACAGATCGGTCTTTGTTGCGGAAACTTTAGGAAAAGTCTTGGAAGAAAAAGGCTATCGGGCCAACATCATTCACAGGGACGCAACCTATGGGCATCCAAAAGAATAAATATATCAGGGAGAATAGACGATGATCGGCCTGGTGCTGGTAACACATGGTCGCCTTGCGGAGGAATTCGTTGCTGCCATGGAACATGTGGTGGGGCGGCAAGAGCAGGTGCGCGCCATCGCCATCGGCCCCGATGACGATATGGAGGAACGCCGCGCCGAAATTGCCGGAGCGGCTGAAGAAGTGGATAGCGGTGACGGGGTGATCCTGCTCACCGATATGTTTGGCGGCACGCCGTCCAATCTGGCCATTTCGCTTTTGGGGCAAGGCAGTGTCGAGGTGATCGCCGGCATAAACCTTCCCATGTTGATCAAGCTGGCAAGCGTGCGGGCCAATGGGTCTTTGCATGAAGTGGTGGCCGCCGCACAAGAAGCCGGACGGCGTTACATCAATGTCGCCAGTCGGGTGTTGGCGGGCGATGCCGATGAGGACAATACGAAATCTTCATGACTCAAATATCAGACTCCCCATCCATTGAAAAACGAGTCGAACTGGTGAACAGCCGGGGGTTGCACGCCCGGGCTTCGGCAAAATTCGTCAAGACGGCGGAAAATTTCAACGCCACCATCTCCGTAGAAAAAGACGGAATTTCCGTGTGCGGCACATCGATCATGGGGCTGATGCTTCTGGCCGCCGCACGCGGTGATCATGTGCTTTTGCGCGCCAGTGGCGATCAAGCCCATGAAGCCTTGGAAGCCCTGTCCGAGCTGATTGCCGACCGCTTTCAAGAGGCCGACTGACAGCCGGTTTCATGGCTCTTGTCTGTTTTGGCTCGACCGCACAGGATATAAAGATTTCTTTATCTTGTGCCTGTACAGCAGGCATTGCTATAAGCCCCCAAAGCCATTCCGGTCCCATCCGGCAAATAAACAGGAGTTCTTCATGAGCGCTGCACCCGACTTCAAAGTCAAAGACATGTCCCTCGCCGATTGGGGCCGCAAGGAAATTTCTCTCGCGGAAACCGAAATGCCGGGCTTGATGGCTTTGCGCGCCGAATATGGCGACCAAAAACCCCTCAAAGGGGCCCGCATTGTCGGCTGCCTGCATATGACCATCCAGACCGCCGTTTTGATCGAAACCCTGACCGCTTTGGGGGCCGAGGTCCGCTGGTCTTCGTGCAATATTTTTTCCACTCAGGATCAGGCTGCCGCAGCCATTGCCGCCACCGGCGTTCCGGTTTTTGCCTGGAAAGGCGAAACCGAAGAAGAGTATGAATGGTGCATCCGCCAAACCATTGAAGGCAAAGACGGCTGGCGTCCCAATATGATTCTGGACGATGGCGGCGATCTGACGACCATGATGCACAAGGATTATCCCGAGCTGATGGCCGATGTGCGTGGCATTTCCGAAGAAACCACCACCGGTGTTTTGCGCCTTTACGATATGCAGAAAGCCGGAACGCTTTTGGCCCCTGCCATCAATGTGAATGACAGCGTCACCAAATCGAAATTCGACAATATGTATGGGTGCCGCGAAAGCCTGACCGATGGCATCAAACGCGCCACCGACATCATGCTGGCAGGAAAGACCTGCGTGGTCGCAGGCTTTGGCGATGTGGGCAAAGGCTCTGCCGAAGCGCTAAGAAGCCAAGGCGCCCGCGTTGTGGTGACCGAAATCGACCCGATCTGCGCCTTGCAAGCCGCGATGGAGGGCTATGAAGTGCGCACCATGGAACAGGCAGCACCGCTCGGCGATATCTTTGTCACGGCCACCGGCAACAAGGATATCATCACCCTTGAGCATATGCGTGCCATGAAGCATCGCGCCATTGTGTGCAATATCGGCCATTTCGATAATGAAATTCAGGTGGCCTCCTTGCGCAATATGAAATGGACAAACATCAAGCCGCAGGTGGACGAAATCACCTTCCCCGATGGCAAGTCCATCATTTTGCTGGCGGAAGGCCGTCTGGTGAATCTGGGCTGCGCCACCGGACATCCCAGCTTCGTCATGAGCGCCTCTTTCACCAATCAGGTTCTGGCGCAAATGGACCTTTGGAACGACAGCGGCACATATGAAAAGAAAGTCTATGTGCTGCCCAAGCATCTGGATGAAAAAGTTGCCGCATTGCATCTGGAAAAGCTGAATGTTTCGCTCACTACGCTCAGCGAAGATCAAGCCGCTTATCTGGGTGTGAGCCAAAACGGACCGTTCAAATCCGACCATTATCGCTACTAAACAGAAAACTTGTGCCGGACGCCTGCACCGATCCTTGTATCAGGGCGTCCGGCTTGTTTATGCTCCAGTCCGATGGTTGGATTTTGTAAGCGTATTTTAACCACGCGCCTGTCCGAAGGAATGGAAGCCCATGATGCCGCACATATCGGTGCTTGTTGCAGCAAGCGAATCCGGCATCGCATTGGATCAATCCACTGCGCTTTTCCCTGAAGACATTCTTCCCCTTACGATTTTGTTTCTTGCCGCCCTGTTCTGGATGGTTCTGGCCGTTTGGGCCATGCGTCAGCGCGGCCATGCCGCCAGCGCCCGACAGATCGCCGAACGCGCCAATAATTTTTCTGCGGCGATCTTTAAATCAGCACCCGTGGGTTATTTGCTGTTTGATCGCGTGGGAAGCTGCAAGGCAGGCGGCAATGCCCAAGCGCTTTTGGGGCTGGCCGATATCTGCACCCGTCTGGAAGATCTCTGCCCCGATGATGGCATGGGCGGATTGACCCCCGAAGCCATGGCCGCACTTGAAGCGCAACTCAACACCCCGGCCCAAACATCCCGACCGATTATGCTGACCACCCGCGATGGCCATGTGTTAAAGCTGTCCCGCGCTCTGGATTATGTGGACCCGGACCGCTTGGACCGGTTGCTGTTTTGGCTGGAAGACGAAACCGAGCATCTGACACAGGCCAAGGCCCGCGAAATTGCGCTCAAAGCAGATACGGTCGAAAGGCAAAGGCTGCGTGCCGTGATCGATGCTGCGCCATTTCCCATCTGGTTGCGCGGCGAGAATCTCGATCTGGTTCTGGTCAATCAGGCCTATGTCCGCGCCGTCGAGAAAACATCGGCGCAAGAGGTGATCTCGGCGCAAACGGAGATTGTCAATAATGCGCTTACCGGTTCATCGCGGGACAGTGCCGCACGGGCGCGGGATGCGGATGAAATCGTCCATGAACGCCATTTTGCGGTGATCGGCGGCGAACGGCGGGCTTTATCACTCACCGACAAACCCGTTGGCGATCTGATCGCAGGCTATGCGGTGGATGTCACCGAAGCCGAAGAAAAGCGCGCCGAATTGGCCCGTGTGATCGATGGACATGCAGAAACGCTGAACAGCCTGTCCAGCCCCGTGGCCATCTTCGATGCGGATCAAAAACTGCAGTTCTTCAACAGCGCCTTTTCCCGCCTGTTCCGCTTGTCTGACGATTGGTTGATGGACCGTCCCGACCATGCCAGCCTTTTGGAAGCCATGCGTGAAAAACGCCGCTTGCCCGAACAGGCGGATTTCCGGGCGTGGCGCACAGAACAACTGGACCTGCATCACAATCCCGATTCGGTGGAAGAGCTCTGGCATCTGCCCGATGGCAGCACCTTGCGCATGGTGGGCCAACCGCATCCCTTGGGCGGGCTGTTGCTATTGTTTGAGGATGTGACCGACAAGCTGGCCCTTGAAAGCAGCTATAATGCCTTGATCGCCGTACAGCGCGAAACCCTGAACAATCTGCACGAAGCGGTGGCGGTGTTTGGCAGCGATGGCCGCCTGAAGCTGTTCAACCCCACCTATGCCGATATCTGGTCGCTGGATGCGGACATTTTAATCAGCGAGCCGCATTTTGGCGATATTCTCGATCTTACCCGCGATGTGCTTTATCAGGCAGCGATTGGCCCGCCATGCGCGAACGTCTCTTGGGGCAAATGAGCGAACAACGTGCCCATTCGGGGCGCTGGCACCGGCCTGATGGGCGGGTGATCGATTATGCCATTGTCCCCCTGCCCGATGGCCGTACACTCACCACCCATATGGATGTGACCGACAGCGTTCACATGGAACATGCCCTTCGGGACCGCAATGAGGCATTGGAAACCGCCGACCGCCTGAAATCGGAATTCGTTGCCAATATGTCTTATGAATTGCGCACGCCGCTCAATTCCATCATCGGTTTTTCGGAAATGCTGATGACCGAGATTTACGGCCCACTGGCAGACAAACAAAAGAATTATCTCAGCTATGTGCTCAGCGCCGCAGCGGAATTGCGCGATCTGATCGACGATATTCTCGATCTGGCGGTGATCGAGGCAGGGGAAATGAACCTCAATATCAAAAATATGGATGTGCGCGATCTGGTGGAACACAGCGTCGCCATCAGCCGCGAACAGGCCCGCAAAGCCGGGGTCATTCTGGAATATACCGTGGAAGATTCATGCGGCACCATCGAAGGCGACCCAAGACGGCTGACACAAGCGGTGTTCAATCTGGTGGGTAATGCCATCAAATTCACCCCCAAAGGCGGCCATGTCCGTGTTCTGGCCCGCCCCCATGGCAGCAGCGATATAGAACTGGTGGTCAGCGATACCGGCATGGGCATCAGCTCGGAAGATCAGGCCACTGTGTTCAAGAAATTCAGCACCGGATCGGACGTTCATAGCCGCAAAGGCATGGGCCTGGGCTTGTCTTTGGTACAAAGCTTCATCGAACTGCATTGCGGAACGGTGGATCTGGTGTCGGCCCCCCATGAAGGCACCACCGTCACATGCCTTTTGCCGCGCCACCAAACCGCCACCCCCGACAAAGCGCGTTGACGCAAGGTCCAGAAAAACACCATGACCGATACCCCTAGCCTTTCCTGCCCAACGGAACACAGCCTTTGCCAATTGGGCCAGCGCCTGTCCGTTCATCTAAAAACAGGCGATATGATCACCCTTAGCGGCGATCTGGGGGCCGGCAAAACCACGCTTGCCCGCGCCATCATCCGCGACCAGATGGGCGACCCGGATCTGGCGGTTCCCAGCCCCAGCTTCACCCTTGTGCAAGTCTATGACCGCGAGACCGCCCCTCCCATTTGGCATGTGGATTTATACCGGCTGGAATCTCCCGACGATTTGCTGGAACTGGGCATCGAAGATGAAGTGGACGAGTCCATTATCATAATGGAATGGCCCGACCGCGCCGATGCGGCGCTTGTTCATGGCGCTTTGGACCTCCGACTTGCGATCAAACCCGATGGCACACGCACTGTCACAGCGCAGGGCCCAAAAGACTGGATCGACCGTATCGCCCCCTGCTTCAAGGACAGCCGCCCATGAGCCGCGAACAGGCCTTATTGACATTTCTAAACCGGGCCGGATGGGGCGATGCCAGCCGCCACCCTATCCCCGGCGATGCCTCTTTCCGCCGCTATGAACGGCTGGTGCGCGGCGATCGCTGTGCCATTTTGATGGATGCCCCGCCACCCCGGGAAGATGTGCGGCCCTTTTTGGCCATTCTAGGCCAGTTGCGGCGCTTTGGATTCTCGGCCCCCGCCGCCCTGTCCTGCGCCATAGATGACGGCTTTTTGCTTCTGGAAGATCTGGGCGATCAAAGTTTCAACCAAGTGATCCAGGCCCGCGCCAATCTGGAAACACCGCTTTATGAAGCCGCCGTCGATCTGCTGGTGGATCTGCATAACCGTCCTGTTGCCGCTCGTCTGCCGGTGGCGGATCAAGTGCCGGACCATAGCGTGCCGCCCTATGATGCGGCGCTGCTGATGCGTGAAGTCACTTTGCTGACCGATTGGTATCTGCCCGCTTTTTTCCCCGATCTGCCGGATGTGCAAAAGGCTGTAAACGACTGGAAAGCGCTTTGGCGCACTTTGTTTCGTCGTCTCGATTCCCGAAATCCGGTGCTGGTCTTGCGCGATTATCATGCGGATAATCTGATGTGGCTGCCACACAGAAACGGACTGGCCAGGGTGGGGCTTCTGGATTTTCAAGATGCCGTCCATGGCCACCGGGCCTATGATCTGGTGTCTTTGTTACAAGACGCTCGCCGCGATGTTCCGCCGCCCTTGGAAGCCGCCATGATCGCCCGCTATCTGGCCGGGCAACGTCTTCGGGGCACCTCTTTGGATGAAGCCGCATTCCGCCGGGATTATGCCATTCTGGGGGCACAGCGGGCCGCCAAGATCATCGGTATTTTCACCCGGCTTTCAAAACGCGATGGCAAGGACCGCTATCTGGCGTTTCTGCCGCGTATGTGGGGATTGCTGGAGCGCAATCTTGCCGCCCATGATTGTGACGCGCTAGAAGCATGGCTCGATCGAACGATCCCCGAATCCACCCGCTCAAGGACCCGACTCAATGGCTAAAGACGCTGTTTCAAAAACCATTCCCTTGAAAATGCGCGCGCGCTTTGATGCACCCGCACCCAAAACCGCCATGCTGTTGGCGGCGGGTCTTGGCACGCGCATGATGCCGCTTACGGAAGACCGCCCCAAAGCACTGGTAGAGCTGAACCATCGCCCGCTGATCGATTATACCATCAAGCATCTGGAACGCGCCGGGGTTGAACGTCTGGTGGTGAATGTGCACGCCCATGCGAACCGGCTGCAAGAATGGCTGTCCAAACACGATACATCGCTGGATATCCGGATTTCCGACGAGCGGGACCAATTGCTGGATACCGGCGGGGCGCTTTTGAAAGCCGCACCGCTTTTGGGAGATGATCCGTTTTTCGTGCTCAATTGCGATGCTTTCTGGTGCGATGGCTTGGTGGATACTCTGGCGCATCTGGCCAGCCGCTGGACGACCCAAGAAATGGACGCCTTGCTGCTTATCGTTCATTCCCGCAATGCCCTTGCCTATCATGGCCGTGGCGATTTCGAGATGGACCCGTTGGGGCGGCTGTCATTTCGTGCCGAACGCACCATCACGCCCTATGTTTATGCCGGCGTGCAGATCCTTGATCCTGCCGTGATCAAATCGATTTCCGACCCTGTCTTTTCCCTTCGCAAACCTTGGGCGCACTCCGCCGAAAATGAACGGCTGTTCGGGCTGGTGCATGAAGGCGCATGGGCGCATGTGGGATCGCCCGATGCGGTGCGTCTGGTCGAACGTACTCTGCTCGATTAACATCCCCCCATGACGCGCCCCACCCCAACCGTTTTCACCATACCGCCCGGCTTGTCCTTTGCCGATGCACTGGCGCGGTCTTTGCTGCACCGGCATCGCGACAATCCCTTGGCTTTGAGCCATATCCGCATTTTATTGCCCAACCGGCGCAGCGCCCGCGCCTTGCGGGAAGCGTTTTTGCGGGCAAATTCCGGGGTGCCTTTATTATTGCCGCGCATGATGCCGGTGGGCGATGTGGAAGAAGACAGCCTCGACATCACCGGGCTGGCGTCCGACAGTCTGGACCTGCCACCGGCCATTCTGGAAACCGAACGGCTGTTTTTACTGGCGCGGCTGACCCTTGGTATTCCCCAAGGCCAAGGCCGTCCCTCATCCTTGGCCGGTGCCTTGAAACTGGCGCGCGATCTGGCCCGCCTGATCGACAGTGTGCACACGGAACGGCTGGATTTTGCGCAGCTTCAGGATCTGGCCCCCGAAGAACTGGCCGCCCATTGGCAACATACCCTGACCTTTTTAGAGGTCATCACCGAACAATGGCCCAAGCTATTGGCCAGCCTTGGCAAGAGCGACCCTTCCTCACGCCGCAACCGGCTGCTGGATGCCTTGACAGAGCAATGGCGCACCAACCCGCCCAAAGGGGAAATAATCGCGGCGGGCACCACCGGCTCGATCCCCGCCACGGCCGATCTGCTGGCCTCTATTGCCCGCTTGCCCAATGGCACGGTGATTCTGCCCGGTTTCGACCCCATGATAGCGGATGACGATTGGGAGGCACTGGACCCCGGCCATCCGCAATATCTCATGAAGCAGCTTTTGCAGCATATGGGGATGTCCCGTCACGAAGTGGCCCACTGGCCGCTGGCGGAGACGGATCAGGCCCAATCGCAAAAATATGCCGAACGGGTGGATCTGTTGCGCACCGCTTTGCTGCCCGCCGACCGCGTGGTGCGCTGGAATAGCTTCAAGCCTGATCTCGAAAAGGCACTCAAGGGCCTCACACGTATTGATTGCGACAGCCAGGGCGAAGAAGCCGGAGTCATCGCTTTGCTGTTACGCGAAGCCTTGGAAACGCCGGGGAAACGCGCGGCCCTGATCACGCCGGACCGCCGGTTGGCCCGTCAGGTACGTGCGGAATTGGCCCGCTGGGGCCTGCAAATCGACGATTCCGCAGGGGACCCCATAGACCGCAGCGCCGTGGGAACTTTCTTGCGACTGGTGGTAGCCGTGGCAGCCGATCCCGGCCCCATTTCGCTTTTGGCGCTGATGAAGCACCCTTTGGCTGCCGCTGGCCATGACCGGGCCGTTTTTCGCGCCTTGGCCCGCAGGCTGGACCGGCATGGCGGCCGCGAAGGCTATGCCGTGCGAGGGGCCCGCCCCGAAGCCAGCCTCGATGCTTTGATGGACAGCATCCGCACCGCCGCAATGGAAGAAGACGACCAGACAATGCTGGCGGATTTTTTCAATCTCCTGAAGCCTTTGGAAACCGCCCTGCATCAGCCGGAAGCGGATGTAACGGCGCTGATGACCTGCCATCTGGATGTGGCGCAGGCCATCGCCCAAAGCCATGACAAAAGCGGTGCCGACCAGTTGTGGCGCCTTGAAAGCGGTGAACATTTGGCCACGGCCCTTGCCGATGCCCTTGCGGCCACTCCCTTGCTGCACTCCATCCCCGCCGATCAATATCCGGCATTTTTCGATGCCTTGTTGGAAGGGCAAATGGTGCGGCCCCGCTATGGCAGCCATCCACGCCTTGCGATTTTGGGGCCTATTGAAGCCCGTCTGCACCATGCGGATTTGATGGTTTTGGGCGGGCTGAACGAAGGCACATGGCCTGCCGCCCCCGCCCATGATCCGTGGCTAAGCCGGAAAATGCGTGCCGATTTCGGCCTTCCCGATGAAGATCGCCGCCTTGGCCAATCGGCCCATGATTTCATGCAGGCCGCCACCGCTCCCCATGTCATCCTGACCCGTGCCAGCAAAGTAGACGGCACCCCCACCGTCCCCAGCCGCTGGCTATCGCGGCTTCAGGTTCTGGCTCCCACATTATCGGGGTCCAATCTGCGCTTTCGCAGTCTTTATCGTGAATTGGACCGCCCCCACAAGATCACCCCCACCGATCCACCGCGCCCCACCCCGCCGCTTGAGGCGCGCCCAAAGGCCTTGTCCGTCACACAAGTGGAATTGTGGGTGCGCGATCCTTATGCGCTTTATGCCCGCCATATCCTGAAACTTCGGGCGCTCGATCCTTTGGAGGCCGAACCCGATGCCTTGGAAAAAGGCACCATCTTCCATGATGCGCTGGATCAATTTTTGCGCCTCTGGGACCGCACATCCAGTGATGAAACCGCCAAAGCACTTATGGAGGACTGTGGCCGTGCGGCATTTGGCGCCGCTTTGACGCGCCCTGCCATCTGGGCTTTCTGGTGGCCGCGATTCTTATCGGTTGGCCACCGCTTTATCGAGATCGAGCGTGACCGCCAAGCCGCTTATGAAACGCTGGCCACCGAAAGAAAAGGGACCTTGGAACTGAACACACACCGGCCCTTTACCCTGATCGCCCGCGCCGACCGCATCGACCGCCACCAAGACACCGGGGCGCTTGAGATCATTGATTATAAAACCGGCTCACCGCCCCAGAAAAAGCAAATCGAAGCGGGCTTTGCCCCGCAATTGCCTCTGGAAGGCTGGATGGCCCAGGAAGGTGCCTTTGAAGGAATTGCCCCCACACCCGTCAACGCTTTGAGTTTCTGGCAATTGCGCGGCACACGCGAACCGGTGAACATTCAGCATGTGAAGGCACCGGAAGAACAGATTGATGATGCCCGCGCCGGCTTTTTCCACCTGTTGGACCGTTTTAGCCGTGCCGATACGCCCTATCTTTCCAATCCCCGCCCGACCTTTGCGGGTTATGGCGAATATGACCATCTGGCACGGGTGGCGGAATGGACTCAATTGCCTGATCTGGCCGCCGATGCCCCAGACCCTTCATCTGGTCCTTCATCTGGTCCTTCATCTGGCCCTTCAGCGACTCTGCTTCGGATAAAGGGGACACGCCATGAGCCTGACAACCGAGCAAGAACGCGCCAGCCACCCCCAAGCCAATGTGTGGGTGGCGGCGTCGGCTGGCACCGGAAAAACCCATGTGCTGACAGCACGCATCTTACGCCTGTTGTTGCACGGGGTGCCGCCCGAACAGCTTTTATGCCTGACCTTCACCAAGGCAGCGGCGGCAGAAATGGCCAATCGCCTGCGCCAGACTTTGGGGGAATGGACACATCTGCCCGACATAAAGCTGGATGCCGCCATTTATCGAAGCTGTGGCGAAAAGGCCGACGCGCCCATGCGTGAAACCGCGCGGCGGCTGTTTGCCCATGTGCTGGATCTGAGCGAAGGTCTGCGTATTCAAACCATCCACGCCTTTTGTCAGGCTCTTTTGGCACGTTTTCCTTTGGAAGCCGGATTGTCCCCACAATTCGAGGTGATGGAAGACAGCCGCGCCCGCGAGCTTTTGGCCCTTGCCCGCGATCAGGTTATTGCCCAAGCCCGCCAGCCCTTGGCCAAACAGCTCAATGCTGCCCTGTCCGCCCTCGCCAATGAGGTGAACGAGCAGGATTTCGATTCATTGATGAACAGCTTGATGGTGGAGCGCCGCCTGCTGCGTGATCTGATTGGCACTTATGGTCTGGACGGGCTATTGGTGGCGGTCCGGCAAGCCTTGGGGGTGGAAGGCTATGACGACCAAGACGCGCTGATCCGGTCTGCCCTTGAAGACGACGCCTTGCCTTTGGCCAATCTCAGGCACTTTATCCGCCTCGTAAAGGAAAAGGGCGGCAAAACCGAGAAAGGCCATCTGCCGGACCTTGAGACCCTGTTGAAAGCCCGACCCTGCGACCGCATCGCCTTGTGGGACAGCTATTGCGCCGTCTTTCTGACACAGAAAGAAGACATCCGTAAAACCAGCCGCTATCCGGTAAAGGCTGTGCGAACCGAATGGCCGGATGTGGCGGATTTTATCAATGAAGAAGGCGCCCGGATTCTTGAAACCCGCAAACAGGTCAAGCTGTTACAAGTGGCGCGCTTTACCGATGCCGCCTTGCGCATCGGTGCGGCTGTTCTCAAAATCTATGACGCGGAAAAGGCCCGCGAAGCTGTGCTGGATTATGATGATCTGATCCTCAGCACCGAACGCTTGCTGCAACAAGAGGGTATTGCCCCGTGGATTTTATATAAGCTGGATGCGGGCATCACCCATGTTCTGGTGGACGAGGCGCAAGATACCAATCCCGAACAATGGTCGGTGATCGAAGCGCTCACCTCGGATTTCTATGCAGGCGATAGCGCCCGCACGCCCAACCGCACGATATTTGCCGTGGGCGACGTGAAGCAATCCATCTATGGATTCCAACGGGCCGATCCGCGCGAATTCATCAAGGCCCGCGACCGGGTGCGCGACAAAGCGACCAAGGCGAAACGCCCCTTCCATACGGTGCCTCTGGACCTGTCCTTCCGGTCGGTGGAAGCGGTTCTGGCTCTTGTGGATGCGGTATTTGCCGACCCTGAAACGGCGGCCGGATTGCGCCTTGATCATGGGGCGATCCGGCATCAGGCCAGCCGCAAAGGCGATGCCGGTTTGGTCGAGCTATGGCCCATCGAACCAAAGCCACCGCGCGAAAAAGAGCTTGATGCGTGGGACGTGCCTTTCCAGCAAGAACCGGATGACGATGCCGAAGCCCGGCTTGCGGTGCGCATCGCAACCCATATCCGCCAGATGCTGGACCGAAAGGAACAGCTCCCCGCCCGCGCCCGCGCCATCCGCCCCGGCGATATTCTGGTGCTGGTGCAAAGGCGCACGGCGTTCGTTGAATATCTGGTGAAAAAATTAAAGCAACTCGATGTGGCCGTTGCCGGATCGGACCGTTTGACCATCACCGACCAGATCGCCGTGCAAGACCTGTTGGCCTGTGCGCGCATGGCCCTGTTGCCGGAAGACGATCTGACCTTGGCCACCGTTTTGAAAGGTCCGTTGGTGGATCTGTCGGAAAATGATCTGTTCAAACTGGCGCATGATCGTGGACAAAAAACCCTATGGGCGGCGTTGGTGGAAAAATCACGAAGCAATCCCGCCTTCGCCCAGGCCCGCGCCGTGATCGACGCCATCCGCAAAAATGCCGATACCATCCCACCTTTTGAATTTTTCTCCCATCTGGCAGGCTTGGGCCGCGCCCGCGAGGCGTTGATCGGCCGAATGGGCTATGAGGTGGTGGACCCTCTGGATGAATTGCTGCGCTTGGCGCAGGATTTTGAAAAGCATCATCCGCCCTCATTACAGCGCTTTTTGCAATGGATCGAACGGGGCGGGGCGGAAATCAAACGCGATCCGGAACAAAAGGGCCGCGATGAAGTGCGAATCATGACCGTGCATGGAGCAAAAGGCCTGCAAGCGCCCATCGTTTATCTGCCCGATTGCTGCCGCCTCCCCAGAAACGATGCGTCTTTGCTGAAAATCGCCCCGGCTGGCGTCACTGCACGTCCTGATCTGCCTTTGCTGATCTGGCGCGGCAATAGTTCCGCTTTGGAGGTCGGACCTGTCAAAGCAGCGCGGGAAGATTTGGCCAGCAAAGCCGATGAGGAATATCGGCGGCTTTTATATGTGGCGCTCACCCGCGCCGAAGACCGGCTTTATGTGGCTGGCTGGGAATCGCGCAACGCAGCCAATAGCACAAGCTGGTACGACATGATCAAGGCAGGGATGGACCGGCTGCCCGGCCTTCTCTCTATTGAGGACGGCCCCGATCGCCAGCTTTTGCGCTATGAACAAGACCAGCGCCGCACCGTCGCCCTTATGCAAAGCACTTCGCCGCGGCCAGACCATGTGGATTGTCCAAGCTGGTTGCACAGCCCGCCACCATTGGAACCGACACCGGCACGGCCCCTTGCTCCATCGCGCCCTGATGGCGATGAGCCAGCCAGTTCCAGCCCGCTCGCTGCCGGTCCAAGCGGCCTTTATCAACGTGGCTTGTTGATCCACCGGCTTTTGGAGCTGTTGCCCGACCTTCCCGCAGACCAGCGAAAGGCCGCGGCAAAACGGTTTTTATCCAAACCCGCCCACGGCCTTGCGCCAGAAATGGTCGACCGCTGGTGGCACGAAGTGGAGGCGATTTTGTCCCATCCCGATTTCTACCCGTTATTTGGGCCGGACAGCGCCGCCGAGGTCCCCTTGGCGGGGCTTGTGGGCGATTTGGCGATTTCCGGACAAATCGATCGCTTGGCCATCACCGAAGACGCGGTATTTCTGGTGGATTACAAAACCAACCGGCCCCCTCCAAAAAATGTCGCCGATGTCAGCCCCGTCTATCTGCGACAAATGGGCCTTTATAAAGCAGCCCTTCAGCGCATTTATCCGGATAAATCCATCCATTGTGCGCTGTTATGGACAGATGTTCCGCATCTGATGACGCTGCCCGAATCCATGCTGGAGACACACAGTTTGGTGAAGCCCGATTGAATTTGCAGGGGGACGGCTTGACCGAACCCATCGGCGTTCTTACCTTGACGCTGAAGACGGCATGAAAGACCGCGCCGCGACGGATCTTCCTGTTCACCCTTATTGCTTACTCAATTTCGCGTTTTACGGAGTCCATGATGGCCACGAAGAAAATTACCGATGCAAGCTTTGAAGCTGATGTGTTGAAATCCGACAAACCTGTCCTGGTGGACTTCTGGGCCGAATGGTGCGGCCCGTGCAAAATGATCGGTCCTTCCCTGGAAGAAATTTCCGGCGAACGTGATGATGTGATCATCGCCAAGATCAATATCGATGAAAATCCAGAAGCCCCCACCCGTTTCGGCGTGCGCGGCATCCCCACCATGATCCTGTTCCGCAATGGCGAAGCGCAGGCAACCAAAGTCGGTGCCCTGCCCAAGCAGCAGATTGCAAGCTGGATCGACGACGCCCTGCTTTAAGCCTTATGCGCATGGCGGCTTAACCGCCGCGCTTATATCTGAAACGCCCGGTCCCATATGGCCGGGCGTTTTTTATGGGCGATAGCAGCCTCACCGATCACATAAGGCAATAAAAAAGGGACGGCCAAAGCCATCCCTTTTCTTTTTGTCGGCTGAAAAGCGCGGTCAGAAGCGCGAGATCAAACGCACATAAGCCATCCGGCCGCGTGGATCATGGGTCCGGCTTTCAAAGCCACCATCGGTGTTCACGAAGGGCGGTGCATTGTCGAACAGATTGATGGCACCCACCGAGAAGCTGGCGCCTTCCATCGGGCCATGCGGACCAAAGCTGAAGCTATATTGCAGATCAACCGTTGTATGGCTTGCCACCTTGGCAAAATCCAGGCCACCCGGACAGGTCAGGCTAACGGGGTCGGACCCGACGAAATCGCTGGGCAGGTCGCCGCCACCGCAATTCTGGTCATCCTTGAAGCTATCCGTATAGCGGACAAAGGCCACCAGATTATGCCCGCCGGTGGAGAAGCCCACATTGGCATTGAAGCGCAATTCCGGAATGGGAGAGGCAAAGTTCTGCGAATTGCGGAAGCCCGCCACATCGATCACATCATTGCCGGTGCCTACAGGCGCTTTATAGCTGTTGATATAGGTCCCTTCGATGCCGGCACGCAGCGTACCAAAGGACATATCATAGGAATATTGCGCCGACGCATCAAAGCCATCGGTCTTGATCCCCACCGCATTGATGAACTGCGAGCTGATGAAGGTCAGGCCACCGGTCGGCCCAAGCGTCACACTCCCATTGGCAATCAACGACGGATCGAAATTGGGGTCCGACGCAATCAATGCCCGACGCGCAATTTCTTCCGGTTGCTCGCGGATGATGATGTCGTCGAAATCGAAGTTCCAATAATCAAAATTCAATTCCAGACCGGCCACCGGCGTTGCGGTGAAGCCAATATTGAAATTGGTCGATTCTTCAGGGCTCAAATCTTCATTGCCCCGTGTGTTGATGGCGATGAAAGGCTGGGCCGTGGGATCGCGCGGATCAATGACCGAGTTCAAAGAGGTCTGGTTGCCGAATTGCTGGAATACCGACGGGGCACGGAAAGACGTGGAATAAGACCCACGTACAGACAGCCAATCCGTTGGGGTGAACAGCAAGGCAACGCGCGGATCAAGGGTATCGCCAATGGCTCCACCATAATCTTCATAGCGCACCGCCGCCGACAGCTCGATCATTTCATGCAGCGGAATATTCACTTCCGAGAAGAAGGCAAACACATCGCGGCTGGCGGTAAAATCATCAATGCCGGCGCTTACGAACAGGAAATTGCCCTTATTGGTATCGTCATCCAGATCATGGGTGAGCCCGTCTTCACGATATTGAAAGCCAAAGGCAACGCCAATGGGCCCGGCTGGCAAATCAAACAGGCTGCCCGCCACCACGGCATCCACCACGGTCAGATCACTTCTGCCATCAAGGGTGATATCGCCGGTGATGAAATCAATCACATCGGCGCTGTTCAAGACAGGCACCAAAACCGGATTGCCCGCATCATCCAGCAATACATTGCCGCTCAAATCTGTCACCGGAACCTGCTGGCCTTCATCAGCCAAGGCCCCGGAACCGAAAGGATTGAAGAAGAAGCAATTGCCGGTGCCCGGCGTATCGGCCGCCGGATTACAGCCCTGCCCCGCCAAACCATTGAGCGCCAAATTGGTTTGCAAAGCCAAACCATCGGAGCTGGTCAGACGATAATCATTCACCGCACGGGTGTAGCTGACATCATAATACCACTGGTCGGTGATATCGCCCTTCACCCCGGCCACAACCCGATAGGTATCATGGCGGAAATTATTGGGATTGGGGCTGTCGGTGAAGAAATCACCGGTGGTCTGCCCAACGCCAGCGCTTCGCCCGATGAACAAAGAGGCTGCCCCCGTAAAGGGATTGAAGGGATTGTTCGGCAGCAAAGCAATGGGAGAGGTGATGGGGAAGTTCGAGGTTTCCCGCTGCGCCCGATTCCGCGAAAATGCGAATTCTCCATAGAATTCAGCCTTTTCGTTGAATTCATGGTTAAGGCTGGCATAGCCTTGCAAGCGGCTTTCGCGGGGCACCAGATTGAAGAACTTGCCGAAATCATATTGGCAGGCCCCCACATCCACCGATTGTCCGGTCAAAGGATCGGTAACACTGGAGAATGCTGGCACCACATCGCTGTCGATGGCTGCCGCTGCCGCGCAATTGGGATCCGGCACCAAAAGCGTGTCAAACCCTGCGGCATCGGTGGCGGCGATCAACTGGCCAAATGCCGATTGCAACGCAGCCTGCTGATCCGGTGCAAGTCCGGCAATATTGAAATTGGCAAGGCTGGGATCAATCAAACCGGGGGAGACGGCCAGAAGCTGCGGCAAAACCGTCCCTGTGAAGGCATCCTGAATACCATCAGCCCCCGACAGGAAAGACGCCGGATTGTTGGGATCGGCAATATCAGGCGATTGGAACTGGAAACCGCCGAAGCTGCCCACCAAAAAGCCATCGCCGAATGGATTGGCAATCACCGGCGTTCCCGCAACCGGGCCAATGCCTTCAAAATTGAACAAGGGCACCGCATTATCGAAACCCGCATTGAAAATATTGGTCAGCGGCGCGAGAGCGGGATTGAGATCGGATCGCGGTGCTGTCAGCGGAATGAAGTTCCCCGGCGTGCTGGTGAGAGTAGAAACGCTCAGGCCATTGGGGCCGATAAAGGCATCGGGGCGCAGATCCCGCTCGCGGGTGGTCAATTGCGAACGGTCCAGATAGCTGGCGGCAACGGTAAGATGGGTGCGGTCATTGCCGCCGCCCCACAGGCCTTCAATCTTGAAATCATTCTGGCTGCTATTGGTATTGCCCTGCCATTCCGCTTTCAGCTCCAATCCTTCAAAATCATCACGGGTGATGAAATTGACCACGCCGGCCACCGCATCGGACCCGTAAATGGCAGCGGCGCCATCCTTGAAAATTTCCGTGCGTTCAAGGGCGATCATGGGGATCAGCGAGGCGGTATCGACGAACAGGATCCCGTCATCGGAAGGCGCGGCAGAATTCACCTGCCGCTTGCCATTCAACAGCACCAATGTGGAGGCAAGCCCAAGGCCGCGCAGATTGATGGATTCCGTACCAGTGGTCAGATTCTGCGTAAAGGCATCAGGATTGTTTTGTGCACCATTATTGATGGTGAGAGTGTTGGTCAAATCGGCAATATCCGCCGCGCCAATATCTTGCAACTGATCCTGACCGATGACCGAAATCGGTGAAGGACGATCTTTTTGCCGGGGCGTGCGGATATAACTCCCCGTTACCGTGATTTCTTCAAGCTCCAGCCCAGAACCGCTGTCCTGTTGCGCCATAACCGGCAAGGCATGAAGCGCAGCGAAAGACAATGAAGCTAAGGCCGTTCCAAATTTCAACGCGGATATGGTTTTCATGATCCCCCCGGCGGGTTGCGATTTCAGTTTGTTCTTTTGGATAGAAAGGAGCCAGCCAATTGGCTGGCTCCTGATATTTTAGAATTTGGTCAAAAGGCGCACATACAGCACCCGACCGCGTGGATCGTGTACGCGGCTGTCAAAGCCGCCATTGGTATTGACCAGCGGCGGTTTTTTGCCGGTGAGATTGATGACCCCCGCCGTCACGCCGATATTTTCGGCGAAATCGACAAGATCACCCAATTGCACCCCATATTGCATATCCACGGTGAACTGGCTGTCCACCCGGCCGTTTTCTTCCACACCGTCGCCCGTGGGGCTGATCTGGTCATCATCATAATCATCGATATAACGACCAACGAGGTAGAAATTATGTGGGCCATTCAAGTAATTGATGCCTGCATTGAAGCGCAATCGCGGCGTGGGATCGCCCACATTGCGGAAATTGCGGCTGCCAACGGCATTAATGGTGGTGCCAAGGGTCGGATCGGTCACATCGTAATTGAAGATATAGGTTCCTTCAAAGAATGGCGAGAAGGTGCCCACATCCGTATCCATGCGATAGCGTGCCTTGAAATCCAAGCCATCGGTTTCAATGCTCGGCGCATTCACGAACTGTGTGTTGACCTGGGACAACAACGGCAAGGCGGCCCCCAAAGGACGCACGAAACGCGTCGGATCCAACAATGCGGGAATCCCTTGCGCCGCTGCATTGTCCAGCAGGGCCTGGGCATTTTCTTTGACGATGGCATCGCGGAATTTGAAATTCCAATAATCGAGATCAATGGTCAGACCTTCGATTGCCGATGGCTCCCATGTGCCGCCCAGATTGAACTGCCGCGAGGTTTCCGGCTTCAGATCGGCATTGCCGGTGGTAAATTCCGCCAAAAACGCCGTATTGCCCAACAAGGGATCATTGAGCTGTGCCAGCGCCACAAACCCTTCGGTGTTTTGCTGGAACAAAGACGGTGAGCGGAAGGATGTGGAATATGTGCCGCGCAAGCTGAGATCAGAACTTGGCGTGACCAGCACCCCCACTTTCGGATCCACCGTATCACCGGCATCTTCGATATCTTCATAGCGCACCGAAGAACTGACTTCCAACCAATTGGTTACCGGCAGGCTGATTTCAGCAAAAGCCGCATAGACATCCCGTTGGCTGTCCCAATCAGCGATGCGTGTGCCGGCACCGGAAACAAACAGGAAATTGCCATTATTGGAATTGCTGTCGGCATCCATGCCAAATTCTTCATGGCGGAACTGACCACCAATGGCCACCCCGATGGGGCCGCCCGGCAAGCGCAGCGTATCACCAAGATCGCCGGAAAGAACCGTATCCACCACCAGCAGATCGGAATCCATATCCAGAAGATTACGTCCGAGAACGAAATCGAAAATCTCGTCGCTATTGGCGACAGGAACCGGAAGCCCGGTGGTGGGATTGATCACCGTGGCCCCTTCGGGCGCGGTGAAGGATGATGCGAAGGGATTGAAGAACTGGCAGTTACCAACGCCCGGCGTACCGGTGAGCTGATCGCAATTTTCCCCGCCAAGGCCATTCAAGCAAAGAAGAATTCACTGGCCAGCGTATCTTGTGCCGACAAGGTGAAATCATTTTGGGCCGCCACCACATCCGTATCCAAACGCCATGTGTCGTCGATATCCCATGTCAGACCTGCCGCAACGCGGTAGGTGTCGGAATCATGGGTACTGTCGGCAGGCTCGCCCTGACCAAGCGGACGCACCAATGCAATGGCATCAACACCAAAGGGGTTGAACGGATTGGGCGGCGTACTGCGCGGATTGTTCGGATCACCGAAGGTGCCCGGCTCAAAAGACCCGAAAAATCCCGGAATCAATTGCGGTGTCAGATTTGGGAAGGTGGGCGTATTGCCACGCGTAGCCCGATTGCGGGCAAAAGAAATTTCCGTGAAAAATTCAAGATCGTCGGTGATGGAATACCCGACTTTGGCAAAGCCTTGCAGACGGTTTTCATCCGGAACCAGATTGAAGAAATCACCGAAATCCAGTTGGCAAAAACCAACAACTCCGGCGGGAATGCCAAAAGCAGGCACCGCATCAGGCGCAATGGAATTGGGATTGGCAGCACAGCCCGGATCAGCAAAGGCCGGGGTTTGGCCCGCACCCACAAGACCATTGAAAATGGCTCCGGCCAGCGGATCAGGCGGCGGTGCCGTCAGGATGAACGTCCCCGGCTGACCGATAGAGCTGACATCAGGACCACCAAAGGGGCTGAGACGTCTTTCCTGAGTGGTCAGCGGCGAGCGGTCCAGATAGCTGATGGCGGCAACGGCATAGCCGCGATCAAACTGAACGCCACCCATGGCTTCCACTTTCAGATCTCTCTGGCTGCCTTCATCCTGAACGCCTTGATATTCGGCGCGAATTTCAAACCCTTCAAAGCGATCGCGGGTGATGAAGTTCACAACGCCCGCCACGGCATCGGAGCCATAAAGGGTCGCCGCACCATCCTTCAGGATCTCCATCCGCTCGAGCGCGATCATCGGAATGAGCGAAGACGTATCGACAAAGCTCACACCATCATCCGTCGTGGCCCCACTGACCACCTGCCGGCGACCATTCAGCAAAACGAGGGTCGAGGCCACACCGAGACCACGCAAATTGATATTGCTGGTGCCGGTGGAAAAATTCTGGGTAAAGGCATCGGGATTGTTCTGCGACCCGGTATTGATCGTCAGTGTCTGGGTGATCCCGGCCAAACTGGTGGCACCGATCTGGTCGATATCGTCACTGCCGATAACCGAAATCGGGGATGCCTGGCTGGTTTGCGATGACCGGCGGATATAACTGCCGGTAACAACGATCTCTTCAACTTCGTTGACACTCTCGTCCTGCTGCTGCGCCTGCGCGGACATATTCCATGCCGTTAGCAGACATGCGGATGTCGCAAGTGCACTGGTCGCCTTTAACAGGCTTTTTGCGTCGATCATGATACCTCCCACAAATGGTACGCTACCTCATCATCGGGCATTACGGACAATGCACGATGATCGGAATTTTTTGATATTCTGGTGCGAGATTGATTGACTGAGCGAAGTCCGTCAAGTGGCTCTACGCAAGGGATTGGCGGTAGTTGTTCGTTTGCAACACCTGCCAAAACAGGCAAGTCGGATAGATTTTCCTATATCCTCGGCTCAGAATCGTTCTGAATCGGGGCTCTTTTTTCAAGTGAGGATTGCCACCATGACCGACCAGACAAGCGGACGATTGCTAGGTAAAACGGCCTTGATTACCGGGGCCGGAGCCGGTCTGGGCCGCGCAATCGCACTGATCTTCGCCCAACAGGGGGCCAAAGTCATTTGCACGGACATCAATGAGGAAAGCGCCAGAATAGTGGCCCAAGAGATTGGCCCCAATGCCTTGGCTCTTCACCATGATGTCACCAATGAAGCGCAGTGGACAGAAGTGGTTGCACAAAGTTGCGCCCATTTTGGCGGACTTGACATTCTCGTGAACAATGCCGGGATCGGCAGTATGGGATCCGTAGAAAGCACCAGCACCGAAGACTGGCGGCATATGCACGCTGTAGATCTGGATAGTGTTTTCTTTGGTTGTCGCGCCGCCATGGCCGCATTGAAGAACAGCGAAAGCGCGGCCATCGTCAATATCAGCTCGGTTGCGGGGCTGATCGCCGATGGCAATCTGGCCGCTTATTGCTCGGCAAAAGCAGCGGTGCGGCACTTCAGCAAATCGGTGGCCCTGCACTGCGCCCATAACAAATACCCGATTCGCTGCAACTCGGTGCATCCGGCCTTTATCGACACCGCTATTCTCGATGACGTGGTACCCGGCATGCCGCGCGATATTCTGGTGGAAAAGCTGGCAAGACAAAATCCCATGAAGCGTTTGGGCGACCCCAATGATGTGGCCTATGCCGTGTTATATCTGGCCAGCGATGAAGCGAAATTCGTCAATGGCGCAGAACTGGCCATCGATGGAGGATTAAGCGCCCAATAAGCGCAAGAACCACGCCGCGCTTATCCAAAAACATGTGAAAACGGGATGAGAAATGAAGTGGTGCCCAGGGGCGGAATCGAACCACCGACACTGCGATTTTCAGTCGCATGCTCTACCAACTGAGCTACCTGGGCACTGGCTTTAACAGCCCAAACATGGCGTGCGCCACGCTTGTGGGGGCTGCTTATAAGCAATCAATCGGACCCTGTCCAGAGGCTCTGGAAAGAATTCTTTTCTTCATCCAGATCTGCACCACCAAACGGCCTTTCGCCCGGCAAAACATAGGCCTCTCCAAACCAGCGGGCCAAATCCAGTTTGCTACATCTATCGGAGCAAAACGGCCGATAGGCCTCTGCGACAGGTTTTTTGCACATGGGGCAGCGCGGTTTTTTACCGGCCGGGGATTTTCCGCTCATGAGCGCGGCTCCTTGATCATCATTCAGCCAATCCAGCATTGCCCGTCATCGGGGGACAGATCGGCACGGTCTTTTAAATCTACGGACCGGGCGGTGCGCTGGGCCAGCAATGCAAGCCACTCCCCCGCCCGCAGTTTCTCCGCCAACGCCGGCGCGGCGGCCAGATGCAGCGTCCCGGGCCGTTGGTCCATAATAGCCGTCCGTTCGGCGCGCCGCAGCAAATCATGCAGCTATTTTCCAGCTTTGGCAAGGAAACGGATTTTGCCACCATCTGATCGCGCACGGAAAGCCCCGTCCGCTTTCGGGTAATGGAAAGCACCCCGTGATGATTGATCTTCGACCGGCGGATGGGCGCGGGATCCGCCTTGAAACCGGCATCAAGCGCTGAAAGCACCGCCTCGCGGTCATCATGCTTGGCCATATCGATGAAATCCACCAGCACCAGCCCGCCGATATTGGCACGGCGCAACAGCAGGGCAATGGCCGTGGCGGCCTCCAGATTGACCATGCGCGCCACCCGCGCTACCGAACGGCCTGTGCAGGCAGCCCCCGCATCCACATCGATCACCATTGCAGCACGGGTATCTTCAAAGCTGATGCGCCCGCCAGACGGCAAAGCAATCTCGCCTTTGGCGATCTCATCCAACGCATCTTCAACGCCATAGCGCTCAAACAGCGCCCCATCCCCCATATCGCACAGCAACAGGGGCTCTAGATCGGGCCAAGTTTTTGTAAGAGACATGGCTTCCGCCAAGGTTGCCCGGTCCGAGCAACGGATCGCCCCCAGCCCCACCGGCGCATCGCGCAAACTGCGCCTTAAAAGATCCGGGCCGGGCAAAAGAATGCGCACCCCGCTGCCCGCGGCCCTGATTGCCCGCAACTGGCCCAGAAGCCTCGATGCTTCCGACAGCACCACATCATCATCCACAAGAAAAGCCGGCGCATGAACCCGCACACCGCACGCCTTCAAAATCGGCGCCAAGGCTTCGCTCAACCGTGCTTGCGCGCGCTTATCTGCCCCTTCATCATCGAAGGACAGCCCGGCTTGCGACGGGATCAGCGTGATATAACGGCCTTTGCGGTGAAGATCGGCCGACACCGTCCAGCTTTTGCCCTGCTCAGACGGCGGCACCATAAGCTGAACCGGCACGCTTTGGCCTTCATGTATCCCGCCATCCAGGCGGGCAGGAACCGGCGCACCGCGCTCTCTGGGGGCATGTCGGCGGGTCATGAACCCTTCAACGCCCCCCCCCAGATCAAGAAAAGCGCCGTCAAATTCCGGGGCCAACCGGATCACCCGGGCCATATTGATGCTTTCCACCCAATGCGCAACACCGCGCATCAAAGACAGCTCATACGGTTTTTGCTCATCGACCAGCGCCACGCGATATTCCGAAACGCTGTTTTCAATGAGCAAATCAGCCATCCGAACAAGCCCATCCTTTAAGCAGCGGATAGCCCTGCCCTTGAAGCATCTGCGACACATCAAACAATGGCAGACCCACCACCGTGCTATAGGAGCCGGATATCCGGCGTACAAAGGCCGCAGCATAGCCCTGAAGGGCATAGCCGCCCGCCTTGCCATGCCAGTCGCCACTGTCCAGATAGGCACGGCGTTCGTCCGCCGACAGCCGTTTGAAGATCACCACGGTATCCACCTGGCGTTCCAGACACCGGCCATCAGGGCAAACAAGAGCCACACCGCAGGTTACCCGGTGCCGCCGCCCCGACAAGATTGCCAGACAATCATCGGCTGTTTGACGGTCCAGCGCTTTGGGTAAAATACGCCGCCCCACCGACACCACCGTATCAGCAGCAAGGATAAAGCAATCCGGATGGTCCTTGGCCACATGCCGGGCCTTTTCAAAGGCCATCCGCCGCGCATAGGGACGCGGTTGCTCGGCTTTGTGCACCTGTTCATCGATATCGGCAGGAACCACCGCATCGGGATGCACACCGATCTGATCGAGAAGCGCCACACGACGCGGCGACGCCGATGCAAGAATCAAACGCGCCCCATGGCCATTTCGGGGCAGCGCAGACGACCTATGGGGGCGGGAAGCCACACCCTCAGCCTTATTTAAAGCGATAGGTGATTCGGCCTTTGGTCAAATCATAAGGCGTCAGTTCCACCAACACCTCATCACCGGCAAGAACACGAATGCGGTTTTTGCGCATTTTTCCGGCCGTATGTCCGAGCACTTCATGCCCATTTTCAAGCGTCACGCGGAACATGGCGTTCGGAAGCAATTCCGTTACCGTGCCGCGCATTTCCAAAATTTCTTCTTTCGCCATGTTTGTTCGAATTTCTTTTCATCTGAGACAAGGAATTTGCGCCATAAATGAGTGAGACGGCGACGAAATGCAAGCGTCACACGCTTTATGGGCGATGAAAGTACTTAAAGATGCCCCGGCGCGGCCTCTTTAAACCGTGTTTCGATGCGCGTTATCAGGCCATCACGCAAGCCCCGATAAGCATCCAGACGCTGATCACGATTGCCTTCCACAAGGGTGGGGTCGACCGTGGGCCAATATTCCGCCAGACAGGTGCCGTCCCGCGTCAGCTCCATTGCCCGATGATGGGCTTCCGGGGTCAGCGAAACAACCAGATCCACCGCAAGGTCTGGTAAACCCGCTAGGCTCTGCGGTTCATGATCCGATAAATCAATGCCGACTTCATCCATCACTGCCACCGAAAACGGATCCAGAAACCCCGCCTCCAGCCCCGCCGAAGACACCGCAATCCGGTGCCGGGAATGGCGATAAAGCAAGGCCTGCGCCATGGGAGATCGCACCGCATTGCGATTGCATAAAAACAAAACGCTGCGCGGGGAATCGCGCTGTATGGCATCGGCTTTGGACGGGGATGAAACCATGCCCTATCCTCGAATATGCAAAACGCAAATCAGGGTAAATAGGCGTCGGGCCGTATTTTGATCCACCCGTACCTTATCGTGCAAGCGCTCCATCAAAAGGGCCGAGCATCATTGTGCAAGCCGCGTCGCCCCATATCGATGGCTTCAATCTGCGACGTACTGGCGGTTTTGATGGCCTGGAAATACGAATCGCAAACGGTGAAATAATCCCGGATGATCCGACGGAACGGGGTGAGCGGCAGACGAAACGACTCGAGGAAATTTCCCGCTTCATCGGACAGTTCAAACAATAACCGCCCTTCTTCCACCCGCAAATGCAACCGGAACGGCCCTTCATAATCATTGGGCAGTGCGATCACCGGATCGAAATGATTGTGCTCCAGCAGGTCAAAAATGGCCACTCGTCGCTCATGGTCCACATCATTGCTCCAGCGCACAATGGTGGATTCATCAAGAGTCACGTCGATCAGACGACGGGATGTTTCGCCATTTTTTTCAGTCATTGATGATCCTGCTTGCGACTGTCTTCACCGCCGGCCCCCCGGTCAAGGCGGATGGAAACCGACTGTGCGTGAGCCCCCAACCCTTCCGCGCGGGCAAGGCGAACCGCCGCGGGGCCAATGCGCGTCAAACTATCACCGTCACAGCCAATGAACGTGGTACGCTTCATGAAATCAAGCACCGATAATCCGCTTGAAAAACGGGCCGCACGGGATGTAGGCAGCACATGGTTGGGGCCAGCCACATAATCCCCCACCGCTTCCGGTGTATATCGCCCTAAAAACACGGCGCCTGCATGGCGAATACGGGCGAACAAAACATCGGGGTCCGCCACCGCCAGTTCCAGATGTTCCGGTGCCAGCCGGTCCACAAGGGCGGGGGCCTGCATAAGATCATCCAGCACAATCATCGCCCCATAATCGCGCCAGCTTGCCGAAGCGATATCCCGACGATCCAAAGACATCAATTGCTGCTCGATTTCATCGGCCACAGCGCTGGCGAAAGCGGCATCGTCCGTAATCAGGATCGACTGCGCCACCGCATCATGTTCTGCCTGGCTCAACAGATCAGCGGCGATCCAGGCCGGATCATTATCGCCATCAGCCACCACCAGAATTTCCGATGGCCCGGCAATGGTATCGATGCCCACCCGGCCAAAGACCTGCCGTTTCGCTTCCGCCACATAGGCATTGCCCGGCCCGACAATCTTATCCACCGGCGCCAGACTTTCGGTCCCATAAGCCAAAGCCGCCACCGCCTGTGCGCCGCCAATGCGATAAAGTTCATCCACACCAGCCAGATCCGCCGCGGCAAGAACCAAAGGATTGATCACCCCGTCCGGTGTTGGAACCACCATCACAAGGCGCTCAACGCCCGCCACTTTTGCCGGCAAAGCATTCATCAAAACAGAGGATGGATAGCTGGCCATGCCGCCCGGCACATAAAGCCCCGCCGCATCAATGGCAGACCAGCGCACGCCCAATCTGACCCCCGCATCATCTATATAGCTGTGGTCTTGCGGTTTTTGATGGGCATGGAACGCCTTGATCCGCTTGGCCGCCAGTGCCAGCGCATCCAATGTTTCCCTGTCGCATTTGGCCCGCGCCTGTGCAATTTCAGCCGCATCGATACGCAGATCGCCCGCCGAAATATCCAGCCGATCAAACCGGGCCGTATATTCCAGCACCGCCGCATCTCCGCGCCGCGCCACATCGCTCAGGATGCCATCCACCACATCGCGGACCGAATGTGCTTCATCGCGCTTCTGGTTCAAAAGCGCTTCAAACTGCCGATCGAAATCAGGGTCCGTACGGATGAGTTCACGCGGCATCGGCGGCCCCCAAGGCATTCTGGAACCGTTCGACCCAGCCGCCCACCTGATCGGGATAGGTTTTAAAGGCCGCCCTGTTCACAATCAGCCGCGAGGTGATCTGCGTCAGCACCGCCACTTCGCGCAGGCCATTGGCGCGCAAGGTAGAGCCGGTGGACACCAAATCAACGATCCGCGGGCACAAGCCAAGGGCCGGGGCCAATTCCATCGCCCCGTTCAGCTTCACACATTCCGCCTGCACCCCACGGGCCGCGAAATAACGGCCGGTAAGATTTGGATATTTGGTCGCCACCCGCACATGGGACCAGCTTTGGGGGTCATCCTCACGGGCCAGATCTTCCGGCTCGGCCAGCGACAAGCGGCAATGGCCGATCTTCAGATCAAGCGGCGCATAGATTTCGGGATAATCGAATTCCATCAACACATCATTGCCGGCAATCCCCAAATGTGCCGCACCAAAAGCAACAAAGGTGGCCACATCAAAGGCCCGCACACGGATGATTCGCAAACCGGGTATGTTTGTATCGAATTGCAGTTTTCGACTGCCCGGATCATCAAAAGCGGCTTCCGGCTCGATCCCGGCAGCCCGCACCAATGGCATGGCCTCTTGCAGAATACGCCCCTTGGGCAAAGCCAAAACCAGATCGGACTGTGGTTGATCAGCCGAAATCAATTCAGATTGTGCGGGCGGTACAGATGCCATGGGCGCTCTCCATCAAAGGGTGAGGCTTTTTACCTTGCACCGCACAAAAGGTCCATGGCCAGCCAAAAAAACGGGGTCAATCCACCGCATGGGATGGGGTGCGAAGGGCCGTCCACGCATCGGACAGATCTTGCAGCACCACTTCGATGCATTCCGCATCCAACCGAATCGTGCCACCCCCTGCGAAAACAAGCTCTATGGTAGCAGCCCCGTCTTCGCCCATCTTGGTATCGATGGCCAGCAATTCCACCACTTTTTGTTTGTCGCCAAGGGAAAGATTGCGGAACTGCGCCCGCAAGATCCCGTCGAAATGCAGCCCGGCCCGCACCCTTTCGCCGCGCGCCTTGCGCCGAGGGGCATCTTTGGCAACTTTTTCCCAGCGGAACCGGTTGGCCACCACCGCAAAGCGGTGTGCTTCAGGCAGCCACGCCATATCGTCGATCCGCAAAGCACTGTCTTGCAAAACCGCGGAAATAACCGAAAGATCATCTGCGCTGCGGGCAATAAGTTTGAGTTTTTCTGTCATAAGGCAACTTTGGGCAAAAGAACGAAAAATCTCAAGCGGCAACACGCGCCACATCGGCACCAAGTCCCAAAAGCTTTTCTTCCAGCCGCTCATAACCGCGATCCAGATGATAAAGTCGGTGTACTTCCGTTACACCACGGGCCGCCAAGCCTGCCAAAGCCAATCCCATGCTGGCCCGCAAATCCGTTGCCATCACCGGCGCCCCTGTCAGCGATCCCACGCCGCGAATCCGGGCGGTAGAGCCGGACACCGAAATATCGGCCCCCATCCGCGCCAGTTCCTGCACATGCATGAAGCGGTTTTCAAAGATCGCTTCGGTGATGACCGATTCGCCTTCGGCCAAGGTCATCAGCGCCATCAACTGGGCCTGCATATCGGTGGGGAAACCCGGATAAGGATGGGTGGTGCATGTCACAGGGCGCAGCGGTCCTTCCCGCGAAACAATCAAACCCGCATCGCACTCGGCAATATCAACACCGGCTTCCTTCAAAATATCGCACAAGGCCTGCATGGATGCGGGCTCGGCCCCCGCCAAGGTCACACGGCCCCCGGTAATGGCAGCCGCCACCGCATAAGACCCGGCTTCGATCCGGTCCGCCATGCAGCGATGGGTGGCCCCTGAAAGGCTGGCTTGCCCCATGATCCGGATGCGCGGGGTGCCCAAGCCTTCGATGGGCGCCCCCATGGCCTTCAAGCACTCTCCCAGATCAACGATTTCCGGCTCGCAAGCGGCATTTTCCAGCACGGTTTCGCCATTGGCCAAACAGGCCGCCATCATCAGATTTTCCGTCGCCCCTACCGATATTTTGGAGAAAGCCACACGGCCACCGCGCAAACCACCGCGCGGAGCGCGGGCGGTCACATAGCCTTCATTCAATTCAATTTCGGCACCCAGCGCCTTTAGCCCGTCCAAATGCAGATCAATGGGACGGGTGCCAATGGCGCACCCGCCGGGCAAGGACACCCGGGCCAAACCTTCGCGGGCAAGAATCGGCCCCAGAACCAGAATCGAGGCGCGCATCTTGCGCACAATATCATAAGGGGCGGTGGTATCGGTGATATGCGGAGCTTCCAGCGCCAGAATCCGCCCATAGGGACGGCCATTGCCCATCGCCCCTTCGATGGTCACGGATGCACCATGATGGTTCAAAAGATCGCCCATGGTGGCCAGATCCGCCAGCCGGGGAAGATTGGACAAGCGCAGGCGCGCATCGGTTAAAAGGCTGGCCGCCATCAAGGGCAGCGCCGCATTTTTCGCGCCTGAAATCTGGACCGTTCCCGACAGCTTCTGGCCGCCACGCACTATGAGTTTATCCATAAGGGCGATAGTATCCTTTCATAGGGAGACGCAGCGAATGCCACGCCCGATGCCCTTTGTATATCGCCTTAGATGGGCACAGGCATGGCCAGAAAAAGGTGAGAGAAAGGCCGCTTTCAAAGCTTGGGCAAAGTCACGCCGCGCTGGCCCTGATATTTCCCCAACCGATCCGCATAGGTCACCTCGCACGGCTCGTTGCCTTGCAAAAACAGGAATTGGCACGCCCCTTCATTGGCATAAACCTTGGCGGGCAGCGGTGTGGTATTGGAAAATTCCAGCGTTACATGGCCTTCCCAGCCCGGCTCCAAAGGGGTCACATTGACGATGATCCCGCAACGGGCATAGGTGGATTTACCAAGGCAGATCACCAAAACATCCTTGGGGATGCGGAAATATTCCACCGTGCGGGCCAGCGCAAAGGAATTGGGGGGAATGATGCACACATCAGTGGTGCGATCCACAAAGCTGTGGGGCGAGAAATCCTTGGGGTCCACCAAAGCATTATCCACATTGGTGAAAATCTTGAACTCGTTGGATACCCGCGCATCATAGCCATAGGAGCTCAGGCCATAAGAAATCGTCCCCTCACGGCGCTGACGATCTTCGAACGGCTCGATCATGGCCTCAGAAACGCTTTTCTCACGAATCCAGCGGTCGGACATGATGGACATCAGCGCGGGCTCCCATATGGTTTTCAATCTTTATAAAGGCCGCTTTTAAGCCAGCAAAAGCACGGCGACAAGCCTATGCTGCCGTACAACCTCTTAAAACAGGGTCATGACAAATCCCGATTCACAGGCCAAACTCCTTCGCATCTGACGGGGCGATACCAGGAGCAGGCGTGAAACAAGACCCAGAAACGCAAGAACCGCAAAACGACCAGACGGGCCCTTTGGCGCGGCGCTTGGCTGCCTTGCCCTCCTGGTTGTCGGAAGGGCTGGGCATCGGGCTGCCCTCGATACTCTTGCTCGTTATCGCCTTTTACGCGGCGTTCCAATTCGTTGAACCAGCCCCGCCCAGGCATCTGACCATCCTCGCCGGTTCAAAAGGCGGCACCTATTCCCTGATGGCCGCACGCTATCGGGAGGCATTGGCCAAAAGCGATATCGCGGTAACGATCGTGGAAACCGCAGGCTCGCAAGACAATCTGGAACGATTGGCAACAAGCGACCCTGATGACGCCATCATCGCCTTTGTGCAAGCCGGTGTGGCCCCGCCCATTGATGCCCCCAAACCCCTTGAAGCGCTGGCCAGCCTTTATTTTGAACCGGCGTGGCTGTTCTTGCGCGATGATGTGAAAATTCAGGATGTGCGGGATCTGGAAGCCCTGACCGTCGCCATTGGGGCTGCGGGATCGGGAAGCCGGGCTTTGGCTGCGGAGCTATATCGCCTGAATGGCTTGCCGGTCCCCGATACCGCCCTGAGCCATTTAAGCGGCAATGAGGCAGTAACAGCGTTGATTTTAGGCCAAGTAGATGCCGTGTTCACCGTTGGCGGGGCGCCAAGCCAGGATATTGATGACCTGTTGCACCAAGATGGTGTGACCCTTTTCAGCCTGCCCCGCGCTGCGGCCTATGCCCGGAAATTTGGCTATGTACGGGCGCTGGACCTGCCCGAAGGAGCCGTGGATCTGGCGCGCAATATTCCGGCACAAAACACCCGGTTGATCGGCACCACCGCCCAATTGGTGGCGCGTCGGGATTTACATCCGGCCTTGGTCGACAGGCTTTTGATGGTGGCAAATACGATTCATGATCAGGCAGGATTGTTTGAAACCGCCGGACAATTTCCCTCGCCTTATATGCTGTCCTTGCCCTTGAATGATGAAGCGGCGCGGTTTCACCGCCGTGGGCCATCTTTCCTGCAACGGATCCTGCCCTTCTGGGCGGCGACGATGCTGGATCGCTGGCTGGTGATGGCCCTGCCTTTGCTTACCTTGTTGATCCCCTTATTGCGCATTGTGCCGCCGCTTTATTCCTGGCGCATAAAGGCCCGCATCAGTCGCCCCTATAAAGCCTTGCGGGCCATTGAGAAGCGCGCCGCCCACCAAGACATCCACAGGGACAAGGCTTTGGCCGAATTGGATGCCATTGAAAAAGGTCTGGGCACACTCTCCGTGCCCCCCACCCATGCGGGCGAGCTTTATGCGCTGAAATTCCATATCCAGATGCTGCGCGATTCTCTTGGAGAGCCGAAGAAGAAAAAGCCGCATACACAGAATCCCGAAGCGACTGAAACCGCAAAGTCATAAATATCAGGGGGTGGAAGGCTGCTCGCTTTCCGATTCCAGCGTGGCTTTTGAAAAACCGCCGATATCGCAGTGAAACCCGGCGCGGGTGGTGATCTGATCCAGCTCGGCGCATAATTGCCCCAGCGTTGATTCATAGCTGAAATAATCATGGAATTTCAGTTGTGGGCATTGATATTTCAAATGCATCACAATGTCCGCGCCCTCGCTCATCTCCAGCAAAATCTTGCGATCATCCAGAATATGGGTGGCGCTTATCTGACGGGTGCTGACGCAATTCCCCACACTTTCTTCCGCATCGAACGGATCGTCTGGTGCCCCGCTTCGACGATCACTGCTTGGGATATCCTGCGCCATTGCGGCTTGTGCGAAAACACCAAGAGCGCAGCAAAGGGCAAACAAAATGGAAAATCGGTCGGTCATCGGACGCAGTCTCCGCCTCCTGCCAAATATCCAATAAGCGCGCCCACGGTTGAACCGCAGATGAACCACGACGCCCATTCTTTGTGGATTGGATCAAATGAAAAAGCCGCCGCCCCCGCTGCCCGATTGCAACCGCGAAAGCGCCGCCGAATAATTGGCGAGCTGGCTTTGCAAACGGGTCGGGACAACACCACTGGCACTGCCGCCCAATTGATCCCCCAAAGTATCAAGAATACTGGGAGACAAAGAGCGAAAGGCGCGTTGCGACGTGTTGATGGCCTCTTGTATTTGCGTCAGGGTGAAAGCGGCTGTTTGCCGATCCTGAAGCCCCAATGGCCCATCCAGTTTGAAGGCAAACACCCCACCCAGATCGGATTCGGTGCTGGAAGAATTCCGGTCGTCATCATCATTGAGGTTGAACAGCGCATCGGTTCCCAAAAGCCGTTGGGATTTTAACCCCAATTTCCCCAGAAGGTCGCTGCTGCCCTCTCCTGCGATCAGATCCACCGAAGCAGAGCCATTGGCGCGAATCACCAGCTTTCCATTGCTGCCATCGGCAGAAACATCGCCCCGGAATGACAAACGATTGATGCGCCGGGCGATATCGGAAAATGTATCGCCCTCGTTCAAGGTGATGCGGCGCTTCCTGCCTCCGTCGATCGAGATATCGAAATAGTCCCCCGCCTTTGCGGTGGTTTGGGAATCGACGCTGCGCGTTTCAATCCGGTCCACGGTGCCCGCGGGCAGCCCAAGCGCATCCAGCACCGAAGGGCCGGTATTGGTAAAGGCAATGCCCGTAGCTTCATTATTGGTCAAAAGCAGACCGAATTGCTGCACCTGTTCGATGGCTCCGGTGGCCATATCAATGCGCGTGATAAAAGCATCTGTCGGGCCTTCACGGCCACCAGCCTCCAGCGCCCCGCGGGTGCTGCCCACCACAAAGACCGAACTTGCCCCCACGGCAATATCGTTGATCTTGTCAAACGCTTCCGTGCCCACAAAGCTGACGAAATCCGCATCGGCAGAAGAGCCGTTGTCCGTAAGTTTCAAAACGAAACCATCCGTATCGCCCGCAAAGTCTTTGGCAATGCTCGCCGCTGTGCCGGTAAACCCGGAATTCGACGTGCTGCCTGCCAGAAAAATATTGCTGCCCGATACCCGTAAACCGCTAATGGCCCCGCTATTGTTGATCTGCCCCAGATCCTGTTCAAACAGGATATTGGAAAAATCATTCACATCCACCTTGCGCAAAACGGCGCGGCCATTGTCGATAGAGGCCAGCAAAATATTGCCGTCTTCCGCGATGGCCACCGCCTCGCCACGCTCGGTTGTGGCTGATCCGATCAAGGCTTCATCAATCCGCTGCCCCGAATCCCCATCAATCTTCAGCAGCATCACATCACGCCGCCATTTGATGGCGTTGCCGCATTGATCGCCCCGTCACTAAAGCCGGTAAGAATGATATTGTCATCCGCATCGATCGCGATGGCGGCGGGCTTGTCTTGGGCAACGGTATCAAGCTGATAGGTGAAAATCCGGTCACCGCGCGCACTGAATTTGGTGACAAAACTGTCGGTGCCCGAAATCCGGGTATTGTCCCCCAGATTGTCTGTGGTGCTGCCTGCGATGATCACATTATCCTGGCTATCCACCGCCAGCGAAAAGGCTTCGGCATTGGTGGCGCTGCCCAAAAGGCGGGAGAAGACCACATTGCCCAATGTATCGATCTTGGTGAGAAACACATCCTCACCGTCGGCCGCCAGATTCTGCTGATTGCCAAAATCGCCCGAAGAAGTCCCCAGCGTGTAAATGAACCCTTCGCTATCCACCGCCACCGCCGCTGTCGTGGTGGCCGCTGCAACGGGGCCAGCCACATCGTCCTCATCCTCGGTCGGAGTCAATTCCGCAATCCGGGTGGCGCGGCCATCAATGCCGACGATTTCGGTGCGGGTCGCTTCAACAATGGCTCCCGCCACATCATCGAACCGTGTCACCCGCGATTGTTCCGGATCGTCACCGCGCAAGGCCGTGCGATTGGTGGTCACAAACAGACTTGGCTCCGATACCGCAGGCACCAGACGTACTTCCTCGAACAAAGAGGTACGCACTTCGATGGCATGATCGAAATTATCATCGGTCTTGATACCGAAACGGGTGGTGAATTTCGGAATCGGATCGCCATTGGCTCGCAAAATCGGGTCGCCATTGCTATCGGTGGCGGGCACGGCGGTAATTTGCGTGTTGATATGATCCACCACCGCATTGATCGACAACGGCCCCTCGATGTCGGCCAAATTAATGTCGATAGTGAACGATTCGTCAAAACGCTTGATAACAACGGTGAATTGTTCGTCGCCCACAAGGTTTTCGATGGGATCATCGCGGCTGCCCAAAGCCACCGCTTGGCCGGTAAAGGTTTGCTGATCCGTGCCGATTTCAATGGGTGATGTGGTGCTGGACGTGCGTTGCCCCGCCAGCAAGGTGAGTTTGTCCGTATTGGCAGACCCGATATAATCGGTGATTTCCGCCAATCCGGCCTGAAATTGTTCGTTCAAACGGGCAAGATTGGCGGGAGATGTGCTCTCGTCGGCCGCAACCTCCGCCAGCGTTTCCAGCTTTTTAAGGGCATCGAAGAGCACAAAAGATGCCCGCTCATCAACACCTACACCCACCGAATCAACACCGGGAGCCTGTTCATCGATGAAGCTGGTCAGCCTGCGCACCTCATTAAGGCGACGGTCCAGTGATTCGCTTTCCTGGGAAAGCTGCCAGGGCGGAATCACCGCAGGATCGCTGCTTTGGCCCTGCAATTGAGCAGCGGTCAATGGCGGCTGAAACGCCAGAACAGACAGATCAATAGGCGTGATCTGAGGCAAAAATGCCGATTGTCCGCTGCCTATGGAAAAGAACGCCATGTCCTGTCGCCCTGATAAAACCGATCAACCATGAAGCATAATCCGTCTATCCTTAAGACTTGGTTTACACTTTCATACTGTGTCGATGGTTTATATCCCAACCACCCCCAAGGCCATAGCCGCATCCGGCCTATGACACATATTTCACACGCGCATGGTTGCGTGCCTTGCCGGTGACGGCTACATCTGGACGGCATTAAAATGGAATTTGTCGAAAGCGACGATCAATGAGCGCACTTGTCTTCCTTGTTAATTCGGCCATCGGCATCTTTAAGATCATCCTGATTGTCTGGGTGATTACCAGCTGGTTGGTGGCTTTCAATGTCATCAACACAAGAAACCAGTTCGTTGCCTCGCTGATGGAGTTTCTCTATCGCGCAACCGAACCTGCCCTGCGGCCGATCCGCCGGATCGTTCCTGATTTGGGCGGCATTGATATTTCCCCCCTGATCCTGCTCTTGCTTGTGCAGGCTATACAGATTTTCTTCAATGACAGCATCGTCCCCTTGCTTTACGGCTATTGAAATCTTTGACCGACGCCCCGACGGGGTGCGCTTTTCGGTCAAGCTGACACCCAAGGCCGCATCCAATATGCTTGACCGGGTTGAGCTTGATAGCGATGGGGCCGCACGTCTGCGGGTCTGCGTGACGGTGGCACCGGAAAAAGGTAAGGCCAACAAAGCATTGATCGCCTTGCTGGCAAAAGAATTCGGCCTGCCCAAAAGCACCATCCATATTCAATCCGGCGACACCGCGCGGCTGAAAACCCTGCATATAGATGGCGACCCGGACCATTTAATCGACCAACTTTCACGGGCCATGACACGTATGAGCCTTGGTATTTGATCCTCCCCCAACGCGAAAGCGCACACCAATGGCACAGCTTATCGACGGTAAGGCATTCGCCGCAAATTTACGCCGGACCATTGCGGATCAAGTGGCACAGCTTAACCGCGATCACGGGATCACGCCGGGGCTGGCGGTGGTGCTGGTGGGAAACGATCCGGCCAGCGAGGTTTATGTACGCAACAAAGGCAGGCAAACGATCGAGGTGGGCATGCAGTCCTTCGAGCACCGCTTGCCCCAGAATACCGATGAAGCGCAGGTGCTGGATCTTGTGGCCCGGCTCAATGCCGATCCAAATGTGCACGGCATTCTGGTGCAGCTTCCCTTGCCGGAACAAATCGATAGCGCCCATGTGCTTGCCGCCATTGATCCCAAAAAGGATGTGGACGGTTTTCATGTGATCAATGCCGGATTGCTTGCCACCGGCGGCAAGGGTCTGGTGCCCTGCACCCCCCTTGGCTGCATGATGATGCTGCACGATCATTTGGGCGATCTTTCCGGCCTTGACGCTGTGGTGGTGGGGCGCTCGAACATTGTGGGAAAACCCCTCGCCCATTTGCTGCTGGCAGCCAATTGCACCGTCACCATTGCCCATTCCCGCAGCCGCGATTTGCCCGATATCTGCCGCAAAGCCGATATTCTGGTGGCCGCTGTGGGCCGCCCGTGCATGATCAAAGGCGACTGGATCAAACCCGGTGCCACGGTGATCGATGTGGGCATCAACCGCATCCCCGCCCCTGAAAAAGGCGAAGGCAAATCCCGGCTGGTGGGCGATGTGGATTTTGCATCGGCCCAAAAGCATGCCGGAGCCATTACCCCCGTACCGGGCGGCGTTGGCCCCATGACCATTGCCTGCTTGCTGGCCAACACCCTGACCGCCACCTGCCGCATCCACGGCCTCGACCCATCAGACCCTGATGCGCGATAACCAGAACAAAGCCCCCTATCCTTGGGGTTTGCCTTGGTCGCAAAATGCGTTAAGGGCCTGTATTATCGCAACACCGATCCGGGGTCTTTATGCTTGAGATTTTCATCAGCGCCTTTGTCACCTTCTTCGTGGTTATCGACCCCGTTGGCATTGCCCCTGTCTTTGCCAGCCTGACCGAAGGCGCCAATGCGCGGCATAAACGCCTGATGGCCATCAAGGGAACATTGATTGCCGTTGCCATTTTACTCTTCTTCGCGGCTGTGGGCGAACCGTTCCTATCCGCCTTGGGCATTACGCTGGATGCATTGAAGGTGGCGGGTGGGGTGATGCTGTTCCTGATCGCCCTTGAAATGGTGTTTGAAAAACGCACGGAACGCCGCGAAAATTCCGCCGAACGCAGCCATCAGGAACATCTGGAAGATATTTCCGTTTTCCCCATCGCCATCCCGCTTCTGGCAGGGCCGGGGGCCATTGCGTCGATCATTTTGTTGATGGCCAGCCATGAAGGCAATTATCTGGCCCAAGGCACCATTCTGGCCGCCATCGGCGCAACCTTGCTGCTTACCCTGTTCGCTTTTTTAGCGGCCAGCAAATTGATGGCCGTAATGGGCAATACGGTCTCCACCATTATCTCGCGGGTTCTGGGGATCATTCTGGCTGCCTTTGCCAGCCAGTTCATCATGGACGGCATCCGCAATTTCTTTCTCACATAAAGGGCCGCGCCGCCTTCACCCGGCCATCAAGCAATTGTGCGCCTGTATTGTCTTACGGTTGGAACAGCAACGGCTTAGGCTCGTTTATCGAGTATATCGAGCAATGGAGCCCGCCTCATGTCCCGCATCCCCGCCCTTGCCTTTTTATCTGCCGCCGCTCTTTGCGCCACTGCTTTGTCGCCCAGCGCCCGAGCAGGAGATATCTATCTTACCGCCTTTGGCGGCCTGAGCCTGCAACGCGACCAATCCAGCCTGCGGACCGACAACAGCACCTTTGAAGCGGCGCGTATGGATTTCGACCCCGGCTTTGTGGTGGGTGGTGCCGTAGGCTACCGCTTTGACACTTTCGGCTTCGGCAATGTGCGGGTGGAAGCAGAATTGTCCTATCGGGAAAACAGCATTGATAATGGCTTCATCACCAGCCAGCCCGGCGCCCTGTTTACCGGCGACAACAGCTCTATGGCGGGCATGGCCGTCGTTTATTATGATTTCACCGATATTTCCCGCCGCTTTGTACCTTATGTGGGCTTGGGCGCAGGATTGGCCGGTGTGGAATCCGATGTCTATTTCACCAATGGCACCGGTGGCCGCACCGAATTTGGCGGCCCCACCGACACAGAATTTGCATGGCAAGCGATTGTCGGCATGGCCATACCCATCACCGAACGGTTCGACTTTACGGTGGATGGGCGCTTTTATTCCACGGGCCGCCCCGATTGGCTGACAGTGACAGAAAATGGCAATGCCACCGGACGTTTCCGCTCGGAATTCGATGCCTGGCATCTCAATGCCGGGGTGCGCTTCAAATTCTGAAGCCCATCCCCGATTTTCCAATATAGCTTTGGCCGTTCAGGCCCCTCTACGAGCCAGCAGGCGCAGGCGCAGGGCATTGAGCTTGATAAAGCCCTCCGCATCGCGCTGGTCATAGACCGCATCTTCCTCGAAGGTCACATGCTCTAAGCTGTATAGCGATTTGGGAGAGCTGCGGCCCACAATATGCACCGCGCCCTTATACAGTTTCAGGCGCACGGTGCCTTCCACATGGCGCTGGCTGTGGTCGATGGCCGCTTGCAGCATCTCCCGTTCAGGGGTGAACCACAGACCATTATAGATCAGCTCCGCATAGCGCGGCATCAGCTCATCTTTCAGATGGGCCGCGCCGCGATCCAGCGTGATCTGCTCGATCCCGCGATGGCCCGCCAGCAAAATGGTGCCGCCCGGCGTTTCATAAATGCCGCGCGATTTCATGCCCACAAAACGATTTTCCACCAGATCCAGCCGCCCGATACCGTGGATACGGCCCAACTCATTCAAGGCGGTCAACAGCTCGGCGGGTGACAAAGCCTTGCCATCCAAAGACACCGCATCCCCCCGTTCAAAACCGATTTCGATGAACTGCGGGATATCGGGGGCAGCTTCAGGCGAGCCGGTGCGGGAATAGACAAATTCTTCCGCTTCCACCGCCGGATCTTCCAGCGCCTTGCCCTCGCTCGAGGTGTGCAGCAAATTGGCATCCACCGAGAAGGGGGCTTCGCCGCGCTTGTCTTTGGCCACCGGAATTTGATGCTGTTCGGCAAATTCGATCAGCTTGGTACGGGAATTGAGATCCCATTCCCGCCACGGCGCGATCACCTTGATATCAGGCTCCAGCGCATAATAGGAAAGCTCGAAGCGTACCTGATCATTGCCCTTGCCGGTGGCGCCGTGACACACGGCATCGGCGCCGGTTTCGCGGGCGATTTCTATCTGGCGCTTGGCAATCAGGGGACGGGCAATGGAGGTGCCCAAAAGATAAAGCCCTTCATAAAGCGCATTGGCGCGCATCATCGGGAACACATAATCGCGCACGAATTCCTCGCGCAGATCTTCAATATAAATGTCTTTGATGCCCAGCATTTCCGCCTTGGCGCGGGCCTCTTCAAGCTCGGCCCCCTGGCCCAGATCGGCGGTAAATGTCACCACCTCGCAGCCATAGGTCGCCTCCAGCCATTTCAAAATGACGGATGTATCAAGACCACCGGAATAGGCGAGGACAACTTTTTTGGGCGCGGATGAGGACATGACAAAAACCCTTACAACAGAATGGACCAATGGACTGTTGTCCTAGGCCATCCCTGCGCCCATGAAAAGAGGCTTTGCCTACCAGACCCCGGTGTTTTCCATAGAAGCCCATGGTTCTTTCGGGGCCAATGGCTCACCATGCTGCAATAATTCGATAGAAATCCCGTCTGGCGAGCGCACAAAGGCCATATGCCCATCACGCGGCGGACGGTTGATGGTCACCCCCGAATCCATCAGGCGCTGGCAGGTCGCATAGATGTCATCCACACGATAGGCCAGATGGCCGAAATTCCGCCCGCCCTCATAGGAATCGGGGTCCCAGTTATAGGTCAGTTCCAACAAAGGCGCATGGCGCTCTTTGGCTTCATCCACATTGCCTGGCGCTGCCAGAAAGACCAGCGTGAAGCGGCCCTTTTCATGGTCCACACGCTTTACTTCCACCAGCCCAGCTTGGCACAATAAAAATCCAGAGATGCATCCAGATTCGTCACACGCACCATTGTGTGAAGATATTCCATCGCCATGGGCTTTCTCCGATCAATCCTGTGTGGCAGCGGCCTGTTCGCGCAAAATCTCGCTTTTGCGCTTTTTCTCGCTGGCCGATTTCAACTGACCGCAGGCGGCCATGATGTCGCGGCCGCGCGGCGTGCGGATGGGGGCGGAAATGCCCGCCTTGAACACCAGATCGGAAAACCGCTCAACGCGATCCCAATCGGAACATTCATAAGGGCTGCCGGGCCACGGATTAAAGGGAATGAGATTCACCTTGGCAGGCAGCTTGTAACGGGTCAGCAGCCGTACCAGTTCGCGCGCATCGGCATCGGAATCGTTGATATCCTTGAGCATGATATATTCAAAGGTAATACGCCGCGCATTATGGGTGCCGGGATAGGCGGCACAGGCTTCCATCAATTGCTCAAGACGGTATTTTTTGTTGAGAGGCACGATTTCGTCACGGGTTTCATTATTAACCGCATGCAAAGACACCGCCAAATTGACGCCGATTTCTTCGCCACAACGCAGCATCATCGGCACCACACCCGCCGTTGAAAGCGTGATGCGGCGGCGCGACATCTGGATGCCTTCCTTATCCATCACGATCTGCAGGGCTTTTTTGACATTGTCGAAATTATAAAGCGGCTCGCCCATGCCCATCATCACGATATTGGTGACGCGGCGATTGTCGGTGCTGGCGGGCCATTCGCCCAGATCGTCACGGGCCACCATCATCTGCGCAACGATCTCGCCCGGTGTCAGATTGCGCACCAGGCGCATGGTTCCCGTATGGCAAAACCGGCAATTCAGCGTGCATCCCACTTGGGAAGAAATGCACAAAGTGCCGCGATCTTCATCAGGGATATAAACCGCCTCCGCTTCCGAACCATCATCAAAGCGCAGCAGATATTTGCGCGTACCGTCGTTGGAATATTGTGCGTCGACAATCTCCGGGCGGGAAATGCAAAAGGCCTCGCCCAAACGCGCCCGCACCTCTTTCGCCACATTCGTCATGGCTTCGAAATCCGTCACCCCACGGTGATAGACCCAATTCCAGATCTGCTTGGCCCGCATATTGGCTTGCCGTTCTGGCACACCGATCTCGATCAGGGCAGCGCGCAGTTCATCGCGCGACAGACCAAGAATATCGCGGCGCGGATCGGTGTTTGCCGCACGGGGAGAAACCACCGGCACCACGGGTCCGGGGCTGGCCATCGGCGCACCACTATGCGCGCTATCGGGAGCGGTCTGGGTCATGTCATCTATCTCTTTGGCTTCAAGGGCCGTGCTATACTGCTTTTGAACGGCAAATGCGAGCCTTGTGCACAAAAACCCTAGCGGCTGCACGCCCGGCCAATGGCATTATGGGCAGCGGTAAAGCCCGACAGCGAATAGCGGTCGGTGGTTTTGGTCCCACGTGACGATTCGCCTTCAACGATCAAACTGTTGCCCCGACGCATGGCCGTTACCATTTTCGCATCGTCTTTCGAGGTATAAAGCCACGCCCCATCCCCTTGTGTGAACAGGCTAAAACGCGATTTTCCGTCCACCACCGCTTTTGCTTCCACGCCGGATTTAAACGGATAGCCCACCACCACATTCACCTGATCGCGCACATCGGCCTGCGGGCGGTGGGTGATGGTGATATAAATATCGCCACGCCGCACACCATCCTTATTGGCTTTCCACGATTTCGGCACCGACACCATATAGCACATCTGTTCGCCATTGGGCTTCTTCAAGGTAAAGGCATCCCAATCGTTGAACCCGCCAATCAGGTCGATTTTATCCTGTGCAAATGCCGCTCCGGGCATCATCAACAAAAAAGCACTAAGGCTTATGGCTAGAAAGGACATGGGGTTCGTCTTCAACATGGGCGCTCTCTCCAAAACCGTGCGGCCTGATTTGGCCATCGTCATCCCGTCTATCACATAAGGTCCGGGGTTTTACCACATAGGGGCCGACATACATCTCCTCAAGCCCTCAGGATTTGATCTTCGGGCCACCATGCACATGGACCGGAGCACGCTCCACAGGCCCGCCCGATTGCACGGGACGTGGCGCAAACCGGCCCAATGTCATCAGCCGGTCATACATAACAATCGCCCCGGCCGTTGCCACATTGAGCGAAAATCGTGTCGGGATCTTGACCACATAATCACAGCGATCAAGCGTATTTTGAGGCAAACTCATGCGCTCGCCCCCCAAAATATAAGCCGCATTCAATGGATGATGAAAAGACGGCAGATCGATGGAATCATCGGTCAGTTCCACCCCCACAAGGCGGCAGTCCTTTGGCAGGGCCAGTTCTTCAAGGCTGTGATACTCAAAATAGGGCAGCGTTTTGGCGGAGCGGGCCGTATCTGCATGGCTGTCATGGCCCACTTCGCCGGCTTCCAGCCGTGGCGAAATGGAAAACACAAAAGACGCGCCAAAGCCATGCGCCGTACGGATCAGATTTCCCATATTTCCGGCTTTTGAAGCCCGTTCAATTCCGATTGCAAAATACCCGCGCATCACTTTGCTTTTATCCAATCTTTTCTGGCCCCGGGTGCCGCGCCCTCTTATCACGGCATCGCGCCTTGACGTTCTGTGCAACGCAGCATAGAGCATAAAACAAGGGATTCATTCAAAGGGAAAGGAACGCCAATGGCCAGCAAGCTATATCAAAGCGCTGCAGAGGCACTGGATGGGCTGCTATTTGATGGTATGACCATCATGGCGGGCGGTTTTGGCCTGTGCGGCATTCCGGAAAATCTGATTCTAGCCATCCGTGAACATGGCACCAAAGATCTGACCATCATTTCCAACAATTGCGGTATCGACGAGTTCGGATTGGGCATCTTGCTGGAAACCCGCCAGATCAAGAAAATGATCAGCTCCTATGTGGGGGAAAACAAAGAATTCGAACGCCAGTATCTGAACAAAGAGCTGGAGCTTGAATTCAACCCGCAAGGCACTTTGGCGGAACGCATCCGCGCCGGTGGCGCAGGCATTCCCGGCTTCTATACAAAAACCGGTGTGGGAACGCTGGTGGCCGAAGGCAAGGAACACAAGGATTTTGATGGGGAAACCTATATTCTGGAAACCGGCCTCACCGCCGATCTGTCCATCATCAAGCATGGAAAGCCGATGAGCAGGGCAATCTGGTGTTTCGCAAAACGGCGCGCAATTTCAATCCCATGATGGCGATGGCAGGGCGCACGACCGTTGCCGATGTGGAAGAGATCGTGGCACTGGGTGATATCGATGGCGATAGCAACCACACGCCGGGGATTTTCGTACAGCGCATCGTCAAGGGCAGTTTTGAAAAACGCATCGAACAACGCACCACCCGCACCCGTGCGGCCTAAGTCATTCATAAGGAGGCAATTTTATGGCCTGGACACGCGAACAAATGGCTGAACGTGCGGCTAAGGAACTTGAAGACGGCTTTTACGTCAATCTCGGGATCGGTATTCCCACTCTGGTGGCGAATTTCATTCCCGAAGGCTATGACGTAACGCTTCAATCGGAAAACGGCATGCTGGGTATGGGGCCTTTTCCCTATGAGGGGGAAGAGGATGCCGATCTGATCAATGCGGGCAAGCAAACCATCACCGAATTGCGCCGCACCAGCTATTTCGACAGCGCCACCAGCTTTGCCATGATCCGGGGCGGGCATATCGATCTGTCGATCCTTGGCGCCATGCAGGTATCGCAAAAAGGCGATCTGGCCAACTGGATGATTCCGGGCAAAATGGTGAAAGGCATGGGCGGGGCCATGGATCTTGTGGCCGGCGTTAAAAGAGTGGTGGTGATCATGGACCACACGGCAAAAGACGGCAGCCCCAAAATCCTCAAACAATGCGATCTGCCTTTGACCGGTGTTGGCTGCGTTGACCGCATCATCACCAATCTGGGGGTGTTCGACATTACAGACAGCGGGTTGCAGCTTGTGGAACTGGCCCCTGACGTGACCATTGACGAAGTGCGCCAGAAAACCGAATGCGACTTTAGCCTTGCCGACACACTGGCTGCCTAAGGAAGGCCGGTCCGGCTAAACCCATAAACCGCCCCGGTCGGTTCAATCCAGCCGGGGCGGTTCTGTATTAAAGACCTATCTTGTCAGCCGCCATTAGCCTTTATTGGCCACATCCAGCAGTTCCAGCTTGAAGATCAGGGTAGAGTTGGGCGGAATGCTGCCACCGGCACCACGGGGGCCATAGGCAAGCTCCGACGGAATAACGATTTCCCATTCATCGCCAACGGACATCATAGGCAGAATTTCCACCCAGCCCGGAATCAGCCGATCGCTAGGAAATGTCGCGGGCTGGCCACGCTCATAAGAGCTGTCAAATACCGTGCCATCGGTCAGGCGGCCTTCATAATGCACCGTCACCACATCCCCGGTTTCAGGCTGATGCCATCGCCTTTAGAAAGAACCGTATAAAGCACACCATTAGGGCTGCGCTTGATATCACCGCCGGAAGAGGCATAGTCCGACAGATAGGCCATCTGGCTCTTGCGCCATTCAGCCATCCGGGCCGCCACAGTCTCGGCATCGGTGGGGGCCGTGGTTTCAGCCGTTTGGCCTTGGTCTTCGGCCGCGCTGCTCTCCGCTGTTGCCGCGTCTTCGGTGGCCGGTGCCGAAGCGTCGCTCTCATCTTCGCCACTGCCACAGGCAGACAAAGACAAAGCACCAAGCACCAACATTCCGGTTGCCAGGCGTCTCCATGGGGAACTGGTCATCTATGATCCTCTTTCAGTGATTAGGACGACAAAATAGCGCACCCGAACAGGCACACCCAAAAACACGTCATATCCTTTAATATACAGACAATTACGGGGATGCCATGCCATTGGGGCCACTTGCAAGCAAAGGGGCAAAAGACATTGCATATACGCCATCTCGTCCGTACTGTACGCACAATGATAAAAACAGAATCTAGGCGGCAGCATGGCCGCACAGATTTTTGTGGATCGTGCCGGCGATATTGGGTTGGGGGCTCAGATCAAACGGCGATGTAAAACTACCAGACACTCTTGCGAGGAGGGGCGTGTGGCCGTTGAGAAACAAGACCATCATGTCGCATTCCGACCGCCTGCACCAAACCAGCGATGCTGTCTCGCATGACCCTCTGAATGGCACCTCCGGCGGTATACGCACGGATCTGCCTTTGTCCATCTTGCCTGATCGGCTGGATGAAAACGAACAGCACAGCATTTTAGAAGAAAAAATTGGCATGGCTGCCAAAGGGCTGCGCTGGGGCAGCCTCATCCATGTGGTGCTGGCGCTGATCCTTTATGGCGTGTTCTTCCAATCCAACCCGATCGAGAATTTCAGCTATTGGGCTCTTGGTTTGGCGGCCACGGCTTGATCCGTTCTCTTGGATGCTGGTGGTATTGTGCAACCAGACCCGGCGTAAAAATTGGCCGGATCATCCATATCGGCAGCGGCCTTTTAGCTGGGGCCATGTGGGGGCTGTTGCCGGTTCTTTTTTTCTCGGACGCCAATCTGCAACAGCAGGTCTTGATGTCCTTCGCCCTTGGCGGCATCAGTGTTGGCGCGCTGGTGGTCTCCGGCTATTACCCGCCATCCTTTTACGCCTTGTGCCTGCCGTCCCTCACACCTTTGATCGTAATGATCTTTGCGCAAAATTCCATGCAATATACCGGCATGGGCCTGATGCTGATCGTTTTTCTGGCCACAATCCTCATTCTGGGAAGCAGCTTCGGGCGCACTTTGGCCAATTTTTTAGAATTACAGATCGCCCGCACCAATCTTTTGACGCGGCTGCAAGAAAACAGCGAAATTCTCTCCGCCGCCTTGAAAGCCGGGCACGATACCTTTGCCATGTTCGACGAAAATGATCGGCTGGTGATCTGGAATCGCAGCTTTTCTGAAAATATCTCGCCTTTGGCCGGGCCATTGAAAGTAGGCATCAGCTTTTCGCATTTGATCAAGGTGGGCGCTCAAACACGGGGCATCGCCGTCGGCAAAGAAGAAGACAGCGCTTGGTATAAACAGCGCATGGCGCTGCACAGCCAGCCCGGATCAACCTTTGAAACCAATATCGGCGACCGGTGGTTCCTGGTGCAAGAAGTCCGCACACCCACCGGCCATGCGGTGTTACCCACACGGATATTTCCGCCATCAAACAACGCGAAAGGCAGTTGCGCGATTCCGAAGCCGCCAAGGCGGGGATCGTACAGGCCGCGCTTGATGGGGTGATCACTGTCGATGAAACGGGCACGGTGATCGATTTCAACGATGCTGCAGCAACCATCTTCGGCTGGAGTCCCGACGAGATCATTGGACGATCCATTTTGGACACCGTGATTCCCGATCATGCCAAGCCCCTGTTCGCACATGGCATAACAAAAGCGCTCACAGAGGGAAAAAGACCCTATGTCGGGCGCCGCACAGAAATTACAGCGCAAAGGCGCGATGGAACCCGCTTCCCGGCGGAGTTGAGCCTGGTGGACGTTCATACCGAACGCGGCCGCCTGTTTACCGGCTTCATTCGCGATATTTCCACTCGGCTTGAGGCCGAACGTCGCTTGCGCGATGCCCGCGACGAAGCCCAGGCAGCTTCTCGCGCCAAATCGGATTTTCTTGCCACCATCAGCCACGAAATTCGCACGCCAATGAATGGGGTGCTGGGGGCGCTTGATCTTTTGTTAGAGGACCGGCTTGATCCCAATCAGGAAAGGCTGGCCGCCACGGCTCGGGATGCCAGTGAAGCCTTGCGGGTTTTGCTTGATGATCTTCTGGATTATTCCCGCATTGAAGCGGGCAAGCTGGCCATATCGCCCACAAGTTTTTCCCCGGCGAGCCTGATTGATACATGCTGCGCCATTTTCACCGCACAAGCGCAAGCAAAAGGTCTGACCCTTGATTGTTCAAGCGAAGGGGAAATTCCGGCTTTGATCAGCGGCGACGAATCGCGCTTGCGGCAAATGCTGTTGAACCTGATCAGCAACGCCATGAAATTTACCCCCCAAGGCCATGTGCATGTGCTGGTAAAACGGTTGGCCGGCGATGATGGCTTCTGCATCTTGCGGTTTGAAGTCAGCGATAGCGGCATTGGCATCACTCCTGCTTTCCGTGAACAGATCTTTTCCAAATTCAGTCAGGCAGACCCTGCCAATTCCCGCCGCCATGGCGGGTCGGGCCTTGGCCTTGCCATTGTCAAAGGGCTGGTGGAATTGATGGGCGGGAGTGTCGATTTTGAAAGCACGCCGGGGAAAGGCAGCCGTTTCTGGTGCGATCTGCCTTTTCTGGTGACACAAGAAAACAGCGCCGCCCCCTCTGAACAGGATAAAACCGATAGCGAATTCATCGGCAAACCCAGCTCGTCGGATTTGGCGCAAGCCAAAATCTTGGTGGTGGATGATAGCGCCGCCAACCGCCTTGTCACCAGCGAAATGCTGCGCCGATCCGGGGCTATTGTTTTAGAGGCGAATAGCGGACCCGATGCCTTGAAACAGCTTGACGCGGAAACGATCGATCTGGTGCTGATGGATATTTCCATGCCCGGCATGGATGGCATCGAAACCACAGAAACCCTGCGCAAACGCGGCCATCGCATTTTGCCGGTGATCGCCTTGACGGCACAGGCAGGCACGGAAGCCAAATCACAGTTTCAGGCTTTGGGCTTTGATGCCTTCTTGCCAAAGCCCATCCACCGCGAAGCCCTTGTTGCCACGGTAGAAGCCTTGATCCGTGGGCGGCGTCTTCCCACCCTCCCTCAACAATCGCCCGGAGAAGAAACGATGGTGGAAGCACTGGATCAGGCAGCTCTCAACCGGATGGGTGCCGAAGTCGGATCCGATCTTTTGCAGCATTTGATCAATACATTTATCGATGAAGCGGGCCAAAGACGAAGCGCCATTGCAAAGGCTGCCGAACAGCGGGACTATGATAGCCTTCAAATCAACGCCCATGCCCTGAAAAGTGCGGCGTCCACCTTCGGGGCCAATCGCCTGTCCGCCGAGGCAGCCGCCCTGGAGCATTTAAGCCGAACTTGTGATATGCCTGCCATCAACAAGGCTATCGCGCTGCTGCAAAAAGAAATGGACAACGCCTTGCCCCAATTACAGGCCTATCGCGCCGCATAGATAGACGCCAGCCAGCCATACAGGGTCAAAGGCTGATCCGCATCAATCCGGCTGGTTGGCCTCAAGGGTTTTTTCCCACTGGAAGGCGGTGCTGATGATGGTATCGAGCTGATCCCATTTCGGGGCCCAACCCACCTGTTCGCGCAATCGGCGGGCATCGGAAATAAGCGCTGGCGGATCACCGGGACGGCGGGGCGCATCATCCACCTGCAGCCTGCGTCCAGAGGCTTTTTCCATGGCGGCCAAAACCTCGCGCACCGAATAACCGCGCCCATAGCCGCAATTAAACAGGCCAAGCGGCCCATTCTCAGGCCGCGCCAGCCAATCCAGCACATCCACATGGGCCTGCGCCAGATCCGACACATGGATATAATCCCGCACACAGGTGCCATCGGGCGTATCATAATCCGTACCGAATACCTGCATTCCGGAGCGCTTTCCGGTGGCAAGTTCACTGGCGACCTTGATCAGATGGGTGGCATTTTTGGTGCGCTGACCGGTGCGCGCCTGTGGATCGGCCCCCGCCACATTGAAATAGCGCAGGATCGCCACTTTGAAGCCGGGATAAGCCGCCACCGCATCCCGCAACATCTGCTCGGTCATCAATTTCGACCAGCCATAGGGATTGATGGGCTGCGTCGGGGTCTCTTCACTGACCGCCATCACATCGGGCACACCATAAGTGGCCGCCGTGGAAGAAAACACAAAGCGCTCGATACCCGCCTTGATGGCCGTGTCCAAAAGAGCCCGACTGGCCGCCGTGTTATTGCCGTAATATTTCAACGGATCGGCCACCGATTCTTCCACCCGGACATAGCCCGCAAAATGCAAGATATCACGAATGGCATATTTCTTCAAAAGGGCCGAAACGGTTTCCCCATCGGCAATATCAGCCACCACCACAGGCACCCCATCGGGCACCGCTTCAAGCACGCCATTGGACAAATTATCCAGAACCACAAGATCGTGGCCCGCATCGCGCAAAGCCAGAACCGCATGGCTGCCAATATAGCCCGCGCCGCCGGTAACCAAAATCGGTGATGCCATCACATGCCCTCTATACAAACCCCACAGCCCCCATCATGACGCCGCGGCACAAGCGAGGCAACAAGGGGAACGCCTGCGATTAGCAAATCCCTGCCATCCACTGGCCCGCATGATCAAGGGCCGGCTCCACATCTTTCATCACCCGGCCAAAGCCCAAAAAGCCATGCGGTTGCTTGGGCCAACATTTATAATGCACCGGCACGCCCGCGGCTTTTAAACGATCATGGTAATCATCCACTTCTTCTTTCAAGGGATCGCGGCCCGCGGCCAGAATATAGCTGGGTGGCAAGATCGAAAGATCCGGAGCGAAAAGGGGCGAGAAATTGGGGTCCGACAAATCCCCATCCGTACCAATAACCATCTGGCGAAACGCATCGATGCCGCGCCGTTCCAAAGCCCCTAGGCCGCCGCGCATCTCACGGAACAACCGGGCGCGGGTAAGATCCGTCGCCGGATAAAACAACATCTGCCCCGCAGGCGATTTACCCGTTTCCGCCATCAAGCGCGCCAATACGGCAGCAATGGTGCCCCCTGCACTATCCCCTGCCAAAATCAGGCTCTCGGGATTTGCGCCATGGGCCTTGGCCCGGTGCCGCGCTCTCAACGCCACCGCCATGGCATCTTCCAATGCGGCGGGCCACGGATGTTCAGGGGCCAAGCGATAGTCCACCGACAGCACCACCGCCTTCCCCGCATTGGCCAAGCGCCGGGTCAGGCCATCATGGGTATCGATGGACCCGGCCACAAAGCCGCCCCCATGAAAATAGACCACCAAAGGCGCATCAACCGTGGCCCCAAATCCGCGATAAAGGCGCACCGGAATCGAGCGGTTGCCATCGGGCACCGACAACATACGGGTTTCGGCAACGGGTATATTTTCCGCTTCCAGCAAACCGGCCGCCCCACGCCCCAATGAACGCAAGGCCCGCACGGTAAGACCCGACAGGCCCAGCTTGCCTGTCCAATCCGCAGAGCCATCCGCCATATCACCGGAGAAAGAGTCCCCAAGTCCCAACCGATCCATCATGCCATAAAGACCCCACGGATCGTCGTCTTGATGGTTTTTACCCTTCCTCATCGTCATGGTCCTATCTCTCTTGGTGTATCACCAATCTGGTTGCGCACCAGCCATGGATAACAGAGCGCAAGGCCAATACCGCGCATGGCAAGGAAAATCATCATAGCGCCCCATAATCCATGATTGCCAAAGCGTGGCACCAACACCAACAAGGCCACAGCATAAACCGCAAAGGCAAGGATCATGGTCCACATCATGGCCGCGGTTTTGGTGGCACCGATAAAAATACCGTCAAACTGATAACTCCACACCGCAATCACCGGCATCACAATCAACCAATGCAAAAAGCCCATGGCCAAGGCACGGATCTCGACAATATCGGTAAAGCTGCGGATGATCGCCTCCCCCGCGATCCAGAAAATCACACTATAAAGCACCGCCAAGGCCAAAGCCCATAAAGTGGTCAGGCGCACCATCTGGCGTAAAACCGCCTGATCATGCGGCCCACCGCCATCCCGACCAGTGCTTCCGCAGCATAAGCAATGCCGTCCAACCCAAAGGATGTCAGCATCAAGAACTGGATCAGAACCTGATTGGTGGACAAGACAGTGCTGCCCAAAGCGGCGCTATTGCGCCACAAAAGCGCAAAGGCCAGCAGCAAGAACAGGGTGCGCATAAAGATAAAGCCGTTTACCGACATCAACTTGGCAAAGGCCGATAGATGCCAGAAAGCGCGGTCTTTCGCCGCCGAGAGAAGAGCCGGGCCGCCCAGCAAGCGCATGGCCACAAACACCGCCAAAGCTGCCGCCACCACTTCCGCTGCAAGGCTGGCAAAAGCCGCCCCTTCCATGCCGAAGCCAAGCACATTCACCAAATAAACCGTAAGGGCTGCATTGCCCAGATTGAGCATCAACTCGATCAGCAAGGCCAGCCTTGTGCGCTGTATCCCCACCAGATAGCCAATCACCGTCACCCGAAGCAAAATCGCCGGAGCTGCCCAGATGCGGATCAGGCAATAGCGCAAGGCAAGCTCGGCTTCCAAAGCCTCCGGGTTCAAAAGCGCAAACAGCCCATGAAGGATAGGCGTTTGCAGCACAAGCACAGCCCCCGCAAAGCCCAGCCCCAAAATCAATGACCGCAAAACAATACGTAACAGCCGCGCCTCATCCCCCGCCCCGTGAGCCTGCGCCACTAGGCCGGTCGTTCCCATGCGCAAAAAGCCGAAGCTCCAATACACAAAATGGAAGATGAACGCCCCGACCGCGATAGCCGCAAGATATGCGGGGTCCGGTAAATGGCCCAACGCCCATGTATCCACGACCCCCACCAAAGGTCCGGAAATATTGGCCGCGATGGCCGGTGCGGCAATGCGCCAGATACGCCGGTTGGGATGGGGATCACGGGCCGTCAAGGAACCAGACAAAACAACACCCATCCCTTTAAAAATCGAATCGCCTTGCCAAAAAGGGGGGCGGATCCTGTTATGCCCTTTGAAAACAACCGCTTTTTACGCAGTCGCAATCTATCCATGCGAATCATAAATCGCCTGATCGGGCAGGCAAGGATTTTGCCATAAGGCCACAAAGCCCCCTATCCCGCGCCAGATTGCCACATATCGGCCCGATCTTGCGTTCTATAATGCAGGGTCAATGCCTCTTGCCACAATGGGTGCCAGAGGGGTATTCAGCAGAGAAGACCTGCTGACAAGCCTATACGCCTTGATAATAGGGGCGTGGTGAACAAGTTTGGCTTGCCTAAAACATAAGGGGCCATTGCTTGTACAATGGTGCTGGCTGTCTTAAGTGCAGGGAGAGGAGCCACCCTTTTTTGGGCATGGCTCATCGACAAAGAGGGGAAAGGTCGGATGTGACAGGTCCACTTTCCAGACCGATAGGACAGGCCCGCCCAGAATCGGGACTGCGGTGAACGGTACAGGCTGTAACAAGCCTTGCCGGATATGAAGGACGACGAACAGATCATGGACACATTCAATAGCACCGACCGCCTTGAGGCGCTCGATAGCGTGGTCGTGCGGTTTGCCGGTGATTCCGGCGACGGCATGCAACTCACCGGAAGTCAATTCACCACGTCTACGGCGCTCGCCGGGAACGATCTTTCGACCTTTCCGGATTTCCCCGCCGAAATCCGCGCCCCTGCGGGCACCACATTCGGTGTGTCCGCCTTCCAGATCAATTTCGGCTCCGATACCGTGCTCACCGCCGGAGACGATCCCGATGTGCTGGTGGCGATGAATCCTGCGGCGCTGAAGGTGAATTTGGAAACGGTGCGCGAAGGCGGCATGGTGGTGATCGACACCGGGGCCTTTTCCACCCGTAATCTGCAAAAAGCCGGGTTCGACACCAATCCTTTGGAAACGCCCTTGCTCGACCCTTATCGGGTTTTGAAGTTCGACATTTCCAAACTGACTCTAGAATCGGTCAAGGACTTCGGTCTGTCCAACAAAGAAGCCCTGCGCTGCAAAAATATGTGGACGCTGGGCCTGATGCTCTGGATGTTCAGCCGCCCCCGCGCTGCGGTGATCAAATGGCTGGAAACCAAATTTGCCAAAGTTCCCAATATTCGTGATGCCAATATCGCCGCTTTGAATGCCGGCCATGCCTTTGGCGATACCTCCGAGCTCGGGGCGTCTTTCAAGCGATACCGGGTGGACCGGGCGCAGGCGCAACCGGGCGAATATCGCACCGTCACCGGCAGCCAATCTCTTGCCTGGGGCATTGCCGCCGCAGGCCAACTGGCCGGGCTGCCCATCATGTTCGGCTCGTATCCCATCACCCCCGCCTCGCCTTTGCTGCACGAATTGTCGCGCATGAAAGAATTTGGCGTCATGACCTTTCAGGCGGAAGATGAAATCGCCGCCATCTGTTCGGCCATTGGCGCATCTTTTGCCGGATCTTTGGGGGTTACCTCCAGTTCGGGGCCGGGCATTGCCTTGAAGTCCGAAGCCTTGGGATTGGCAATTTCCACCGAACTGCCCTTGCTGGTGGTCAATTCCCAGCGCGGCGGCCCATCTACCGGTTTGCCGACAAAAACCGAACAATCCGATCTTTATCAGGCGGTTTATGGCCGCAATGGCGATGCGCCCCTGCCGGTGATCGCCTCTTCAACGCCGGGCGATTGCTTTGAAGTGGCCATTGAAGCCACCCGTTTGGCGCTGAAATATATGACCCCGGTGATGCTGCTTACCGATGGCTATATCGCCAATGCCGCCGAGCCGTGGAAATTGCCGGATATGGCCGATTTTCCATCCATTGCGGTAAAGCAAAAAGACCGGCCCGATGAAGATGGGCCGTTCAATGCCTATTCCCGCGACCCGGAAACTCTGGCGCGCCCTTGGGCGGTGCCGGGCACGCCGGGGCTGGAACACCGGATCGGCGGCATCGAAAAATCCACTGAAACCGGCCATATTTCCTATGATCCCGCCAATCATCAGCGGATGAGCGATCTGCGCGCCGACAAGATCAACCGCATCGCACAGGATATTCCCGAACAGTCGGTGGCATATGGCACAGACTCCGGAAAACTGGCGGTTGTGGGCTGGGGCTCCACCTTTGGGCCCATCGATCAGGCGGTGCGCCGCGCCCGTGCCGAGGGTCTGGATGTAAGCCATATCCATATTCGCCACATTCATCCCTTCCCGGCCAATCTGGGGGCGCTTTTGGCCCGCTATGACCGCGTGATTGTCGCGGAAATGAATATGGGGCAATTGATCACCGTGCTGCGCGATCGCTTCTTGCTCGATGCGCGCTCTGTCACCAAAGTTTCCGGCCAACCCTTCAAGATCCGCGAATTGCTCGATGTGATCCATGAAGAGCTCAATACCGCAATCTCCAAAGCGGCGGAGTAAATCACATGAACAAGCCTGTTGGACATTTGACCGCCAAAGACTTTGCATCCGATCAAGAAGTGCGTTGGTGCCCCGGTTGCGGTGACTATGCCATCTTGAAATGTATGCAACGAACCCTGCCCGAACTGGGGGCCACACCGGCCAATACCGTGTTTGTTTCCGGTATCGGCTGCTCGTCGCGCTTTCCCTATTATATGGCCACTTATGGTTTCCATACCATCCATGGCCGGGCACCCGCCGTGGCCACGGGGGTAAAGCTTGCCAATCCCGATCTGGATGTATGGCTGATCACCGGCGATGGCGATGGCCTATCCATTGGTGGCAACCATCTGATGCACACATTGCGCCGTAATGTGGATCTCAATATCCTGTTGTTCAACAACGAGATTTACGGCCTCACCAAAGGCCAGTATTCCCCCACATCACGGGCTGGCACCCGCTCGCCTTCCACGCCTTATGGGTCATTGGACCGGCCTTTGGACCCGGCTGCTTTCGCCCTTGGGTCCGGTGCGCGTTTTGTGGCCCGCACCATCGATACGGCGCAAAAGCACATGCCAGAGATTTTCAAACGTGCCCACGCCCATAAAGGCGCGAGCTTTGTGGAAATCTTCCAGAACTGCATCGTTTATAATGACGGCGTGTTCAATGATTTCACCGAAAAAGCGGTGTTGACCGACCGCACATTGAATGTGCGCCACGGCGAGCCGATGATTTTCGGAAAAAACCGCGACAAGGGCCTGATTTTCGATCAGAAAACCTTCAAGCTCAAAGTTGCGACCATCGGTGAAGACGGCATCAGCGAGAGCGATATTCTGGTGCATGATGAAACCAACAGCACCTTGGCGCATTTGCTGGCAACCCTAAGCCCGCCCGACTTCCCCATGGTGATCGGCGTGATTTATTGCGCACCGTCTTCCAGCTATGAGCGTGACATGACGGCGCAAATGGAAGCGGTCAAGGCCGAACGTGGCGCCCCCGATATGAACGCCTATCTGCGCCGGGGCTATACATGGACTGTGGAATAAGCGTCTAGGATGCTTTTTCACCACCCAAATAAAACACCGTGATACCGTTCCGTATCGCGGTGTTTTTGTGCCATTGCACCCACGCTCTAAAAAAACCGTGAAATCGGTGCCGTTTTGGCGCAGGGTTTCGACAGGCTTTTGCGTATCACCCCTAAAGAGGCTGGCTTGACACGAAATATACCGACAGGCACGGCCGGCGAGGATGCGGCAATTCAAGTGGAGGCGTCCGACGAAGTGTTGATGGCGCGGATCGCTGCTGGCGATGAACAGGCTTTTTCTCAGCTTGTAACCCGCCATGCAGATCGGTTTTTGGGCTTGGCTCAACGGATGTTGGGCAATCGCGACGAGGCTCAGGATGCGCTTCAGGACGCCTTCAGCCGCTTATGGCTAAAATCAAGCCAGTTCGACCCGAAAGCGGCGCGTTTTACCACATGGTTTTACCGCGTGGTAACCAATGGATGTCTGGATCGGTTGCGTAAACCGCGCCCTTTGGCTTTGGCCGAAGACTGGGATACCGCCGATGACAGCGCATCTGCCGACGAGATCATGGAGAAGCGGCAGCATGGGGATGCCGTTCGAGCGGCTTTAAAAACACTTCCCGAACGACAAAGGCTTGCCTTGAGCCTGTGTTATTTCGACGAATTGAGTAATCAGGAGGCTGCCGAGATCATGAAGATAAGCATCAAGGCGCTGGAATCTATACTCGTTCGAGGGCGGCGCGCTTTACGCAGCCACTTTATGAAGGGGCGTCATTAAGATGAGCCAGATGACACAAGAACGGTTTGAGCAGATCGTCTCCGCCTATGGGGCGGATATGCGCCGCTGGCCATCGGCCGAGCGCGCCGATGCGGCGGCCTTTCTTGCACAGAATGAAACGCTGGATGTGGTGGCCAAGGCCCGAACGCTGGATCATTTTCTGGATAGCGAAACGCCTTGCGCCCCGGCCTCTCCCGATTTTTTGCAAAGCCTGATGGCCATCCCCCGACAGTCCCGGAGCGACATCTTGCATGATGACCGCTATGGGGGCTTTGCCGCACAGCCCGCTGGCTGGCAAACAGCGTTCAAGAACCGTCCCCGTGTGGCCATCTATGCGCCTTCCACCGCCTTTGTCGTGGCCATGATCATGGGCTTGTGGTTTGGCGCATCCAATTGGGTGGGAACGTCGGAAACTGTGGATCTCACCCCCTATCTGATGGGCAGTGATATTGCATTTTATGAGGATAGCGAAGAATGACCACCGGCCTGCCCAAATGGAACATCGTTCTGATGGTGTTTTTGGCCCTGTCTTTGGCGGCCAATGTATTTTTTGGCAGTGTGTTTGCAGGCCATGCCCTGTTCGGCCCTGACCGCCAAGATTATCAGGAGACGAAAGACAACCATGGCGATCGTTATAGCCTGCGCCTTGAATTGCGGGCATTGAACGCAGCCCTGTCGGATGAAGCCCGCAAGCCTTTGCGCGAAGAATTGCGCCAGACAAAGCGGAATTTGCATACGCAGATCGACGATCTTCATCAAATCCGGCGGGAAATCCGCACGCTTTTGGCGGCCCCCCAATTGGATGAATCCGCCCTGTCCGACGCCTTTGAACGGCTCAATACGGCCTTATCGGATCTTCAGCGTCCCTTGCAGGGCATTATCGTTCGGTCCGCCAGCCGCATGACCCCGCATGAACGGGCGGAAATGGCCCGTGCCTTGGCCCGGAAAAGCGATGACCGCGAAAAAGACAAAGCCCCTGCCCATAAGCGGCAAGACAAAAAAGACCAAGAGCGCGACTAAAACCCCGCTCTCACATGATGCTTTCCCCCGGTTCTGGAGTGGCGTACGCCTCTAGAACGCCTCTTCCCATGCCCCGCGCGTGGCCGCTTTGGAATATTCCGTCGAACGGTTTTCAAAGAAATTGGTGTGCTCCACAGCGTTCAGCATGATGTCGAGCCACGGCAGCGGATTATCGTCCACATGAAACACCGGATCCAGACCAAGCTGCATCAGGCGGCGGTCGGCAATATAGCGGATATAGCGTTTCACATCGTCCGCCGTTAGCCCTTCCACCGGGCCAAGCGCAAAGGCCAGATCCACAAAGGCTTCTTCATGGGTGACGATAGTATGGCAAATATCGGTCAACTCCTTACGGAAATCGGCGGTCCAAAGCGCGGGGTTTTCCGATACCCACGTCCGGAACAGCTTGATCACGCTATCGCAATGCAGGCTTTCATCGCGCACCGACCAGCTGATGATCTGGCCCATGCCCTTCATTTTATTGAAGCGCGGGAAGTTCAACAGCATGGCAAAGCTGGCAAACAGCTGAAGCCCTTCGGTAAAGGCCCCGAACACGGCCAGCGTCAAGGCCACATCACGCGGGCTATCGGTGTTGAAGCGCTTCATATAATCATATTTGTCCTTCATTTCCTTATAATGAAGGAAGGCCGAATATTCTTCTTCGGGCATGCCGATGGTATCGAGCAAATGGCTGTAAGCCGCGATATGCACCGTTTCCATATTGGAAAAGGCCGCCAGCATCATCTGCACTTCGGTGGGTTTGAAGATCTGTGCATAATGCTTCATATAGCAATTGTTCACCTCGATATCCGATTGGGTGAAAAACCGGAAAATCTGGGTCAGCAAATTGCGTTCGCTCTCGGACAGGCGATGCCGCCAATCCTTCACATCTTCTGCCAAAGGAACTTCTTCGGGCAGCCAGTGGATGCGCTGTTGCGTCAACCAGGCCTGATAGGCCCAAGGATAGCGGAACGGTTTATAGGCAAGGCGTTCTTCAACGAGAGACATGCGATACTTTCTTCTTAACCATGAGCATGGAAGGCATTGGCAACAGCCACCGAAATGGTCAGCAAACAGTCATAAAGGGTCTGCATCGGATCAATCAAACGCTGATTGATTTCAGAATAATTGGCCGCCGTTTCATCGGGATAATCCGAAGATTCCGCAAGATTATAATCATCCGCACTAGGGGCCGCATCGGGATAGGCTTCCCGCAAAGAGGCCAGCGCTTCGGGAATGCGCAGCTCGAACACCAGTTCCATGATATCTTCACGGCTGATATCATTGCGCGAGGAAAAACGCGGAATACGCGCCGCCTGCAAAAATAAATGCTGGATCAGCGCAATGCGCACCGCGTGCAACAAGGCCAGAAAATCGCGCTCGCCCGCTTCCAGAACCTGAATGTCCTCGCCAGTTTCCCCAAGCAAGCGATGCAACAGCAATTCATCGATGCGCAACCGCGTGGCCAGCTCCAGCGTTTCACCATAGCGATCATCATGTTCCAATTGATCCGCCAGATAAAGGCACGGCTCGGTCAGATGTTTTTGATCCTTGCCATGGGGGCGCGAGGCCCAATAACCGCCATCAAACAAAGCCCCATAGGCAATCATGGTGCGCAGGCTGGCGCGGGTCCGGCTGGCAACCACCATATCCATCAGATCGCCAAAGCGTGGGCTGTCTTGTCGCCAATCGGTAAAGGGTTCCAGACTTTTACGGGTGGCCTGCCCGATACCGCCCAGCACATTCACCGGATAGCCAAGTTGCTGCAACACCGCATTATGGGGAATCGCACGCACTTTCGACAGATCCGGGCGTTCCCCCGACCCGGCTTCAAATTGTCGCCGCGCCTTCCGGGACCCGGTGGGCTTGAGCAAAGACAGGCCAAAGGCCGACAGAGTACGGTGATACGCCCCCGACCCCATCAGCGATTCCTGAAAGCGCATCACCTGTCGGAAAAAATCCAGCGTGATGTCAGGCGATTCATAAAAGCGATCCTGATCAGTGCGCTCCATACGCGCGGGCAAGCCTGCGCGGTGCTCCAGAATACGGGAAAACAGGGCAAGAGCCAGACCGGGCGTGGCAAACCACAAATATCCGTCGCCACCCTGAAAGCTGGTTTCGTGGCGCAGCCTTAACCCCCGATCGGCAAAGCATTTACGCGCCCAGGGGGACAAGACATGATCCAGCCGCGCCCGCATGGAACCGGGATGCGCCCCGCGCCCCATGGATTCACCATGGGTATTGAAAATCAGACAGTCCAGATCGCCCAGCCCATGGATTTCCACCAGCCGCGCCATATTGGCCTGAAGCCGCTCGATGGATAGGGATGCAGGGATCTGGCCAATAAACCGCCCGGCATCGGAAAAGCCGGTCTGAATGCTTATCCGACCGCGCATTTTTACCGCTTTACGATAGGCAGGCTGGCTGAACAGGACATCGAGAAAACGCTCGCCGCCTTCAAGGGCCGGGGGCGTTTCAAACAAAGGCGATACATCCACATGCTCGTCCACCCCGAACAGACGCGCCAGATAAATAGCCGCCAACACGGTAGAAGGACGCTCACATTCGGCGATCAACAGCCGGATATCCGAGTCCGCATCGATATGTTTAACGAACTGCGCAATGGTCAGAAACTGCCGTACCGCCGTGGTGGTTTCCATGGCAAGGGCGGCGAAATTCACCGCCAATGGCGCTTCTTCCGCATAGAGTTCGTTCAGGCGGATAAGAGCGGATCGGCTGGCCAGATCCACCGCTTCATCACGATCGAGCCTGCGCCGCACGGCATTGTGCAATTGCGTGGCATTCATGCGGAAATGAACCCGGCCCGCGCCCAGCCCAAAGCTATCCATCCGCACCGCAAGCAGCGCCAGATCCACCGCACAAGCCGCATCGGGATGGTCCGCAACAAGGCGGCGCAAGCGCGCACTCACCGGCTTTAGGGCAATCAATCGGCCATGACCGGGATCGGTCAACCAATTTGCCGCCTCGGCCAATCCATCGGTGGTTTCAAGCGGACCATCGAACAAGATCCGGGCTTTTTCCGTATGGGCCCGCGCCGCCTCAAGCTGTCCGGCGATTTCATCAAGGGCTTTTAAAAGCGCAGCCGGCGCGTCCTGACGGTCCACAGCCGCCAAATCCTCAAGATACCAGCCAAGTTGCCGGTCTTTTTCCAGAAGGCGCAGGCGCACGCAATCGGCCCAGCCAATATCGGTGCGGCCATCCATATCATAGCCAACCCAGCTCGCCAGATCGAACGGCATTGGCCGCAGTCGCGTCCAATCATCCGGAAAATGGCGACGGGCCACATCAAAGACCAAACGACAGATGGTACCATGGGCCTTACGGGCATTGCGGATCGCATCCAGAACCTGGCGATGCTCATCCCCCAGCGTGATACCATCCGCCCGGGGATCATCCTTCGGCGCGCACGCCTGCCCGGTTACCCCTTCGATCAAGCGGGCCGTTTCTCCGCCCGATAATAAAAAAGTGGGATGAGCCGTAAACACACAGCCCACAGCCGGATGGCCCCACCGGGCCGCAAAGTGTTCGAAATCGGACTCTTTGGCATCGGCGTCCAGCAAAGCGCGTAGTCGCGCCTCATTGTCTTCACCGGACAAAGGTTCCAGCATGGACCGCATCCATCCGGCACGATCTTCCAAAGAACGATCCAGCAAATGCGAACACAGGCGGCACAAATCCCCGCGAGACAATGTCCCTGTTTCAATGCGCGCCGAAAGATCGCAGGCCAGTCGCCAGATGGGATTGAAGCTGGGGTCTTCCGCCCGGCGCAACCGCAATTCCTCCAGCCGCGCCAGAAGGCGGTCTTCCAGTTCAGAATCCGCAGGACACGGAGCGCTTGATATATCGGCGGAGGCCATAAACTGTCTCATCCTTGATGTGATACACAGGCTTAATCTGACGCACAGGAAACCCGACGCGTGCCGCGCTGATCCTGCGTGCAATCCAATCGCAGCCAATCTTCATCTTCCAGCCGGAAATAGGCATCGAACAAGGTGGGCATCATCGCCCAGCCCCGGCTGCTCATGGAGTTCCACAAAGCCACCACACCCAACCCCTTTTCCGGAAGAAAAGCGATCTGCGCCCGATAGCCTTGCAAGCCACCATTATGCATCACAATGGACCGCCCGGCATACTCATAGATTCGCCAGCCCAAGGCATAATGGGCATCGGTTACCCGGTTTTTGAGCCAACGCACCCGGCGCAATTCGGCTCGTGTGCGCACGCGGGGCGTTTGCATCAAAGCCAGCGCATTGGGCGACAACACATCGGGCATGGTCCCCATCTGCGCTTGCAGCCAACGGGCCATATCTTCGATCGAGGCATTCACCCCACCCGCCGACGGCACATGATAATACATTTCATCCGGCGGCGCGACACGCCAACCGGACCGGCCGCGCACATGCGGACGCGCCCAATTATCATCACTCTGGAATGCCGACATCCCGTAAGAAGCCTTCATGCCCAAAGGCTTGAACAAATGATTGGCCACTGCCCGTTCAAAGGGTTCGCCGCTGATGCTGGCCACCACCGGTTCGATCAGGCTATAGGCCACATTCTGATAGCTATAACAGCGGCCCACCGGACAAATCATTTTCACCCGCGACAGCCGGTCGAAAATGGTGGGAACAGGAACATTCGCCTCGAGTAAATTATCATAAGCATAAGGCGGCAAGCCGGTGCGATGCGACAAGATATGCGCGATGGTCACTTTTTCCGCTTCATCGGAACGGGCCAGCCTGAAGCCCGGCGCATAAGGCTTGACCGGCGCTTCCAGATCAAGCTGGTGCTTGTCTGCCAATTGGGCCGCAAGGCCTGCGGCAAAGCCCTTGGACAAAGAGGCAATGCGAAAACGGGTGCTGGGTGTGATGGGGTCGGGGGCATTGACAGCGCGCTTGCCATAAGTGCGCAGCAAGGCAATGTCGCCATCTTTGACCACCGCCACAGCAAGACCGACAAAATCACCGGTTTTCACCGCCCGGTCCAGCTTGTCTGAAAAAATCTCCAGAGTTTTATCCGGAGCCAGACGCGGCTCCGGTGGCAGCCGCATTTGTGCCTGCGCATCCAGCAGGGGCGCAAACAACAGCACTGCCCCGGCCAGAAGCCCCTTCAGTCCGCCCCAACTCACACAGATACTCATTCACTTATTGGCAAGACAGACATTCTTCATAATCTTTCACCGACACGGCATCCCCGCCATGATCGCCAGCGATCATGGGAATCTCGATGCCATCCGGCGAGGGCGGCGTTTCACTGGCACCTTTGGCCATTGGTGCAAGCTTTCCCGATACCACTTCGGCGCGCTGGATCGATTTGGAGCGGCAATAATACAAGCTTTTCAGGCCCTTCTTCCACGCGCTGAAATGGATTTGATGCAGATCGCGCTTATGAATATCGGCGGGGATAAACACATTCACCGATTGCGCCTGATCCACCAGCGGAGCCCGGTCTGCCGCCAGATCCACCACCCAACGCTGATCCAGCTCAAAGGCGGTTTTAAACACCGCTTTTTCATCATCAGTCAGGAAATCCAGATGCCGCACCGAGCCTTCATGGGTGGTAATGGACGACCATATCTCTTCGGTATTCTGCCCTTTTTCTTCCAAAAGCGCCGTTAAATGCCGGTTTCTGACATTAAAGCTGCCCGATAAGGTTTTATGGACATAGGAATTTCCGGCAATTGGCTCGATCCCCGGCGACGCACCCCCGCAAAGCGTGGAAATGGAGGCCGTGGGCGCGATGGCGGTCTTGTTGGAAAAGCGTTCCATGATGCCATAATCGGCAGCATCGGGGCACGGTCCGCGCTCTTTTGCCAAAGCGGCAGAAGCGGCATCCACACCGTCCTTGATATGATTGAAAATCTTGAAGTTCCAGCTTTTCGCCAGCACCGATTCAAAAGGAACCATCTGGCTTTGCAAAAAGGAATGGAAGCCCATCACGCCAAGCCCCACGGAACGCTCGCGCATGGCCGCATAGCGGGCATGGGCATGGCCGTCCACGCCTTCGGTCTTGTCGATATAATCTTGCAAAACATTATCAAGAAACCGCATCACATCAGGAATGAATTGCGGCTCGTTGCGCCACTCGAAAAACCGTTCCAGATTAAGCGACGACAAACAGCACACGGCGGTGCGCATTTCACCCAGATGATCGCGGCCGGTGGGCAAGGTGATTTCGGAACACAAATTGGAGGTCTTGACCGTTAGCCCCGCCAGCTTGTGATGCTCGGGGATGGCGCGGTTGACCGTATCGGAAAATACCAAATAAGGCTCGCCGGTTTCAATGCGGGCGGTCAACAGCCTGATCCACAAAGATCGGGCCGAAACGGTGCGCACCACATGGCCATCGCGGGGGCTGGTCAGCGCCCATTGCTCATCGGATTCCACAGCCCGCATAAAGGCATCGGGGATCTGCACCCCATGATGCAAATTCAACGCCTTGCGGTTGGGATCGCCACCGGTGGGGCGGCGCAATTCTATGAATTCCTCGATTTCCGGATGGCTCACCGGCAAATACACCGCCGCCGATCCACGCCGCAAAGACCCTTGGCTGATGGCCAGGGTAAGGGAATCCATCACCCGCACAAAAGGAATGATACCGCTGGTCTTGCCCACGCCGCCCACGGTTTCACCGATCGAGCGCAAATTGCCCCAATAGCTGCCGATGCCGCCTCCTTTTGAGGCCAGCCAGACATTTTCCTGCCAAAGCGAAACGATAGAGCCCAAGCTATCTTCCGCCTCGTTCAAGAAGCAGGAAATGGGCAGGCCGCGATGGGTGCCGCCATTGGACAACACCGGCGTTGCAGGCATGAACCACAGCTTGGAGATATAGTCGTAAAGACGCTGGCTGTGGCCTTCATCATCACCATAATAACTGGCAACGCGGGCAAACAGATCCTGATAGGATTCTCCGGGCATCAAATACCGGTCTTCCAATGTGGCTTTGCCGAACTCCGTCAGCAAGCCATCACGCGCGCGATCGACCGAAACCGCCGCGCGGTGTTCGAAATGGGTGACCTCAAACACCTTGTCCATCCTCAATCTAGCCTGTTTACCCGACCAACCCCACATCCCCTTGCCAAGGCAAAGAACGAGAGCTTTTTAGTGTGCGTCACACGAGAACAAATGTCGAACAAAACAAAATTCATGTTTTTGTTCAAACCGTTTGACCCTATCTCATAGGATAATCCAGCCCCAAGGGATCCCTGACGACACCGGCCAATCCTATGGAATTGGCGGCTATGGGTCAACATGCTGATAAGAAAATTCGCACGATAACTATATATAGTATGTCCTCGGCAGATACAGGCTTCACAAAGCCCGCACTTTCGCGAGTCGTGCACATGCCAACACAATATCTGGAAGGGCACGCCCCATCAAAGGCGTGAGCATCCGCCAAACTGCCGCGAGATCGACCTAGAGCCGTCCAATGGCCAGAAAGCGGTCCCGACGCAATTGCCGCAAGCGGTCCGCCGGGATGCCATCCATCTCCGAAAGAGCGTCTTGTACCGCCTCTCCCAGCGCATCAAGAGCGCGTTTCGGCTCGCGATGGGCACCGCCCAAAGGTTCCGGAATAATACCATCGGCCACACCCAGCTTCACCAGATCCTGGGCGGTGATTTTAAGCGCCGTTGCCGCATCTTTCGCCTTGTCGGAGGTGCGCCACAGGATGGATGCACAGCCTTCGGGTGAAATCACCGAATAGATGGCATGTTCAAACATCAGCACCCGATTCCCCGCCGCCAGCGCCACAGCGCCGCCCGAGCCGCCTTCGCCCACGATGTTGCCACCACCGGCACCCCCAAACGCAAACAGCGCTCGGTGGATTTGGCAATGGCTTCGGATTGGCCGCGCTCTTCGGCCCCGATGCCGGGATAGGCACCGGGCGTGTCCACAAAGGTCAGCACCGGCAACCCAAAGCGATCCGCCAGATCCATCAACCGCACCGCCTTGCGATAGCCTTCGGGGCGCGACATGCCGAAATTATGCTTGATGCGCGAGGGCGTATCGGTTCCCTTTTCATTCCCCATCACCAGAACGGAACGGCCATTGAAACGGGCCAATCCGCCCATCAAAGCCTGATCTTCGCCAAAGCTGCGATCACCGGCCAAGGGAGTGAAATCGGTAAACAGATGGGCGACAATATCGGAAAAATGCGGGCGTTCGGGATGGCGTGCCACTTGTGTTTTCTGCCAAGGCGACAAACCGGCATAGGCCTCACCCAACAAGCGGTCGCGCTTGGATTGCAGCCGGTCCACCTCATCGCTGAGATCCATACTGCCATCGCCACCGGACAATTTGCGCAGGTCGCGTATTTTACCCTCTAGCTCGGCAATAGGCTTTTCGAAATCGAGAAACGTAATCATGCGTCCATCCACATTTATATGTCGGGCAAAGTGGGCAAGGCCGCCCGGCAAGTCAAGCGCTAGCCGACTGTTTTACACCACAGAATACCATGACAGACGCCAAAGCCGTCTACAAATGTCGCCAAATTCTGGTGATCGTCGCATGGCTTCAGCCAATTTGCTCTGCTTTTTTCACCATCGCTTCGGCCTGACGAATGGAGGCCAGATCAATCAGCTTGCCATCCAGCGCCACAGCCCCTTGCCCCTGCGCCCGCGCCTCTTCCATCGCTTCCAGAATTTTCCGGGCCTTCGCCACCTCGGCATCAGAGGGGCTGAACACCTCATTGGCCAAGGCCACCTGACTGGATGAATGGCCCATTTGCCTTCGCAGCCCAGCACCATGGCGCGGCCCGCATGGGCCCGAAAGCCCGCCTCGTCGGAAAAATCACCGAACGGGCCATCAATGGGCCGCAAGCCATGGGCCCGCGCCGCCACCACCATCTGCCACACCGGATAATGCCACATATCACCCCAATGCACCTCCCGATGGCCTGCATCATCCAAAGGATCGGTCAGAACGGCATAGCGCGGATTGGGCCCGCCGATCTGGGTGGTATCCGCCTTCACCGAAGCGGCGAAATCCGCAACACCAAAATGCAGGCTTTCATTGCGCGGGCTGGCCCCGGCGATGGCATTGGCATTGGCAAGCCCCAAAGCCGACTCGATAATCAGTTCAAAGCCGATGCGCTTTTTGCGGCTTTTCGCCCGTTCCACCTGCGACACCAGAACATCCAGCGCATAGACATCCGCCGCCACGCCAACCTTGGGCAGCATCATCAGATCCAGCCGCTCTCCGGTTTGTTCCAGCACATCCACCACATCGCGATAGGTCCAGGCGGTATCAAGGCCATTCAGGCGCACAGAGACTGTCTTCTCGCCCCAATCCAGATCATTGAGCGCTTCAATGACATTTTTACGGGCCTCGTCTTTCAACTCTGGCGAGACGGAGTCTTCCAAATCGAGAAACACCACATCGGCCTTGGCTTGGGCCGCCTTTTCCAAAAAACGACGATTCGATCCGGGCACCGCAAGTTCCGAGCGGTTGATCCGCGCCGTCGCGTCCTTGATGTCGGTAAAGCTCATCGGCCATCCTTTCTGGATATGTCTGTGGGATTTCCTGATCGTTCCGTATCAGCGCCCCGGCGACAAGATAAAACAGGCCAAGCCCGCCGCCTTCAACGCCCGACAGCGGGTATCCGCATCCCCCCGCGAAGCAAAAGGCCCGGCTTGCAAACGATAAAATGTGCCCCGTTCTGCAATGGTTACCGCAACGATCCGGTGCTCCAGCCCCCCCAGAAGATCGGGAGCATCCGCCAACATTCGCCGCCATTGCGCCTCCACATCCGCTTCTTGCCGCAAAGCCACCAGCTGCAAACGCCAGCTTTGGGCAAAATCCATCTCTGTCGTTGGGGATGGTGTTTGTGTGTCTTCCTGAGCATTTCTTGGCGATTCTTCTTTGGCTGCCACATCTTCCACGGGCTTTTCTATAACTGGCTTTTTCATTGCCGGTTTTTCTTGGGACGGGGCAGGGGCAGACGCCGGGGCAGGCGTGGGAGTGGGAGTGGGAGTGGGAGCGGGAGTCGCAACTGCAGCAGAGGCCGGTGCCGATTCCACAGCGGCAGCCTGCCGTTCAGCCACGGCCTCTCTATCCACCAAACGCCCCGCCAAACGATCCGATTGGCTGCGTTGATCCGCATCAATATAACGGTCCATGGTGGCCAATGCTTTTTGGGCTTCTTCCATCTCTTGGTCTGCAGCCAAACGCATCCAGGCATGGCCGCGCACCAGATCCCGAGCCACCGCATCGCCATTCCAATAGAGCAATCCCAGGCGATATTGCGACAAGGCATGCCCTTGTCGCGCTGCCGCCAACCACCAGCGCACCGCCGCTTGGCGGGCTGCCTCGTCTGTTATATCGGCTTCGAATTGCTGGCTGGCCAACAGATATTGCGCCTCCACAAAGCCTTTTTCTGCCGAGGCCGTCAAAAGCGCCAAGGCCCGCTCTGCATCGGCGTCCACGCCCAACCCCCGCCGATAAAGCGTCGACATATTATAAAGTGCACGGGCATCCCCCGCATCCACCAAGGGCTGCCATGCCGCATAAGCGCCTTGATAATCCCCTTTGAAATAAAGGCTGCGGCCAATATCCAAAGCAGAAACATCCTGAGATGAAGCAGAGGATGTCCCCGTCTCTTGCGCCAAGACAGCCTCGGTCAAAATCACCTGAGAGCAAAAGGCCATACCAAGAATAGCCAGCCTTAACAGCATCCTCTGGCCTGTCGTTAACATCGCATCGATCACTTGCACAGTCGGCGTCCTCGTCACGGATTGGGGCCTTCTTTATAAACAGAGATGAAACCTCTCGCATGCTTAGCGAAAAGCGGGCGATGGGTCTATCTCCCAAACATCACGTCCCTGCATGACATCAGCCGCAATAATTATATTAATATAAAAATATTCGGAAATTTTTATCCGGTTATATCAGTTTTTATTTATCTTTATTCTATCGCTTTACGCTTCTTTAAACGGCTTATCTTATTTTATTTGAAGTGAAAAGGCCGAGGAACCGGTCTGAACTTCAGGCATTTGATGAAGGGTTTGGCTCATGCGTGTGATGGCTTTTGCATCTCAAAAAGGTGGTTCGGGAAAAACGACCCTGAGCGGGCATGTGGCCGTGGCCGCACAACGTGCCGGGGCCGGTCCTGTGGTTTTGGTGGATACAGACCCGCAAGGCTCCCTGTCCGATTGGTGGAATGAACGGGCCGATCCTGCCCCAGCCTTTGCCCGCACCTCTATTTCCCGGTTGATCAGCGATCTGGACGATCTGCGGAGTCAAGGCTTCAAGCTGGCGGTGATCGACACCCCGCCCGCCATCACCATGGCTATCCAAAGTGTGGTGGCCGTGTGCGATATGGTGGTGATTCCCACCCGCCCATCGCCCCATGATCTGCGTGCCGCAGGGGCCACAGTGGATCTGGTGGACCGGGCAGGAAAGCCTTTGGTGTTCGTTGTGAATGCCGCCACCCCACGGGCGCGAATCACCGCCGATGCGGCTGTTGCCCTTTCGCAGCATGGCACCGTTGCCCCCGTTACCATGCATCAGCGTACGGATTTTGCCGCCTCGATGATCGATGGCCGCACAGTGATGGAAGTGAATGCCCAAAGCAAATCCGCACGCGAAGTGGAAACCCTTTGGACATATTTGCATGATCGGCTGGAGCGCTGCCACCGCCGCACCATCTTCAATGGCCGCACCAGCACACGCCCGCTGGCCAATGGCACCGCATCGCGCAGTTTCGGGCGCAAAAGCGACCCTATAGGCACCCCGACCGCCTGATGAACGCGCCTTGCTTCCTATCCTGTATCAGCCCCCAACCCCGCCGCATAAAGCGTTGTAGCTATTGTTGTAAAAGGACCCCCGGTGATGAAAACAGCAGCAAGATTGACCGCAAACCTGCTGGCCAGCAAAGGCGATGCCACGCCAGCGCTTCAGCGTCAGCGTCTCAGTTTGGCTGCGGACCGCTCATCCTTTGACGGGATTGGCCGTGCACAGGCCCCCATGCCCCCGGCCCCCTCTTCCCCGACAAAGGCCCTGTCGGGAACACAAAGCCCAAAAAGACAACAAAGAAATACGGAACAAGGCGATAAAGTAACGGATAAGAAACGAATCGCTCTTACGCTCCGTCTTGATAAGGAAAGACATCTTCGCCTCAAGCTCATGGCCGCGCACACAAATAAATCCGCGCAGGACTTGCTAATGCAGGCATTGGATGACCTTTTAGGAAACTATACGGAACCGCTTTCCGGCTGCCCTTGTCTGAATCGCTCACTGGCTCAGCAGGTTCAAACATCGGCACATCAATCCTGAAAGCGACAGGACAACAGGCAAAGACAACGGTCAGGCAAAATCAGGTGACAGTGATCCATCAGCCCATCGCCCGAAAAGCAGCTTTTCCCCGCATCGCACGCACGGCCTTGCGCGGATCGGCTTTGGTTTTGTGCCTTGCCGCCTTATCGGCTTGCACCTCTCAACCGGTTGAGCGCCAAGCCCGGGTCAACACGAACATCGATGAGCCGAACGCCCCGCTTTTTGCCGTGGCACAGCGCTTGGCCGATGCCGGACAACATGCCGCCGCCATTCCACTTTACCGGCAAGCCTGGTCTGAAGGCGGTCAGGAAAAAGCCGATGTGCTGGCAGCACTGGCGCGGTCTTTTGCGGCTGTAGGACAATATGCAAAAGCCGAAGAAACCCTTTTGCTTGCGGCGGGAAAAAACAGCTCATCGGCAGCGGTCCAATTGGGACTGGGCGAAGTGAATCTGGCCTTTGGCCGCCCGCAAATGGCTTTGGACAATTTTGATGCCGCCCTTCGTTCCGGTGGCGGGGCGCAGGCCCAGTCCGGTCGCGCGGTGGCGCTGGATGCCCTTGGCCGCCACAGCGATGCCCTTGCCGCCCATGCCCTTGCCGTGCGTCAAGGGGGCGATGATGTGAATATGCGCAGCAATCTGGCCCTTAGCCATGCACTTTATGGGGACCATCAGGCCGCTATCGATCTGTTGAAACAGGTGGTGGCCGATCCAAAAGCCCAAGCCCAGCACCGGCAAAATCTGGTTCTGGCCTATGTGCTTGCAGGCGATATGGAAAAAGCCGGTGAAATGGCCCGCGTGGATCTGGACAACCAATCGGCATCCGAAACGCTTTTGTTCTTCCGGGAATTGGCCGCCCTGCCCCCTTCGGAACGGGTGAAGGTGCTGATTCTGGGCGCACAGGAACCGGAACGCACCCTGTCCGATGAAGGCATTCTGGTCTTTGATGAAACCGACGACAAAAAAGCCGCTGCCAAGCGGTTGGTGACAGAGCCGGAGCCGGAACCTGAGCCGGAGCCGGAACCCATTCCTGAGCCAGAACCTGTCGGTCTGCCGCCGCTGATCGAGCCGGAAGGCTGGTCGGTACAGGTGGCCGCATATCGCACCAAAGACCAATTGATTCGCGGACAAAAATATTACTGGGATAAATACCGTATTATTCTGGAACCGTTGGAGCCGCGCCGTTCGGAAGTGGATTTTGGCGAGCGCAAAGCACCACCGGGTGGGTTCTTCTATCGTCTGAATGCGGGCCCCTTACGCGATCTGCAACAAGCCCGCGAGGTTTGCGCGGATCTGAAAGCGGCGGGTGCGCCATGCTGGATCCGGCCACCCGAGCCGGTGGAAGGCCGCCTGCCTGCAGCCCATAAAGAACCATAAAGAAGACGAAAGCGACTCGTGAAAACCGGTACCGATCAGAGGCCCGTATAAACGCGCCTCTTGATCGAACCGCGTCAGCCCCCCACATTAAACCGATAACAAAGCCCCGCCCAGTCGGGGAGGCTTTGCCTTTGTAAAAAGCGCCAGCGATGCCCTTCAGGGATCGGTTGCGTCTGATCGCTTCGCAAGGAGGATGAGGAATGTCGCGTTTATCGGTTTTCAATAGCCCCCTGCTTTTGGGTTTTGATCATATCGAACATATGTTGGATATGGCTGCAAAAAGCGGCAATGGTGGCTATCCCCCCTATAATATCGAGCATCTGGATGATCGCACCTTGCGCATCACCTTGGCCGTGGCCGGGTTCGCGCCAGAGGATCTCGACGTTACTGTGGAAAACAATCAGCTTGTGATTCGCGGTCGCCAAGCCGATGAAGACACCCGGACATTTTTGCATCGCGGCATCGCCGCGCGCCAGTTCCAGCGCAAATTCGTGTTGGCCCAGGGGATGGATGTCTCCGGGGCCTCCATTGATAATGGCTTGCTCAATATCGACCTGATCAGGCCAGAGCCGGAACGGATTGTCAAAACCATCGAGATTAAACCCGAACCAACCCGTCGCCGCACCGTTCATCATAAAACGGACGGAGCACCCTCTACGGTTTCACAAGAAGGAGGATGACATGGCTCATCGCACCATCCTTCTGAAAGACGACCGTTTCAGCGACGAAGAATTCGCCGAACTGGGTGCGCCGGATTTGGTGTATATCCGCCCGGTGATTGATAAAAATGGCCAAAAGACCTTTTCCGTTCATGCCGCCGATGGCACAAAGCTGGCCAATCTTCCCAGCTTTTCAGAAGCGGTTCTGGCGGCGCGTTCCAATGAACTGTCGCCAGTTTCCGTGCACTGAGAAACCACCGGCATGACGCGGTGTTATTCTGCCCGCCCTGCCGCCGCCAGGGCTTTGCCCACCGCCCGCGCCAAGGCATCCGCGGCCATGGCACCGGCCACAAGCAGGCTGCGGGAAAAAGGCTCGGGCGGCGAAATCGCCCCGGTGGATAACGCAAAGACCGTATCGCCATCATAGGGCGTATGAATGGGGCGCAAGCTGCGCGCCAACCCATCTTGCGCCATGATCGCCAGCCGCTTGCACCCGGCCTTGTCCAACGCCAGATCCGTTGCGATGGCGGCAATGGTGGTATTCGCCCCCACCAACCCTTCCTTGGGCAAGGGAATACGGTCAAACTGATCGTCCATCGGCGGGCCATAGGAATTGACCGCTACCAAAGCCCCCACATGAAAACCGCTGGCAGAGCGCAAGGCCGCCGTGCCAAGGCCGCCCCGGCGACTCCCCTGCCAAGGCACCGAATCCCGCGCCGACGGCTCCTTCTTCTACTGTGCGAGAGGCCGCTTCACAGGCTTTGATCCCCAAAGCCCGATAAGGTGGCAGCGCCCCCCAGTTTTTGTCGCCCCCATTGGCCAGATCGAACAGAATCGCTCCGGGCACCACCGGCACGATACATGCGCCCAAAGACAAGCCGCGCCCCCGTTCCGACAACCAGGACACAACCCCATCCACAGCCCCCAGCCCGAACACCGAGCCGCCGGATAGCACCAGGCCATGAAAGCCGTTCACCAGACAGGTGGGGTCCAGGGCATCGGTATCGCGGGTGCCGGGCGCTCCGCCGCGCACATCAACACCCATCGTTACGGGTTGATCGGGCAAAATCACCGTTGTGCCAGAGCGCACAGCGGCATCATGGCTGTTGCCGACCAGAATTCCGTCAATATCGGTGATTCGGTCGTTTTCTGTGGGATAAAGGGCTTCATCGGTCATGGCCGGACGGTACTGTGTGTTCTATCCAACGGCAATGCCAAACCGGTTTGGCCCCGCACCAGCCTTATCGGCACAGCGCCTTGCCCTTGTTTTCCGGTCTTTTCATAAAGACGCCAGTCAGTATAGTGTGCAGCTTCGTTTGAAGAAAAAGGACAGTGCCCATGCTCCGCCCCGCCCGCATCCTGCAATCCATTGCTGTTTCTCTTGGTTTTCTGGTGGCGGGAACAGCGGCCCCACTGCAATCCGCGCAGGCCCACATGCCGGAAAATGCACCGGTCGAGGCCAAAAAGCATATGGCCATAGCCGCCAATCCCCATGCCAGCCGCGCCGGCCTTCGCATGCTGCGTGCCGGGGGCAGTGCCGTGGATGCCGCCATTGCCATGCAGGCGGTGCTCAGCCTTGTGGAGCCGCAATCTTCCGGCATTGGCGGCGGCGGGTTCTTGCTGCATTTCGATCAGGATACTCAGGAATTGGTGGCCTATGATGGCCGCGAAACCGCTCCCATGGGTGTGGACGACTCGTTGTTTCTGGATGAAAATGGCAACCCCTTGGACTTTTTGGATGCCGCCCTTGGGGGCCGTGCCGTGGGCGTGCCGGGGGTGATGGCCATGTTGGCCAAGGCCCATGAAGACCATGGCAAGCTGTCTTGGGCCACAGTGTTCGAGCCAGCCATCGAACTGGCGGAAAACGCTTCGCCATTTCACCGCGCCTGTTTTATCTGCTGGATAGCCGCGCCGCCCTTTATCGTAAAATGAATCTGAGCCTTGAGGATCTGGGAGCCGCCGGACCGTATTTCTTCACCAAGGATTTGCAGGCCAAGCCGCAAGGCCATATGCTTAAAAACCCCGCTTATGGCAAAGCCCTGCGCCAGATCGCCCAGCAAGGTGTTTCCGCCTTTTATGAAGCGATATTGCCAAGGATATGGTGGATGTGATCGCCAACAATCCCTTTGCCCCCGGTGCGCTGACCCTTGAAGATCTGGCCGCTTATAAGGTGGTCAAGCGGGAGCCGGTTTGTGCGCCTTATCGTTCCAACAAAGTGTGCTCCATGGGCCCGCCATCTTCGGGCGGCACCACCATGCTGGCCATATTGGGCATTTTGGAAGGCTTTGATCTGCCGTCACTTGCCCCTTGGTCCACAGATGCCATCCATCTTTATGCGGAAGCCAGCCAGCTTGCTTATGCGGACCGGGATGTATTTTCTGCCGATCCGGCTTTTGTACCGGTTCCGGTGAAGGGATTGATCGACCGCGGCTATCTGGCCAAACGCCGGGCCTTGATTGATCCCAGAAAATCCATGGGAGAAGCCAAAGCCGGTGATCCGCCGCGCGATCATGGTGCTGTTTTCGCTCCCAATATGGGGCCGGATATTCCCTCCACCAGCCATATGGTTGCGGTGGATGATGATGGCAATGTGGTATCGTTTACCACCACCGTGCAGATTGCTTTTGGCAGCTTCTTGATGAGCAACGGGTTTATCCTCAACAACCAACTGACCGATTTTTCCTTCACACCAGAGCTGGAGGGCGTGAAGGTGGCCAATCGGGTAGAACCGGGCAAAAAGCCGCGCAGCTCCATGACCCCCACCATTGTGTTCGACGATCAAGACCGGGTGCGTATGGCCATCGGATCGCCGGGCGGTAGCCGCATCATCAGCTATGTGACAAAAACCGTGCTGGGGGTTCTGGATTGGGGCATGTCGATCCAGGACGCCATTTCCACCCCCAATCTGGTTGGCCGCAATGGTGTGTTGGAGATCGAGCGCGATACGCCCATCACATCGCAAACCGAAGCCCTGAGCGCCCTTGGCCACCAAGTGCGCGCCCGCACGCTAAATTCCGGGCTGCATGGGTTCACCGTTCATTATGACGCCGATGGAAAAGGCCGCACCTATCAAGCGGGGCCGATCCGCGCCGTGAAGGTGTTCCCTTGGGGGACTGACCCTGTCTTACAGGAAGCTATAAGGGTCCACATCGATGCGCAGCCGCACCGAAGAGGGCAGCTTTACCTGGCTGATCCAATTCTGGACGATGGTCTGGATGGGCTGCTTGCGCGCTGTTTGGATCAGCAGGCGATGCCGATGCTGGCCGCGTAAACGGGCCAAGGGTGCGGGGGCGGGGCCATAAACGGAAATCCCCGGCTGCATGGGCGCGGCCCGTGCCAAAGCCTTGCCCGCCGCCGAAACAGCGTCCAGATCCGGGCCGGACAAAATCACCCCTGCCAACCGCCCGAAAGGCGGCATTCCGGCCCGTTCCCGTTCTTCAATTTCACGGGTTAAAAACGCCTCGCGGTCGCCTTCGATCAAGGCGCGGGTCACCGGATGGGTGGGATCATAGGTCTGTAAAAACACATGGCCGGCGCGCTCGGCCCGACCGGCCCGCCCTGCCACCTGCACCATTTGTTGCCAGCAGCGTTCTCCGGCACGCAAATCACCGCCCCGCAGGCCCAGATCCGCATCCACCACCCCCACCAAGGTCAGCTTGGGAAAATGATAGCCCTTGGTGATGATCTGGGTGCCGACAATGATATCCGCCGCCCCCGCCTCGATACGGGCCACCAGTTCGCGGGTTTTTGCAGGGCTTGTAATGGTGTCGGAGGTCATGACATCCAGACGCGCCTGTGGCCAACGGCGCATCACTTCTTCGGCCACCCGTTCCACCCCCGGACCGCAGGCAACCATGGAGTCCGTACCCCCGCAAGACGCACAATCCGGGTCTGCGGGCATGGAAAATCCGCAATGATGGCACTGCACCTGCCGCTTATAGCGGTGCTCCACCAGCCATGCGGTGCAATGCGGACATTCCAACCGCACTCCGCAGGCGCGACACAAAGTGAGCGGTGCATATCCCCGACGATTGAGGAACAACAACGCCTGCTCCCCTTCGGCCAGTGTCTGGGAGATGGCCTTGGCCAAAGGCGGGGCCAGCCAATCCCCCGTTTCAGGCGGGGTGCTGCGCAAATCGATGGCGCTGATGGTGGGCAATTGTGCGGCTCCATGCCGCGCGGCCAAAACCAGATGCCCATAGCGCCCGTCCCGCGCATTGAGAAGTGTCTCCAGCGCCGGAGTCGCGGTGCTTAAAACAATGGGGCAGGCCTCGAACCGGGCGCGGACCACCGCCATGTCGCGGGCATTATATAACACGCCCTCTTCTTGCTTGAAGCTGGGGTCATGTTCTTCATCCACCACCAGCAACCGCAAATCGCGGAAAGGCAAGAACAAGGCCGAGCGGGCCCCCACAACAATACGCGCCGAGCCAGACGCCACCCCATGCCATGCACGGCGGCGTTCGGCCGGGCTTAAATCGGAATGCCACTCCACCGGCCGCGCCCCGAATCGCGCCTCGAACCGGTCCAGCCATTGGCTGGTCAGGGCAATTTCGGGCAGCATCACCAGCACTTGCCCGCCTTCATGGCGCAAGGCTTGGGCCACCGCTTCAAAATAAACCTCGGTTTTGCCTGAACCGGTCACCCCTTCTAACAAAATGGGCGCAAAGGCAGCTTCAGAACCGCAGCGCGCAGCTGTGTCGCTGCGATTTGCTGTTCCTCGCGTAAATCCGGTCCTTGGCGGTCCGGGTCCGGCTGGTCATAAGGCTTGTCGCGGCTTATCTCGCGGGTGATCAGGGTTTTGGATTTCACCAGACCGCGCACCACACCATCGCTCACATCTGCAGCTTTGGCCAAGGATGCAACAGTGCTGGGGCCAAGCCGTTGCGCCGCGTCCAGAACCTTGCGCCGCGCATTGGTCAGCTTTGCAGGCGGATCGCCCGCCAGAACACAAACCGTTTGGGTGGGGGCTGCTGCATCCACCACCTGCGCCGGCAGCGCCATGCGCAACACCGCCCCCAAAGGCGATAGTGTATAATGCGCCACCCATGCAATGAAGAGCCGCATCTTGCCGGACATGGGCGGCGCATCCAAAACACTGTCCACAGGCTTCAGGCGCTTATCGGCCACCGGCTTTTTGCCTGCTGCCGGCTTTTCATCATCGTCCCACAGCACAGCCACCCGCAGATGCTTTCCCAAGGGCACCCGAACAATGGTCCCCGGTGCAGGTTTCGGGTCCGCTGCCGCATAATCGAAAGGCGCATCAAAAGGCATGGGCAACAGCACCTTGACGCGGTGCGGTGCGGATGTGTGGCAAACTGTTTGAGGGGGCATATTCTTCACAGATCAAGACTAGCGGGCCAGCGCATCAAAGCCAACGCCATCACCGCCTTTTCTTGCATTTCCCGAACCAACGCGATAGCACAAGCCCATCCCCCATAGCGTAAGGCACAGTCATCATGAAGTTCTTTGTCGATACTGCCGATGTCAAGGATATCCGCGAGTTGAATGAAAGCGGCCTTTTGGATGGTGTGACCACCAACCCGTCGCTGATCAAGAAATCCGGCCGCGATTTTCTCGAAGTGGTGGCGGAAATTGCCGCCATTGTCGATGGCCCGGTATCCGCCGAAACCGTTGCTCTCGATTTCGAAACGATGCTGAAAGAAGGCCGCAAACTGGCCGCCATCGCCGACAATATAGCCGTCAAGGTGCCCTTGACCATGGATGGCCTCAAAACCTGCAAGGCGCTCAGGAACGACGGCGTGATGGTCAATGTCACTCTGTGTTTTTCCGCCAATCAGGCTTTGCTTGCCGCCAAAGCCGGAGCCAGCTTCATCTCTCCCTTCGTCGGGCGGCATGATGATGTGGGCTTTGATGGCATGGATCTCATCGAAGATATCCGCGTCATCTATGACAATTATGGCTTCGATACGGAAATTCTCGTCGCTTCGATCCGCCATCCTGTCCATGTTCTGGAATCGGCACGCATTGGCGCCGATGTGGCCACCATGCCCGCCGATGTGATTCGCAAGTTGGCCAATCACCCGCTCACTGATAAAGGTCTTGCAGGCTTTTTGAAGGATTGGGAAACCACCGGCCAAAGCATTTTATAAGGCGCAAAAAGCCTTACAAAAAAGCATGAACGGCCCAAGACGGGAGCACTTCCCGCCTGGGCCGTTTTGATTTTTGGCGAAAAGCATAATCAAGCCGACGGGATCAGGCGGCTTTTTGCAAGGCCAGCCGATCAAGCAAGCCAATGCCCATGGCGGTCTCCGGCCCAATCTTGCGCAAAGGCAGGCACAGAAGTTCATACTGCACATGAGCGCGCCCCAAAGAGGCCAATGACAGGGTGAAATAAACCGGGCAGCGCTTTTTATAAAACGCATGTCTTTGCGTCCGCATCACTGCCATCCAGTCTTCGGGGATCACATCCGCAAGCAACTGGCCCTGTGGTTTTACCGGCAAGAGATGATCCAGCTCCGTTCCCACAAGACGCAGACGCGCGGTTTCCTCTTCCGGCACATAATCCCACAAAGTGAGTTTGGAGAGCAGGCTTTTCATTTGAACCGGTTGGATATCAGCCCGACAAGGAATATTTTGGGCATCACACTTACTGAGCCAATAGCGAAAAAGCTGCCGACAACACCCATTACGAAAATGCGCGGAAAAGCTGTCCAGCGCTTGCCCCGATGGCCTGCCTTGTGAAAAAGACGGCCCGGGGATACCCTCGACCACAGAAGATTTGGTGTCCTGATCCAAATTTTGAACTCTTTAAATACGCCCGAATATTCAAATAATCGCAGGTAAAGAGTGCATAAGCAAGATAGACTTACAGATGAATTAACCATAAATGCCTTTCTTGATCCATCGGTGATAGATATTTTACAAGATTGGCGGCGTTATATTTCTTCTGAAAAGCGTGCATCCACGCATACGGTTTCGTCCTATCTTTATGATGTTGTGCATTTTCTTAAATTTTTAAATGAATACAAAGGAAAAATGAATAAATCGGCCGATCTTTCCAGCTTACATGTTTCCGATTTCCGCGCCTTTCTTTCAAAGCGTCGAAAAGATGGCCTGGGCCCCCGATCCTTGGCGCGGGCTTTATCGGCGGTGCGGTCTTTCTTCCGCTTTCTTGACCGCCATAAAGGCATAAGATGCGAAGCCTTGGCGGCGGTACGCACCCCCAAACAACCCCGCTCCCTGCCCCGGCCCTTGAGCGAAGACAATGCCCGCCAAGTGATCGACAGCATCGGTGATACAGCCCCCGAAGTGGGTGGCGGCGCGCGATATGGCCGTTCTGATGCTGCTTTATGGGGGCGGTTTGCGCATTTCCGAAGCCTTGTCGCTTGCCGCCAAAGATTTGAACAACGGCGATATGCTGCGGGTTATAGGCAAGCGCAACAAGGAACGACTGGTGCCGCTTTTGCCCATCGTACGCACCGCCATCGACCAATATCTGGCCCTGTGCCCTTACAGCCCCAAAGGCGACGCGCCGCTGTTTTTAGGGGTGCGCGGGGGGCGGCTGGGGCCACGGGCGGTGCAAGCGGCCATGCGGCAGGCACGCATTGCTTTGGGCCTGCCCGAAAGCGCCACGCCCCATGCTTTGCGCCACAGCTTTGCCACCCATCTCTTGGGGGCGGGCGGCGATTTGCGCACCATTCAGGAACTGCTGGGGCATGCCTCCCTGTCAAGCACCCAGCTTTATGCGGATGTGGACTCTGCCTTGTTGTTGAAAACCTTCCAAAACGCCCATCCCCGCGCCACCGGGGCAAAGAGGTCCGGCAAAAAGTAAAGCTTGCTTGACATGCCGCAGCCTCCGGATTAAGTAAAGGACACTTTACATATTTGGAGAGCCATCAATGAGCACCCCTCTCAGCCTTTACAAGCGCCGGATCACCATCGGATTCGTGCTTTATACCCTTGCCGTTTTTGGCGCCAATTGGATGGCCAATAGCATTGAAATACCCCGTCTGGCGCTGGTTGCTTTGGCCTTGGTGCCGATGATTCCCGCATTACTGGTGGTGCACGCGATTCTGGCCTTTGCCAAAAGCTGGGATGAGTTTCAGCGCAAGCTGGCCTTTGAAGCGCTTTTGATTTCCGTTTTGGTGGTGGGATGCGGCAGCTTTGCCTGGGGCTTTATCGAAGGCATCCCGGATATGCCGCGCCTGCCCGCCATCTGGATCATGCCCGCCCTGTTCGGCGTTTATGCGCTGGCGCGAATCTTTGTGTCCGGGCGCTATCGATGAACAATCACTTGAAAGATTTACGCACCGCCAAGGGCTGGAGCCAAGCCATCCTGGCGGAAAAGCTGGAGGTTTCCCGGCAAACGGTGATCGCCATCGAAAAAGGCAAATACGACCCGTCTTTGCCACTGGCCTTCAAGATTGCCGGGACATTCGGGCTGCGGATCGAAGACATTTTCGAGCCCTGAGCCCCTGCCCTGATCAAGCGGGCTGAAGCCCCAGACGGTCGAACAATGCTTTATCGCGGTTATGGGCCGGATTGTCGGTGGTCAAAAGCTTTTCACCATAAAAGATCGAATTGGCCCCTGCCAAAAAGGCCAAAGCCTGACATTCGTCGCTCATGGTTTCACGGCCTGCCGACAAACGCACCGCCGATTTCGGCATCAAAATACGCGCCACAGCGATCGTGCGAACAAACTCCAGGGGATCAAGCGGTTTGGTGCCTTCAAGGGCGGTGCCTTTTACTTGAACCAGCATATTGATCGGCACCGATTCAGGATGCGGGGTCATCCGGGCCAATACCTCCAGCATTCCGGCACGATCAGAGACATCTTCCCCCAGCCCCACAATGCCACCACAGCACACATTCATCCCGGCATCCCGCACATAACCAAGGGTTTCCAGACGTTCATCAAAGGTGCGGGTGGTAATGATTTCGCCATAATATTCCGGCGAGGTATCGATATTATGGTTGTAATAATCCAGCCCCGCCGCCCGCAGGCGCTCTGCTTGATGGCGTTCCAGCATCCCCAGTGTCATGCAGGTTTCAAGCCCCAGCCCCTTCACTTCACGCACAATCTCTTCGATGGCGGGAAGGTCACGGTCTTTCAATCGGGTCCAGGCTGCCCCCATGCAATAGCGGGAGGCACCGCCCTCTTTTGCGGCTTTGGCATCGCTCAGGACCCGCTCCACATCCATGAGCTTTTCCGCCTTGACCCCTGTTTCTTCAGCAAATTTTGCCGATTGGGGGCAATAGGCGCAATCTTCGGCACAGCCGCCGGTTTTGATGGATAAAAGCTGCGACAACTGAACCTTGTTGGGATCGTGATATGTGCGATGGGTTTGTGCCGCCCGAAACACCAGATCGTTGAAAGGCAGGGCAAACAACGCCATGATCTCTTCCCGTGACCAATCAGAGCGCACCGCAAAATCGGGTGCATCGGACAGAACGGCTTGATCAGGAGCGGACGATCGGTCGAGAAGGCTGGCCATGACAATTCCCATCGTTAAAAGGCCCCGCACGCTTGCCCGCCCAATCCCATGAAGTCAAGACCTGTGGTGTTTCGCTGGCCGTGGTGGCAAAATCCGGCGCTTTCCTGTCATTTGGTTGACCGCGCCCCGCACGCAGGCTATCGCCCCCATATGAACCAGCCCAGCAGCATTGATACCATGGCACAAGAAAAGCTGATCGCTTTGCAAAAGGCCGATCTGCATCGCCGCTTATATCCCACCGAGCGCCGTTCAGGCATGGCGGCCAAGCGTGATGGCGCGGCGCTTTTATCCTTTTCCGACAATGATTATCTGGGTCTTTCCACCCATCCATCCATTATCCGCGCCGCCACAAAGGCTGTGGAAGCCTATGGGGCCAGTGCCGGTGCCTCGCGCTTGGTAAGCGGCAATCATCCGCTTTATGATGCCTTTGAAACCCGCCTTGCCGCCTTCAAATCCTGCGAAGCGGCTCTGGTGTTCGGATCGGGCTATCTGGCCAATATCGGCACCATTCCGGTGTTCGCCGGCCCTCAGGATGTGATCTTCATCGATGAACTGGCCCATGCCTGCCTTTTTGCCGGAGCGCAGCTTTCCCGCGCCCGGGTCCAGTGCTTTGCCCATAATGATATGGCGCATCTGGGCCATTTGCTGGCCCGTCACCGCCATGCCCATCGCCATGCCTTGATCCTCACCGACGGGGTATTTTCCATGGACGGTGATCAGGCTCCGCTGAAGAACATCCACAATCTTGCCAAAACCCATGATGCCTGGTTGATGGTGGATGACGCCCATGGTTTGGGGGTCTTGGGAAACGGACATGGCACCGCCTTTTCCCAAGGGGTGCAGCCCGATCTGATGATGGGCACCTTATCAAAGGCGCTTGGCTCTTATGGCGGCTATGTGGCTGGCTCCCATGCGGTGGTGGATCTGTTGCGCAACCGCGCCCGCAGTCTGGTCTATACCACCGGCCTGCCGCCCTCGGCCCTTGCCGCCGCCCACGCCTCTCTCGAAATCATCAGCATGGATCCGGAGCGCTGCGCCCGACCGTTGTCCCTTGCCCGACGCTTTTGCCAAACGCTTGGATTGCCCGCACCGCAAAGCGCTGTGGTGCCGCTGATCATCGGCAGCCCGCAAAAGGCCATGGACGCGCAGGAAAAATTGCAGCAGGCCGGTTTTCTGGTGGTGGCCATCCGTCCGCCCACTGTGCCTGAAAACACCGCACGACTGCGCTTTTCCTTTTCCGCCACCCATCAGGAAAAAGATGTGGACCGGCTTTGCCAAAGCATCAAAAATCTTGGCCTTGCCCCATGACAGGATTGTTTATCACCGGCACCGGCACCGGCATTGGCAAAACCGTGGTCACAGCCACCCTTGCCCATCAATTGCGCCATGCGGGCCAAAAGGTGACCGCGCTGAAACCGATTATTTCCGGCTATGATCCTGCGGACAAAGACAGCGATACCGCCATCTTGCTAGACGCCCAAGGGCTACCGCCCGATCAGGCCCATAGGATTTCGCCATGGCGCTACCAAGCCCCCCTTGCGCCCCCTATGGCCGCCGCCAAGGAAGGCCGTACAATTGACCTTCCGGCCCTGAACACCTTTTGCCGCACACAGATCGAAGCCCCCGGTCCCACCTTGATCGAAGGCGTGGGCGGAGCCTTCGTTCCCCTTCATGGCCGCTATTTGGTGGCCGATTGGATGGCCGATCTGGCCTGCCCCTGTATTCTGGTGGTCGGCAGCTATTTGGGCACCATCAGCCACAGCCTTGCCACCATCGAAGCACTGCACGCACGCGGCCTTTACAGCCATGCCGTGATTATCAGCCAATCATTGGACGAACCGGTGCCGCTTTTGGAAACGCAGGCCGCATTACAAGCCTTGGTGCCTTGCCCGGTTTTGACCCTGCCGCGCCTTCATGGCCCCCATCCTTATCAAAATGCGCCGGATCTATTGGCCGGGCTTAATCTGCCCGGCAAGTCTTGAAAGGAAATCGGCAAAGCCTGCCTTCTTTCCGCTACCATTTTTGCAATATATAAATAAATATAACAATATCAATAGGTTACAAAGTTTATAAAACTGGCCCGGCATTTGCTGAAGCTTTGGTACTGTATTTTACCGGAGCATATCATGCCAGTCACCCCCAACTTCGACCCCACCCCTTATTTCGAAATCGCCGCCGATACCTTGTTGCGCAATTTTGGCGACCGGGCCCTTTATTATGCCGATGAAGCGCTCAAGAAAATGCGGGCGCTGGACGATGCCAATGGCTTTGATATGTGCTGAACATTCACGAACATATTCTGGCGCGCCTGAAAAGCTCTCCTGTGCCTCAGGGCGTTTCTATTCATTAGCCGGACAGTCCTGCCCCAAGATCGGGTTTCACCAGACCCCCGACGCTATGGTATGGCTGCGGTCCATCTTCAAAAAGGGCCGCCCATGACATCTCCCTTGACCGACGCTCCCATCTGGTATGATCCCGGTGTGCGGCATTTGTGGTTTCCCTATACCCAAATGAAAACCGCACAGCCGCCGCTTGCCGTTTCCCATACGGAAAAAACCTCGATCCATTTAAACGATGGGCGCTGTCTGATCGATGGCATCGCCAGTTGGTGGACCGCCGCCCACGGCTATAACCATCCCCATATTCTGGCCGCCATCAAAAACCAGCTTGAACGCATGCCCCATGTGATGTTCGGCGGCTTGATGCACGAACCGGCGGCCATATTGGCGCAACGATTGGCCCACCATCTGCCCGGCGATCTGGATCGGGTGTTCTTTGCGGAATCCGGCTCTGTGGCGGTGGAAGTGGCCATGAAAATGGCGGCGCAATACTGGATCAATCAAGGCCAGCGACGGCACCGCTTTTTGTTTTTCCGCCACGGCTATCATGGCGATACCCTTGGCACCATGGCCATTTGCGATCCCGATGAAGGGATGCACCGGCATTTCCGCGGTATTCTGGCGCAGCATATCATGGGCGAATTGCCCGAAAACCCCGACAAACTGGCGGCGCTGGACCGTCTGTTGGCGCAGCATAAAAGCGACCTTGCGGCCATCATCGTCGAACCCTTGGTGCAAGGGGCGGGCGGTATGCGTTTTCATAGCGCCGAAACGCTGCGCGCTCTGTCCCGCCTTGCAAAGAAACACGACATCTTATTGATTCTTGACGAGATTTTCACCGGATTTGGCCGCACCGGCCATATGTTTGCCTGCCAGAAAGCGGATCTGGTGCCCGATATCATCACCCTTTCCAAAGCCCTTACCGGCGGCACCTTGCCTTTATCGGCGGCCATTGCCCGCCGCCCCGTTTACGAAGCCTTCCATAGCGACGACCCCGATCATGCCCTGATGCATGGCCCCACCTATATGGCCCATGCTTTGGGCTGCGCCGCCGCCAATGCATCGCTTGATTTGTTTGAACGCGAAGACAGGCTGGGCCAAGCCCGCGCCATTGCACAGCAAATGACAGCAGGGCTGGAGCCATGCCGCTCTGCTGCGGCTTGCGCCGATGTGCGGGTCTTAGGGACGATTGGCGTGGTGGAGCTGAAGCAAGCTCCTGATATTCCGCGCTTGCGGGATGCGTTTCTGGCGCGCGGGCTATGGGTGCGTCCTTTGGGGTCGGTAATTTATCTGACCCCGGCGCTGACCATCGACCCAAAATCCCTCGACCAATTGATGCGGGGTGTTTGTGATGTGGTACGCAGCCTATAGGGCTGTCGTTTCCATAAAAGAAACAGTTTGTAGGCGAGGATCTGTCTGGTTTCGACGATAAAAACGCTTATTCTCCATGGTAGGCACCCAAATGAGCGAGCAACCACAATGACCAGAATTCTTGTCTTATATTACAGCATGTACGGCCATATCGAAACCATGGCCCACGCCATTGCCGAAGGGGCGCGCCGTGTTGACGGCGTTGATGTCGTCATCAAACGCGTTCCGGAAACCATGCCACCAGAAGTAGCAGAAAAAGCCGGCGCCAAGCTCGATCAGAAGGCCCCCGAAGCCACTCCTGCAGAGCTGGGCGATTATGACGCCATTATCATCGGCACGCCGACCCGTTTTGGCAATATGGCAAGTCAAATGCGCACATTCTTCGACCAAACCGGTGGATTGTGGGTAAAAGGCGCTCTGGCCGGCAAGGTGGGTAGTGTCTTCACCTCTACCGGAACCGGTGGCGGCAATGAAAGCACCATCATCAGCACATGGCTCACCCTTGCCCATCATGCATGGTGCTGGTGGGCGCACCCTATGCCACGATCCCGGAACTGACCACTTTGGACGAAGTGCGTGGTGGATCACCTTATGGGGCCGCCACCATTGCCGGTGCCGATGGCTCCCGCACCCCGACAAAAACCGAACTGGCCATTGCCCGCGGCCAAGGAGCGCATGTGGCCAAAATCGCCGCGAAACTTCACGGTTAACTGAAAACGGGCCGCAACTCCGAAATCAATCGGCTTTGCGGCCCGTTTTATCGCAGGCAGCCCTAGAATTTATAGCCAACGCCGACACCGAAAATCCAAGGATCGATATCCACATCGGCCGTCACAGCGCCGCCATTGACCGTTACCTTGGTATCCAGGAACAATTTTTTCATATCAACATTAAGCATCCACGGCCCTTTGATCCGGTAATCCGCCCCGCTTGCAGGGCGACGCCAAAGCTATCCTTGGCATTCAGATCGGTCACGATGCCGCCATCCGCTTTTTCACGAATGAACATGGTGTAGTTCACGCCCGCCCCCACATAGGGTTTGAGATTTTTGCTGACCGGCAAATGATATTGCAAGGTCAAGGTGGGGGGCAGCAACAGCAGGTCGCCAATCTTCATATCTCCCAAAGCGGTTCCTGTGGCTTTCGGATTATGGGGAGAGACCGCTGCAATCAATTCCACCGCAATATTGTCGGTGATGAAATAACTGAAATCCACTTCCGGCATCACCGCCTTGTCAATGCCCACCTTGCCACCGATAGGGGTGATGGTGGACCCTTCGTCCGGCTCTACTACAATGACGCGGCCACGCACGATAAAATCACCGGCGGAGACAAAACTGTCCTGCGCCAATGCATGAACCGGCGCGAGCACGCTCATGGCAACACATGCTGCGGGAAGGATGCGGTCGATTGTGCGACTGGTCTTTTTCATGGGGCTTTCCTTTCACGCCGTAGAAGACGCCCCTCCTTTAGAACCACAGCGCTCACAGAAAGTTGATTTATATCAAGAATGAGTCAACAATCGACAAATATTGCCAAACTACATGGAGAAAAGAGCGCGCCTTAAAGCGCGTGCTCAGCGCCGGACGGCAGCTTCCGAGATCAGGACCCGTGCTTTTTCCGGACCCAAAATATCATTGGTGCTTTGTTGAAGAACCGCGCCAATGCTGGCCAGATCCGCCGGTTCATCCGCCCGGATGACATAGCGCGACAAATCCACCAAGGACATCAGATACGCGCTTTCAAGGCGCGGCACCATGCGGTCAACGGCCTCTTTGTTTTTTTCCGATGTGACCGCCAGTTCCAGACGAATATGAAAACTGCCCTGCACATAACCGCCTTGCATCAAAGGCACGGAAATGGGGGCGAACTGAATATAAATGGGCGCGTCATCCGCAGCCTTTTTATCCTCCGCTCCGGCAGAAACGGTGCTCAGGGCCCAAAGCAAAAGACTTAGCAGAAAGATGCGGCACATGATGAACATGGGAAGAGAATTGCACAAAGGTCTTAAAATTTCATAAGGCCATAATTTTGCATTTTGCAACGCATTTTGCGAAGAAATATGAGAATTATGAAAACAATTCCACAGAAACGAATAGAAATCCGAGCAAACCCCCCATTTCCAAAACTGGCACGGCATTTGCTTCTTTGGATATATCTGTTGCGTTATGGTCTTGTCAGACCCACCAGACCTCGACCCCCAGGAGGGTCTGACAAGTTCCAGAGCAACATGTACGAAGCGTGCACCATACTGACCGATCCGGACCCCATCCCGGATCGGTCTTTTCTTTATAGGTGCATTATCAAGAGACGGTCTGGATCCGGGCGCTCTGTTTTCTCAAAGTCCCATCAGGCCGGACGGCGCTAGCCGCGCCCTTTTTTCATCACCCGCATCAACACATAAATGGGAATAACGATGGCCGCCCCCATCAGCACATAAAGCGCCAAGCCATCCAGCCCGTTCCATGCCCATAAAGCCAATTTCGAAATACGCTCCCATAGAACCTTCCAAAAATCCATGGGCGACATATCGATGGCTTTTAAAATAAAGCCCACCACAAGGCTGGCGATGATCAGGCCAATAATCTGAGACAGGGAAATGGATTTCATTCCGTCAATCCTTCAGCGTGATGGATACCGAGCTATAGCGCACAAAAAGCAGACGGCAAACACCCCGCAGCGCCAGGCCACTTTTGCTAATTGCATTGCGAAATCGTTCGGATATGCAAATTGAAACACATCTAAAACGCAAAAACCGCAGTTTTCTGCGAATCCGAAACTGGCATGAACCTTGTAATAGTAAGAATGACCGTCCAAAGGTTGCAAAAGGCGAAGGCTTCTTCCTGACCCCCGAAGCTTTTTCCTTCGCTCCCCAAGCGGTCACAAGCATGAAGCGTGCAAAATGGCCGGTCTGGTTCCCCATGCCAGATCGGCCATAGTTTTAGCCCTTCATCCCTCCTTTGCAGACGAATCCGAAAAGGGTGCCAAGTCATCCGCCAATTGCTTCAACGCTTTCGGGTCCGCACCGGCGTCCTGCGCCGCCAGCAAAAGTTGCGCATTTTCTTGCATATGTCGCTCCAGCGCCGTCCGCGCAGAGGCCGCCACCACCCACCGAAGATGGCCAAGAGCCGCTGAGCGATGCGCGTTTTTTCCAAAGCGCACCAAAAGCTGGGCATAGCCGGACCGAATGACCAGATTGTCCGGATCCAGCGCCAAAGCCTTTTCAAAGGCCTCTATGGCCGATGACCGCCGGGCGTCAAAGACCATCCGTGCCGCAAATGATCCGGCCCCAAGCACAGTACGCCCGTGCCAAAACCCAAGAGCGGCCTGCGCATAAGCATTATCCGGCGCCTGCCATAAGGCCGCGTCGATCAGTTGACGGGCCATATGGGCATCCCTTCTGCTTCGGTTGAGTTGCGCCCGAAATCCATAAGCCGCCGCCCCTTGCAGCAACACAAATGGATCGTGGGGAGCAAGGACCTTTGCCGCATCCGCCAGAAAAACGGCCCGATCAACAGCCGCGCTTTGGGCGGCCAGATCATCGCTATAGGCATAAGACATCAGCTCGGCCTGGGCAGCAATGGCCATCCCAAGCGGATCTTGGGGCATGGCACCCAGACGCACGGCATCACGCCACCGGCCTTCATCAAAAGCCGATTGCGCCAGACTATTTGGTGCTTGCGCCAAACCGGGCGTGGCCCCGATCGGCCCTTCAGCCAATCCGAGAATCAGGGCCAACCCGAAAATCCACAGGCGGCACACAATGCGAAGGTGGCACAACACGGAAAACGGCCTTTTCACAACAAAGTCCGCTTGCAAACCCGTTTTCCGCCGTACCGTTATTTGGGAGCAACCACCATCGTCATTTGGCGGCCTTCCATTCGGGGATGTGCTTCAACCTTTGCAATCTCCGCAATATCAGCCTGAACGCGCTTCAAAACGTCCATTCCCAAATCCTGATGCGCCATTTCGCGGCCGCGGAATCTTAAGGTGACCTTTACTTTGTCGCCAGCATCCAGAAACTTGTTCATGGCCTTCATTTTTGTCTGATAATCATGAACATCGATCCCCGGACGCATCTTGATCTCTTTGATGTCCTGGGTCTTTTGTTTCTTTTTGGCGGCATTCGCCTTTTTCTGGGCTTCGTATTTATATTTTCCGAAATCCAGAACCTTGCACACAGGCGGGTCGGCATTGGGCGAAATCTCGACGAGATCCAGCCCTACCTGCCGGGCAACCTGCAAGGCAGTGTCGATATCGACAACACCATGATTGTCTCCATCGGGTCCGATCAGGCGCACTTGCGGCACCTTGATACGTTCGTTGATCCGCGGGCCTGTTGGTTTCGGCGGCGGACCGACAAGACGACCTTTACGTATGAGCTTTCCTCCTCGCAGCTTTAAGCGATGGGCCTCATGCCCAATCATCACAAATTCTTCGTTCAAACGACTATAATACGTGAACCCTCATTTGGCGAGTGGCCAGCGCATAACAGCCGCATATGCGATTGCCTTTTAAGGCATGCGTGCTTGCTCGACCAGTGAAGCAATCGCATCATCCAGCGTTTCGGTGGTCTGATCTTGCGATCCCAACCGGCGCACCGACAGCTTTTGCTCTTCGGCTTCACGCTTGCCGACCACCAAAAGCACCGGCACTTTCGCCACACTGTGCTCCCGCACCTTATAATTAATTTTTTCGTTCCGCACATCAAGCTCGGCGCGCAACCCGGCCGCTTTCAAGCGTTCAAGCACTTGCTGCGCATAGGCATCGGCATCAGACGTAATGGTGGCCACCACCACCTGCACCGGCGCCAGCCATAGCGGGAAGCGTCCGGCATAATGTTCGATCAGAATGCCGATAAACCGCTCGAACGAACCAAAAATGGCGCGATGCAGCATCACCGGACGATGCCGGCTGCCATCTTCCCCCACATAAGACGCATCCAAACGCTCGGGCAGTACGAAATCCACTTGCAAGGTGCCGCATTGCCAATCGCGGCCAATGGCATCGGTCAGCACAAACTCCAGTTTCGGACCATAAAAGGCGCCTTCCCCGGGGTTCAACTCCACCTCAAGCCCCATGGCTTCCGTGGCATCTTTCAACGCCGCTTCCGCCCGGTCCCAAGTGGCATCATCACCCGCCCGCACATCGGGCCGATCGGAAAATTTCACCCGCACCTGCTCAAAGCCGAGATCTTTATAAACCTCGAACAGCAAAGCGGAAAATGCCTCGCTTTCCGAGCGAATCTGATCTTCGGTGCAGAAAATATGGGCGTCATCCTGAGTGAAGGCCCGCACCCGCATCAGGCCGTGCATCGCCCCCGATGGTTCATAGCGATGGCAAGAGCCAAATTCCGACAGGCGCAACGGCAGATCGCGGTAGCTGTGCAAATGCTGGTTGAACACCTGCACATGGCACGGACAGTTCATCGGCTTCACCGCCAGATCACGCTCTTCCGAGGTCAGCGCATACATATGCTCGGCGAATTTGTCCCAATGGCCGGACTTTTCCCACAAAGACCGGTCAACGATCTGCGGGGTCTTGATTTCCTTATAGCCCGCCTTATCCAGCTTACGCCGGATATAATCTTCCAAAGCACGATAGACCGCCCAGCCCTTGGGATGCCAAAAGGCCATGCCCGCCGCTTCTTCTTGAAAGTGAAAAAGCTGCATGCCCTTTCCCAAGCGGCGATGGTCGCGCTTTTCCGCTTCCTCCAACCGATGGAGATAGGCTTTCAGTTCTTTTTTATCGCGCCAGGCGGTGCCGTAAATACGGGTCAGCATTTCATTGCGATGATCGCCGCGCCAATAAGCCCCGGCCACTTTCATCAGCTTGAACGCGCCGCCAATGCGGCCCGATGAGGGCAAATGCGGACCCCGACACAGATCCAGCCAATTATCCCCATGACGATAGACCGAGACTTCTTCGCCTTGCGGCAGATCCTCGATGATTTCCGCTTTATATTTTTCACCGATAGAGCGAAAATGGGCAATGGCCTGATCCCGATCCCACACTTCACGGCGAATCGGCTCGTTGCGGGCAACGATTTCATGCATCCGCGCCTCGATCACCTCCAGCTCTTCGGTGGTGAAAGGCTTGTCGCGGGCGAAATCATAAAAGAACCCGTCCTTGATCACGGGGCCGATGGTCACTTGCGTATCGGGGAACAATTCCTGCACCGCTTCGGCCAGCACATGGGCCGTATCGTGCCTTATCAGCTCCAGCGCTTCTTCTTCATCCCGCGCCGTTATCAAGGCCACATGGGCATCTGCCGTGATCGGCACATCCAGATCACGCAATTGCCCATCCACCCGCACGGCCATGGCCGCTTTGGCAAGCCCCGGGCCAATATCGGCGGCCAGATCCGCACCGGTCACAGGGCCATCGAAATGGCGTTGGCTGTTATCGGGCAGGGTCAGCGTCACAGACATCTGATCGGCCCCTTCTGGCATCGCGGCATGTTCGTCCATCACTCTCATTCCGGTTCATCAAAGCCGACACAGGCTTCGATCACACTTTCTATCGGTCAATGCCTGCGCACAGGCACAGTTTTTCGCACGCTTTCATATGGCACGCTTATGTATGCCAGTTCACCGGCCCACGCAAGGCGTTCGCGGCGTTCAATCCCCGTGCGGCGCAAGCAAAAGGCTATAACGGGCCAACACCTGCTCGCACATGCGTTCCCGCCCAAAGCTGGTGACAATGCGGCTGCGCGTTTTCATGGCTATGGTGCGCCGAGCGGCCGCATCAAGCTGAACCGCCTGCATAAGGGCCTGAGCCAAAGCCGCATCATCGCCGGGCGGCACCAGCCAACCGGTTTCCCCATCCAGCACGGTTTCCCGCGCCCCGCCATGGCGACAAGCCACCACCGGACGCCCCATGGCCTGCGCTTCCACACAAACCCGTCCGAAGGCTTCCGGTTCAATGGTCGGGGCCGCCACCACATCCGCCAGCATATAGGCGGCGGGCATATCATCGCAGTGACCGCCCAGCCGCACCTTGCCGCCCAGTCCGCGCGCCTCGATCAGCGACTCCAGAGCCCGGCCCGCCTGCGGATCGCCTGCCTCGTCGCCAAGAATCAGGCAAAACACATCGTCACGGTCCATCTTGGCAATGGCCTCGATCAGATGGTCAAAGCCATTGCGCGCCGTGATACTGCCCGCCGCCAGAATAATGGCGCGGTCATCAGGCAAGGCATATCGCCGGGCCAAAGCGATCAGCCTTTGGGCCTTGATCGCCGCCGGATTAAAGCGCGCCAGATCGATGCCGCGATGAATCACCGACAACCGCTCTGTGGGGACGGCCCGCAAGGTCCGCACCTTTTCGGCAATAAAATCGGAAATGGCGATGATATGATCGGCACCGGTAAACGCCCGCTCATAGCGCCGCGTAAAAAAGCCGCCCGTTTCTGCCGATACATCACTGACCGTGCTGATGCTGGCACAGCCGGCCGCTTTGGCCGCCCGCAGCGCCGGCCACGCAAATCCGGCGCTTCGCACATGAACGATATCCACCTTATGCTTTTGGATCAGTCGCGCGATTTGGCGTTGCATCAGCCGCATTTTCAAAGGATTGGGCGCCGGCGGCATCAGATTGATATGATCGGCCCCGGCGATTCGCGCTTCCGGCACCAAAGCACCGCCCGACGAAACAATCAGCGATGTCGCCCCGCGCGCCGCCAAAGCCTTGGCCACATCCACCGCCGAACGGGCGAGGCCATGGGGCTCAAGATTATCGATCACCTGCAAGACCGAGGCATCCGCCAGTTCCTTCGACAATGGCCGAATGATAAGGTCGCGTGACGACGAATATTCGGACATATGCACGTCCCGTTTATAACTGATGAAGGAGGATCTGTGACAGCGCCATCCATACTCGACACACCCCATGGCGTCCAGCTTGCCTATGCGCAAAGCAAGGGACAAAGCCCCGGCGTGGTGTTTCTCGGCGGATTCAAATCCGATATGACCGGCACCAAGGCTCTGGCTTTGGAGGCTCATTGCGCAAAAGCCGACCGATCCTTCATACGATTCGATTATATGGGGCATGGGGCTTCTTCGGGCCGGTTTGTCGATGGCACCATCGGCGCATGGCTGAAAGACAGTCTGGCCGTGATCGATCAACTGACCGATGGGCCGCAAATTCTGGTGGGCAGCTCCATGGGGGGATGGCTGGCTTTGCTGGTGGCTTTGGCCCGTCCCCAGCGCCTGCATGGACTGGTCCTGATCGCCCCCGCGCCGGATTTCACCGAAAGGCTGATGTGGGACGGATTTTCCGATGCTGTCAAACAGCAGATCATGGACACAGGGTTTTACGAACAACCCAGCGACTATTCCGACGACCCCTATATCATCACCCGCGCCTTGATCGAGGATGGTCGCAACCATCTGCTACTGGACAAGCCCATTCCCGTCACCGCCCCGGTGCGGATCTTGCAAGGATGCAAGGATGAAGATGTACCCATGGGCCACGCCTTGACCCTGATGGACATGCTACAAAGCGACGATCTCAATCTGTGCCTTTCCAAATCCGGCGATCATCGGCTCAGCACGCCTGACGATCTGGCGCGCCTGATGCACGCCGTGGACGATCTGGCAAGCCGGTAAGCATGGCTCTTATCTAATCAAAACCTATTAGAGCCCGGCCCTCCGGGCTCTAATCCCGCACCAAAGCAAGCTGCACCACATCAATGCTGCCGCCGCGAAATCCCCCTTCGCAATAGGCAGATAAAAATTCCATAGCCTGCGAAACACATCGTCAAAGCCATGCGGCAAGGCCCCCGCTTCAAACGCTGCATTAAAGCGCGTGCGCCATAGGGACAGGGTTTGTGCATAGCTATCGGCAAAGCTGCGCATATCGCACCAGCCAAGCCCGGCTTTCGCTGTATGTTTTTGCAAAGCGGCAATGGTGGGCAACATGCCGCCGGGGAAGATATATGTCTGGATGAAATCGGCGCTTTTCCGATAAGCGGGGAACAGCCCTTCATCAATGGTGATGATCTGCAGCCCGGCCCGGCCACCGGGCTTTAGCACCCGCCGCAATGTGTCGAAATAGACCGGCCAATAGGCTTCCCCCACCGCTTCGAACATTTCGATGGACACCACATGATCATAGCGGCCGGTTTCATCGCGATAATCGCGCAAGGCGAATTGCACTTTATCGGAAAGCCCCTGCCGCGCCATACGCCCGCTGGCATAATCAAGCTGTTCGCGGCTTAGGGTAAGGCCAGTAACGCGGCATCCCCGTTCGGCGGCGGCCACTTCGGCAAAGCCCCCCCAGCCCGAACCGATTTCCAGAATATGATCGCCGGGTTTGACCTGCAAAACATCCAGAAGCCTGCGATATTTCCGCAATTGGGCCGTTTCCAGCCCTTGATCCCCGGGGGCGAATAAAGCAGACGAATAGGTCATGGTCTCGTCCAGCCACGGGCTATAAAAGCCGTTGCCCAGATCATAATGGAACGCGATATTCTTTCGCGCCTGCCCTTTGGTATTGGCCCGCAAGACATGGCGCAACCGATCCACCCCGCGCATCAAGGCTGAACCGCGCAACCCCTGCGCCATACTGTGCCGGTTGGCCGAGCCCAAAGCGCAGACCTGCGCCAGATCCGGCGTGTCCCAATCACCATCCATATAAGAGCGGGCAAAACCAAGCGCCCCGCCGCGGGCCATACGGCCCAAAGCCCGCCAGCGCTTTACATCGAATTCCGCATGGGGCCCATCCCGGGTGCCCTTGAAATAATGCTGGTTTCCATCGGGCAAACGCAGCAAGGCCGAGCCAATTTTCAACCGCCCACGCCCCAAGGCAAACAGCGCCCTGGAGCCGCCCAACCGCGCCATCAGCCAATCCACAGGCGACATCCCGGCCTGCGTGACCTGTAAGGCCCGTTTTCCATGATCTTCCATCATCGCTCCCCAGCAACATACCCCCGAAAGACATGAGTTTACGCGTAGTCCGACACTTCTCAAAGCACCTTGATCACATGGTTTTTTTCATCTCCTTATACCCCTGCAAAGCCCGCTGGCGCGCCTTTTGGTGATCAACAATGGGAAAAGGATAATGTGTCCCCAATAGGATCCCGGCTTTGTCCAGAACAGAGGCCGGTGCGGTCCATGGCTGGTAAATATAACGCGCCGGAAGCGCGGCTATTTCCGGCACATAGTGGCGGATATACGCGGCTTGAGGATCATGGGTCTGGCCTTGGCTGACGGGGTTGAAAATGCGGAAGAACGGCGCCGCATCGGGGCCACAGCCTGCCACCCACTGCCAGCCCATGCTGTTATTGGCCAAATCCGCATCCACCAATGTATCCCAGAACCACCGGGCCCCCGCATGCCAGTGGATCATCAAATCTTTCACCAGAAAACTGGCCACGATCATCCGCACCCGATTATGCATTGTCCCAGTTTGCCATAATTGCCGCATCCCCGCATCCACAATGGGATAGCCGGTTTGGCCGCGCTGCCAGGCCCGCAACCCTGTCTCGTTCTTTTCCCAAGGAAATGTCGCAAAAGCAGGGCGCATGGGGCTTTCAGGCAGGCCGGGGATATGAGCCAAAAGATGATAGGCAAATTCACGCCATGCCACCTGACGCAAAAAGGCCTGTGCGCCCTCTTTCGCTGCATCCATCCTGAAGCACGCCGCCTGTGCCCGGTGCCATAGCTGTCGGGGGCTGATCTCGCCAAAATGCACATGCGGGGACAAACCCGACGTTCCCGCCCGATCCGGTCGATCCCGTGCCTGGATATAGGCCGAAATGTCGTCTTCCAAAAACGCCGCCAAGCGCTTATGGGCGGCCTTTTCCCCCACATCCCAATGCGCATCCAGCCCTGAAGCCCAATCATGGCGCGGCAAAAGGGCCAGATCATCCAGAGCCGCACTTTCCGGCCAGACCTTCGGGACAAACAGATGGTCGGGCGATGCCAGCGGCGCGGGCGGATCGGGCCGCGCCAATATGGCCTTCCAGAAAGGCGTAAACACCTGATAGATCCCGCCTTGTCGAGTGCGGATCTCCCCCGGCGGATAAAGACAGGCCCCCTCAAACAAACGCATTGGCACAGCCAGCGCATCCGCCACGCATTTATCGCGCTTTTGCGCCTCTGGCTCGATCATATGGCTGGCAAAAACCGCTTGCGCCCCAAAAGAATTGCACAGCTCTATAAGAATAGTCTTGGCGCAGCCCTTGCGGAGAACAAGACGGCTGCCCAAGCGACGCAGGCTGTGATCCAATGTCTTGAGACTATGATGCAGCCACCAGCGGCTGGCCGCCCCCATCGCCCAGGAGCCTTTGACCTCCAGCCGATCATCCAGAATGAAAACCGGCAGAATCGGGGCCTTTTCATGTACCGCTGTCATCAGCGCCACATGATCCGACAGACGCAAATCTTGCCGGAACCATAAAATGATGGGTTGAACCAAGGCCATAATGCCTTTCATATCACGAAACAGCTTATGCCCCACCATCGGACCGCCGCATGTTTTCTCCACGATTGAAATCGGAGCTTTGGATCAAAGCCCATATCCGCCGCTGTCAGGCTTTGGATCTGGAGGCGTTCTTACGCCATCGCGGAGATGTGGATGCAGGCGGTATCTTGTTGAAAATCAACGGCTTCAACCGCGGATCACAGCTTTTGGAGCCGACCATGGCCATGGATGGCGGGCGGGCATGGATAAAAAGCACCGGACCACAGCCGGTGGACGACCGCCATGTTGAGGAGATGATCGAAAAGCGCCTTGCCCGCGACCGTGATCTTTGGGTGCTGGAGATCGAAGACCCCCATGGCCGCCATCAACTGGACGAGCCAATCCTTTGAATGTTGGATAATCGAAGCGCCAGCGAACTGCCGCCAGATCAAAAACCGTCATCCCCGGACGTGATCCGGGGATCCAGTCAAGCCACACTGCAGGGCGTTACAAAAAAGATCTGGATTCCCGGGTCAAGCCCGGGAATGACGATCAAAAAGCACGCCGCGGGGAAAAAGCCCGCTTAATGCCGAAAATGGCGCATACCGGTGAACACCATGGCCAATCCGGCCTTGTCCGCAGCCGCGATCACCTCTTCATCCCGCATGGAACCGCCGGGCTGGATCACCGCCGTGGCCCCTGCATCTGCGGCGGCCAGCAGCCCGTCGGCAAAGGGGAAAAAGGCATCGGATGCCACCACCGACCCGAAAGCAAAGGACTGCGCTTCACCGGCGGCTTGCGCCGCTTCTCCGGCGCGCAAGGCGGCAATACGGCTGGAATCGCGGCGGTTCATTTGACCGGCGCCAATGCCCACCGTCATGCCATGGCGCGCATATACAATGGCATTGGATTTCACATGCTTGGCCACGGTGAAGGCAAACACCATATCGCGGATTTCTGCATCGCTGGGGGCGCGCTTGCTGACGATCTTCAAATCATCAGCGGTGATATGGCCAGTATCCCGGTCTTGCAGCAAAAAGCCCCCCGCTACCTGCCGCCATGTCATCAGTGTTTGGGCGGGATCGGGCAGGCCATTGGTGATCAACAACCGCAAATTCTTTTTGGCGGCCATGATCGCACGGGCCTCTTCATCCGCGTCGGGGGCTATCACCACTTCGGTGAAGATTTTGGCAATGTTCCGGGCCGTTTCGCCATCCAATGAACGGTTCAGCGCCACAATACCGCCAAAGGCGCTCACCGCATCACAAGCCAGTGCTTTTTCATAAGCATCACAAAGCGTTTCGCCATAGGCCACGCCGCAAGGATTGGCATGTTTGATAATGGCCACCGCCGGCTGATCCCGATCCAGTTCCGCCACCAGTTCAAAGGCCGCATCGGTGTCGTTGATATTGTTATAGCTAAGCGCCTTCCCCTGAAGCTGCTGTGCCGTGGTCACGCCGATTCGCGGCTGCAAAGGATCTTTATAAAGGGCGGCCTTTTGATGCGGGTTTTCGCCATAGCGCAACACCGCATCGCGGCTGGCAGACAAGGTTTTGCGGGCCGGAAACGGATCATCCAATTGCCGGGAAAACCAGCTTGAAATCGCGCCATCATAAGCCGCCGTGCGCGCATAGGCCCGCGCCGCCAACCGCCGACGCAATCCCAAAGTGGTGCCGCCTTCCTGTTCAGACAATTCTTCAAGCAGCGCATCATAATCGCTGACATCGGTGACCACCGTGACAAACGCATGGTTTTTCGCAGCAGAACGAATCATGGCCGGACCGCCAATATCGATATTTTCGATGCACTCTGCGAAAGGCGCATTTTTGGCGACTGTGTTTTCAAAGGGATAAAGATTGATCACCACCAGATCGATGGGATCGATACCATGATCTTCCATGGCAGCCCGGTGGCTTTCATCATCGCGCACACCCAACAAACCGCCATGTACCAAAGGATGCAGCGTTTTCACCCGACCATCCAGCATTTCAGGAAAGCCGGTATAATCCGCCACTTCCGTAACGCTGATGCCCGCAGCCTCCAGCGCCTTTGCCGATCCGCCCGTGGACAGGATCGACACCCCATGCGCCGCCAAGGCCTGCCCCAGTTCCACCAGCCGGGTTTTATCCGATACAGAAATAAGTGCGCGGCGAATATGGATGATGTCGTTCATGGTGCGGATTCTTCCCTTGTCTGTTCCAAAACGGTGGCATTGTCTGATGATTGCGGCTGGGATTTTGCGGCCCCCAAGCGTTCAAATTGCCACAAAATCTTGCACGCTTCATCGCGCCGCACCGTGCCTTTGACAACAATCTGCTGGCTTTGAAGCGGCACCGCTTCCTGCATATAAAGGCTGTCTTCCAATTCGGCGCTGCCACCTTCAAGGCGGAACAGCCAGCCATGCCGATCGGACAAACGCAACAACACTGCCGAACCACCTTGCGTCACCGAAGCAGTAATTCGGGGATGAAGATGAAAGCGCAGATCAAAGTCGATCCCGCCCCTTGGGATACGGCCTTGGGGCAGCAATTCATCGCAACCCTCCAGCTTGTCGCCGCGCGCGCTCATGGTCAGGCTGCGGCGGTGATCCAGTTTCAAGCGGCGGCGATATCCATCATGGCGCGCGAGATGGACAGGCCATCGGCGCTTTGGCTGCGGCTGATTTCAATGCTGTTCACCCCATCGCCCAGCACGCCATCGCGCAATTCCGTGGAATTGCGGTTGTCCACCACCAAAGTGGAATGGGCCGCCGTCGTCCGCACCAAAGCCGCCATATCCGGCGCCAGAATTTTTGCCCCATCCGGCACCGGACCGATATTGGTGACAATGCGGGCCCCGCCATCCGCCAATTCAAAAGACAACGCCCCTGCATGCCCGCGCATATCCCGGCCAGAAGGCGCAGGCGGCATGGCATCGAACAGCACCAGAAGCCCCCGCGCTTTCATACGCATCAGGCCGCTATAGGGGGCATAATCCAGCGCCTGTCCCGTTGTGCCGGAACGGTCCAGAATACGGCTCACAAGCCCCAAAGGCTCTGCCCCGCCGCCATTGATATGCGCCAAACGGCCATCTTCATGGCGCAAAGCCCGCAAAAACGGTGCCATGCGGTCCAAAGCATGTTGGATATCCAATAATGGCTCTTCTTGCTGGCTCATATACGCATCGCGCACAATGATAAGGCTTTTCATTACCGACAATACATCATCGGGGCAGCGGGTCATAACCCCGCCATCGGCCAAAACGAAAGCCGCCAGCGCCCGACGCAACAGGGCTTCCCCTTTCGCCCGCAAGCCCATCCCGTGGGGCAGATACAACCCGCATAGAATAAGGCCACCCGCCACATCCACCAAAGGCGCGCCGGATGGCGAATCCCCGGCCACCCGCGCCAGATGGCGGGCCTGACGGGCCGTGGCATTCAACACCGCACTGCGATAAACCAGATCGTCGCTTGAAAGGATCAAGGGCGCGTGCAACAGCCAGAAGCCAAGACGCTGGGCCGTTTCCACCGGCGTCCACGCCTCGAAATGATAACGGTGATACCGCGCCAGCCAGCCGCGCATCAGACGTTCTGCAATTGTCCGCGCGCGTTTTTGATCCACCATATGTGCCAGATCGCGCAACCAGTGAAAGCCGAAGCATAGCGCCGCAAGGCAGGTTTTTGCGCCGCCTTGGGCCAAAAGGCGGGGTCATCCACCTCCAGCCTGTCATCGCCCATCACCATATAGCCGGCCAACAGCGCGTCCCCCGCCTGCGGATTACCCGGCCAGGGATCATCGGGGCTGCCCAGCAATTTCAAGGGATGCCGCCCCTTCAAGCGCCATTCATAAAGAAGGGTGCCATAAGCCCAGCCCCTTAGGCGCTGGCCAAGACCGGCTTTCAGCCGATCCACAAGGCTGTCCGCCATCGGCCGTGTCAGCAAGCGTTGCTCCTGATGCACCGGATCCGCCGGTTTCATCTTGATTGCGGCGGGATTGTTCATCAAATGCGCGCCTTATTCCTTGCCCCTCAAAGCCGCAATATTGGTGGCATAAGCGGCTGCACCACCTTTGAAGCTTGCAGTGCCTGCCACCAACACAGTCGCCCCTGCAGAACGGGCAAGAGGGGCAGTTTCAGCGGTGATACCACCATCCACTTCCAGATCGATGGGGCGGCCCGTGGCGTCGATCATCTTGCGCAGCTGTTCGATCTTGCCCAATTGGCTCTCGAGAAAAGATTGCCCGCCAAAACCGGGATTGACCGTCATCACCAGCACAAGATCCACCAGATCCATCACATGCTCTATGGCGCTGATGGGCGTTGCCGGATTAAGCGAAACACCGGCACGTTTGCCCAAAGCCTTGATGCTTTGCAGGCTGCGATGCAGATGGGGTCCGGCTTCAGGATGCACGGTCAGGATATCGGCCCCCGCCTCGGCAAAGGCTTCCAGATAAGGATCCACCGGAGCGATCATCAGATGCACATCGAACGGCTTTTTCGTGTGCGGGCGCAGCGCCTTCACCACCGCCGGCCCAATGGTGATATTGGGGACGAAATGCCCGTCCATCACATCGATATGGATATAATCCGCACCGGCATCATCAATGGCGCGCACCTCTTGACCGAGATGCGCGAAATCGGCGGAAAGAATGGACGGGGCAATGCGTAAAGGCTGTGTCATGCTCTGCTCGTTAGCAGTTTCTTAAACTTTGCTCAACGGCCATGGCAACGCAAATCAGGCAATCTTGCGAAAACGGGCAATAAAAAATCCATCCAGTCCGCCTTGAACCGCCCAATGGCTTGGCAAGGTGCGCACATCGCCGTCTTTGTTCAGGGCCATATCAAGGCCGGGAAGTTCATCGGGCGTGATCGCCATCCGTTCAAAATCCGGGCGGCGCTGCAAAAAGGCGCGGACCTGATCTTCACCTTCTTCGGGTTCCAAAGAACACACGCAATAGACCATCACCCCGTCATCGGCCATGATGTGGGCCACATGATCCAGCAGCTTGCTTTGCAAAGCCGCCAGCTTTTCCACATCGACGGGGCTTTTTAGCCAGCCGGTATCGGGGTGGCGGCGCAAAGTGCCCGTGGCCGAACAGGGCGCATCCAGCAACACCCGTTTGGGGGCCTGTTTTGGGGTCCAGTTCAGCGCATCGGACACCACAATCTCGGCATCCAGCCCGGTCCGTATGAGATTTTCGCGTAGGCGGGCCAGCCGCCGGGCCGACCGGTCAAGCGCAACCACATGCCGCCCTTGGGCCGCCAGTTGCAGGCTTTTACCGCCCGGTGCCGCACAGAAATCAATGGCATCCCCCTCGGGCAAAAGACGCGCCGGCAAGCTGGCTGCGGCATCTTGCACCCAAAGGCGTCCTTCATCAAACCCCTCAAGCGCCGTCACGTCCGTCAATTTTGTCAAACGCACCGACCCTGTGGGCAAACACACGCCCTCGAGCGCCTTGGCCAACGCTTCTTGCTCATGGGGCCCCGCAGGCTCAAATCCAGCGGCGATCGGCAATAATCACCCGCGCCATATCCGAAAGCGTTTCCGCGCCATAGGCCTTCCGCCAGCGATCTGCCAACCAGCGCGGCAAAGCAAGGCTTGGATTTGCATCAAGCTGCGCCAAAAGGCTGTCCCGTTCACGCACCGCCCGGCGCAACACCGCATTCACCACCGGCTTCATGCCCCGGTCCGCACGATGTTTGGCACCCGCGATCAACCGCACAGAGCTATCCACCGCCGCATGATCGGGCACATCCATGAACAAGATCTGCGCCAGACCGCCGCGCAAGACCAGATCCGCATACCGGCATTTATCGGGCACACCCTGGGTCAGGAAATCCGCCAGAACATGGTCTATAAACCCCAAATTACGCAGGGTTTTGGTGGCAATGACCCGCGCAAAAGAGCGGTCCAATCCAATCATGGGCCATGTCTTCAACGCCTGATCCACCGCTCCATCCAATGTCTGATGGCGGTTCAATATATGGTCGAGAATGGCAAGCGCGAAACGGCGCGGGGCAAGGCTATCTGTCATGGCGGCGGACTATGATGCAAAGCGCGCGGCAAGGGAAGCCATGCTCTTGGCCGAAAGCGCAAAAACATCATAATTCAGCGAAAAACACCGTCATGGACGCCAATGATCGCGCCGTCCGGCCCTTGGCACACTGCCCGACACAGAACCCGTGCTCCGGCGAGGCCGCTGGCTGGCCCAAGGCTGGCCCTGCCGATGGGAGGACGGGCCTCTATCACCATCACCCCCACCGGACCCGGCCAAAGCACGCAAAGCGGCAATCCGGTTTTGTGTCGCCGGATGGGTAGAGAACAGGCTATCCATCTTCTCGCCGGACAATGGATTGACAATAAACATATGGGCCTGCGCCGGATTGGCCTCGGCTATATCATTGCGACAACGCCGCGCCCCATTTTGCAATTTATCGAGCGCACTGGCCAAAGCCATAGGCTTGCCGCTGATTTCGGCCCCACCGCGATCGGCGGCATATTCACGGGTACGGCTGATGGCCATTTGCACCAGCATCGCCGCCATAGGCGCGAAAATCATGATCAGAATTGCGCCGAAAATACCCAAAGGATTGTTCCGGTTTCCGCCAAAGAACAGCGCGAAATTGGCCAGCATGGAAATGGCCCCTGCCACCACCGCCGTCATGGTCATAATCAACGTATCGCGGTTTTTCACATGCGCCAGTTCATGCGCCATCACGCCTTCGATTTCATCTTCATCAAGCAACCGCAACAGCCCGGTGGTGGCAGCCACGGCGGCATTTTGCGGATTGCGCCCGGTGGCAAAGGCATTGGGTTGCGCCTGATCCACCAGATAAACCTTTGGCATGGGCAATTGCGCCCGCGCCGCCAAACGAGAGACAATACGGTAAAGCTGCGGGGCCTGCGCTTCATTGACCGGGCGTGCACCTTGCATACGCAGCACCAGTTTATCGGAATTCCAATAAGCAAATCCGTTCATGGCGATGGCCACCAAAAACGCAATAACCATGCCGCCGGTTCCACCCAGCAAAAACCCGATGGCTAGAAAAAGCCCGGTCATCGCCGCAAGAAGAAGTGTCGTTTTGAGATAATTCATCGTTAATCCCGTTGGCCTGTTACCGCATGATGGCCCCGATCATGGCCGCCCCTTATGTGGGTGGCTTCCCATATATGGTCAATGGACGAATCGACCGGGCGGCCCTATATAAAACAGCAAATCAAAGATGCCCCAAAGCCGGAGACTGCCCATGTCGGACCCGAAACCCACAGCCACCGCCCCGGCCTCAAAAGCCGATCAGCCCACCGCCCCACAAAATGCGAAAGAACTGGGCGGCCGCAAAGGGCCGGAACCCACCCGCTTTGGCGATTGGGAGAAAAATGGCATTGCCAGCGACTTTTAAATAACGGTGATTTTAAAGGATGGCGGCGCGACCGGACGATCAGGCGTCGGTCTTTTCCCGCAGGGCAATCAAGCGATCCATCGAATCAATGGCCCGCACGCCAAATTGCATATTGGGATCATTGTCCAGCCGGACCAGCTTGCTGCGCGGAACGCCGAACTCCTCGGCAAAGGCCTTGATATCGGCCCGTTTGAATTTTACCGACGATCCATTGAACAGAATTTTATTCACGCTCAATAACAACGACTCGGTCATCGCAAGCGCGCCGCCATCTTCCATCTCGCTGGCCGTTTCAGGAGCACCTATCAGTTCCAGCTGCGCCAGATCGAGCAAGGCCGCGCCATAGCTGGATTTCGCCACCGTCTGATACGGGTCTTTCTGCGCCAGATACAGAACCCGCTGCCGGGTTTTGTTGCGCATGGCCATGGTGACGCGGGCCAAGGCCGCTTCAAAGCGCCGCGACAAGGTATCTGCTGCCATTGGTACGGAAAAAACCGCGCCAAACAGCGAATAAAGATCGAAATTTTGCTGCGGGTCGGTCATTTCAACGCTCAGCAAGGGAAGCTCCAGAGCATCCAGCGCATCCACCACCGTCTTGGGCGTATTGCCGAAATCCATCAACACATGGGTAGGGTTCAGCGATTGCAGGCGCTCATAATCAATGCTGTGCAGATCCCCACACAAGACACCGCCGCAAGCCCCTCCACCGATTTTGCGCATCGCCCTGTCCGGCCCACCAGATGCGTTCCCAGATCAAGGGCAAACACAAGCTCTGTCAAAGCCGGAGACAAAGACACGATCCGCGCCTCGCCCTCATGGGGCATAAGTATTCGTCCTCGCGCATCCACAAGGGTTTTCATATCACTGGCCATGAAATTGATCGGTCCCGCATTGGGCGTTCAGCCTGCACAGTTTCAATATGATAAGGCCAAAGATGACCCTAAAACAGTCCCGTTGCACGCTGTGTTCAAAAACGATTGCCGGAAAGTGGTGCCGCAAGAGGGACTCGAACCCCCGACCCCATCATTACGAATGATGTGCTCTACCACCTGAGCTATTGCGGCCCGACAAAAGCGAACGCACTGGCACCGGCTTTCATCGGTGCAATGCGCGGCGCAACATAATGATCCAAAAGCAATCCCGCAAGAGCTAAGAACAGGTCTTTGCATCATCGCTCCTAAAGAGCGGCTTGAAATGGCGCCAACCCTATATGCCTCCGCGTCCCCCGCTTGGGTCACGGCCTTGCTCAAGGCCTTGATCTGGCTGGCTGGCCAACAGCCCGATGGCCGATTCCGGCGGGGCCAAATGCGCCACATCACCAGCACGCAGGCTGCTCCATGAAAAACTGTCAAAATGGTTACAGGACGGGCAAATCGGCGCCCAGCGATCCTGACCATGCCCGCAAGATCCACAGCGCCAACAGGCCCGCACACCGCCCTGCTGTGCGTGTTCTGCCAAGGCATGGGCCTTGTCCTGATCCCCTTGATACGCCGATAGGTCGGCCCGCGCCGTCAAAACCCGCCGATCGCCGCTTTCTTCGGCCTGCGCCAAAGCCTCGCGCGCCAGATCAAGGCGCTGCGCCGCCATGGCCGCATCGGCCAAGGCCAGATGCTTTCCAAATGGGCCGGATTTTTGGCACATAATGTTTCCACACGCTTGAGCCGCATATGGGCGGGTTCATCGGCGGCAAGGGCAAACCATGCCTTCAACAGCAAAGGATGCGGCCCCGCCGCCCAGCCGGACAGAATGCGTTTTTCCGCTTTCTTGGCTTGCCCTGCCGCTTGCAACAGCTTTGCTGCCAAGGCCACAGCCGGAGCCAGATCGGGGCGCAAATCCACCGATTCCATCGACAAGCGCCGCGCCGAAGGCTCGTCCCCCGCCAGATCCGCTTCCACCGCCTGACAATAAAGCAAGGCCCCACGATGGCGCTTGGCCAGCGGCTTTTCAAACACCCCGGCCCGTTCCGCTTTTTCCAGCACGGCCAGCGCATCCCCCCAATCGGCAGACGCAACGGCAAAATCAAACACCGTTTTCAAGGCCCATATGCTTTTGGGCCGCAAAGCCAAAGCCTGCGTCGCCAAAGCGCGGGCTTTCGCCGTTTCCCCGCTGGCACGGGCCTCGCCCACCAAACCGCGCAAGCCTAAAAATGCTGCCTCTTTGCTTTCGGCCAACGCTTCATAATGGGCCCGTATCTGCGCTGGATTATCGGCAAGTTTGGCGGCTTCCGCGGCCATCACATGGGTCAAGGGTTGCGAAGGCAATAAGCGCACAGCCTTGTTGGTCAAGCGCTGCGCCAGCTTTTTATCCCCCGCCGACAGCGCGACCATCGCTTGATTAAGGGCGACATAGCCTTTTTCCAGACGCCGCTTGCGCCGTTTCTCTGCCGAAAATGGCAGATCACGAGCGATCAGGGTGATCAGTTTTTGCACCGCCATGCCGGTGAAAACCAGCAAGGCCAGCAAAAAGCCCAACACCGTCATCGACGTTTCGGCCCGATAGCCCAGCCACTCCATACGCACCGTGCCGGGATTATCGGCAAACCACGCCGCGCCAAAGGCCGCTGCCACGATCAACAGCACATATATCAAAAGGCGGATCATGGCGTGGGACGGCTCTCTTGCGGTGCATCGGGGGCCTGCTCAAGCCGATCCTCAGCCTGAGTAGAACCAAGCAAGGTCAAAAGCTGCTGAAAAGCTGCTTTGGCCTTCAACTGTTCATGGGCCGCGCCCAACCAACCGACGAGAACCGCGCGGGCGGCATCGGGCAGCGCTTCAGCCAAGGCCACAGCCCCTTCAAGATCCCCTGCTTCCAAAAGCGCTTCCATCTGCGACACCTGTGCTGCTCCATCGGAGCCATCCTTGGGATCGGCAGGGCGCACCACCACCAGATTTTTCAGCCAAGTCAAAACACCCGGCTCCCCGGCCTTGTCCTGCGTCTGGCCCAAAGCGCCGGAGAGCAAGGCCCGTTGCACATCACCGGCAAGGGCCGCAAAGTCTTTGGTCAAGCGGTCCATACCCGGCAAACCTTTGGCCGCATGGGGGGCCAAGATGGCCAAAGGCTGGGCCGCCCCCAACCGCATCAGCGGCGGCTTATCCACCAGCGCCGCCCTGAGATCCGCCAAAGGCCCCGCATAAGGCTGGCCGGTATCCACACGCCGCCCGATGGCCAAAAGGCTTCCCGCCAGCCCCGGCGTCATCATGGTGACGCCGCGATCCACCGCTTCCAGGCTGGCCATGCGAGAGGTTAAACCCTCCAGCCTTTGATCAAGGCCGCGCCGTTCGGTGCGGGCCGCAGCCAGCGCATCATTGATCGCATTGAACTGGCCCAAAGGCGCGGTGCCTGCCCCGTCCTGATTTTGCGACATCGCCGCTTCCAAGGCCGCCATCCGGTCCCGTAAAGAGGCCATTTCCTGAACGATCCCGGCCGCCGCACCGGCAGACACGCCTTCCTCCGCCCCGCCTTGTGCAGCATCCGGCATCGCCTGCGCCACATCCAAACGGGCGCTCATATCCGCCAAATCGTCTCCAAGGCGATCCAGCCGCGATAAGGTGGCGGTGCTTTCTTCGCCAAGCTGCCGGGCGGCCACTTCTACAATTTTCAAGCGGCCCATCAGATCTTGCTGGGCGCGGCTCAGATCCGCAAGCTGGGCGCGCGCCGTTTCATCCTGTGCCATTCGGGCCATGCTGTTGGCGGGGCGCGGCTCCATCATCCCCCACGCCACCATCTGCCGCTCCACATAGGGCATGGCAAACAGCCCACCGATAAAGCTCAACAGCAATAACAGCAAAAACCACGGCAAAAAGGCCACAGCCCGACGGCCCGACGAACGCGGCCCCTGACCGCTTTTATCCGCAGAATGGGGCGTATCTTCATGAAATTCGCCTTCGATCACCGGCGGATCTTCACCATCATGCCGCTCCGTCATGCCGCGTCCATCCTTGTTTCACCCATCAAACCCACCGCCATAAGCCGCTTCAAGCGCTGCCAGAAGCGCCGGTTCATCGGGATTTGTAGCGACAATTTTGCGCCGCCACCCCTCCCCTGCCGCCTGTGCAACATTGGGCTCAGGCAGGCTGCATCCACCTTTTCCAAGACCCGGTCTTCCAGCTCTTTACGCAGCAAATCCCGAAAAACACGGGCACTGCGTGGAGAATATAACAACACCAGATCAATGTCGCCCCTTGCAAATGCCTGAGCCGCATCATGGGACAGCGCATCCGCCGGTTTGGCTCGATAAACATCACGCGAAAGCAGCGAAAAACCCGCATCTTGCAGCATTTGTTCCAGTACCGCGCCGCGCGTTTCCCCCGCCAGATACAACAAGGACCCATCACGGGGAGAGCACCGCGCAGTCACCAACCGCGCCAGATCGGCCGCATCGCCATCGGCGGATAGCACCTGATCAAACCCCGCTTTTCGAGCGGCCTTTGCTGTGCCGTCCCCAACGGTAAACACCGGACCATGCCAATGGGAAAAGCGGCGTGCAACAGCCCGCACAGCATTGCGGCTGGTGAACAAAAGCGCCTGCATATCCTGCAGTCCGTTAAAATCCACCTCCAATATCTGGATATCCAGCACCGGCGAACATATCACCCGATGGCCGTTATGCCGCAAACGCTCCAAGAGCCGGTTACAATCCGGCTTTGGGCGGGTCAGCAAGATCGTCACCCCATCTGCTCCAAGGCAATGGCCTTCAAGAAATCCTCTCCGGCCTTTTGGCGCACCGTCATCCCTGCGGCATGGCCAATGGCTGCGGCTTCCAAAGCCGCCCCTTCACGGCGATCCTCAAAGCAGACGGCCCCATCCAGCGACAAGACTTTACCAACCAAAGTCAGGCGCGAACCGCTGATCGTCGCCAAAGCGGCAATGGGGGTGCGGCAATTGCTTCAAGGGCGGCCAAAAAGGCGCGCTCTGCTGTCACCGCCTGCGCCGTTGCTGCATCATTCAAAGGCGCCAATAAATCGGCTATGCGGGGATCATCGGCGCGGCGCTCCACACACACGGCCCCTTGCGCCGGAGCAGGCAACATCTGGTCCACAGGCAAAATATTCGTGGCCTTTTCCGCCACACCCAGACGCTTCATTCCAGCATAAGCCAGCAAGGTGGCATCCGCAGCTCCGGCAGCCAGCTTCTTTAACCGCGTGCCCACATTGCCGCGAAAGCTGATCACCTTGAGATCCGGACGCAGTGCCAAAAGCTGGGCCTGTCGGCGCAAAGAAGCCGATCCCACCACCGCCCCTTGCGGCAAATCCATAAGGCACCCGCCATTGGCGGCAATCAAGGCATCGCGGGGGTCTTCGCGCTTTATAAAACAATCAATGGCCAATCCATCGGGCAGATGGGTGGGCATGTCTTTGGTGGAATGAACGGCGCAATCCAAAGCACCGCTATAAAGCCCGTCTTCCAATTCCTTGGTAAACAGACCTTTTCCGCCAATCTCTGCCAAAGGCCGGTCGAGAATTTTATCGCCGGTGGTTTTCACCGTAACAATCTCGATAGACCGGGGAGACAAATGTGAATGTGCCGCCAACAGCGCATCACGCACCATATGCGCCTGCCAAAGGGCCAAGGGGCTGCCACGGGTTCCAATTTTAAGGCTGTGTTGCATCGAATATCTGGTACGTGTATCCCCGCTTTCGGTCAAGCATGAGCAAATGATATGGCACAACATCCCATTATTCTGGGCATTGAAACCAGCTGCGATGAAACGGCGGCGGCGATCGTCAGCGCCGATAAGCGTGTTTTGGCTCATGCCTTATGGAGCCAGGTGGACGCCCATGCGGTTTATGGGGGTGTGGTGCCGGAAATCGCCGCCCGCGCCCATGTGGATCATCTGGATCATCTGATCCGCCAGGCATTGTCCCAAGCGGATATGCAGCTTTGTGATATGGATGCCATTGCCGCCACCGCAGGACCGGGGCTGATCGGCGGCGTGATGGTGGGCGTTGTTACCGCCAAGGCCATGGCGCTGGGGGCAGGAAAACCGTTCATTGCCGTCAATCATCTGGAAGGCCACGCCTTATCCCCGCGCCTCACCGCGGATATAGCCTTTCCCTATCTGTTGTTGCTGGTTTCGGGCGGGCATTGCCAGCTTTTGGTGGTAAAAGGCGTGGGCCGCTATCACCGGCTTGGCTCCACAATCGACGATGCCGCCGGCGAGGCTTTCGATAAAACGGCAAAATTGCTGGGCCTTGGCTATCCCGGTGGGCCGGCCATCGAATTGGCGGCCCGATCCGGCGATCCCAAGCGCTTTTCCCTGCCCCGGCCCCTTACCAACAAGCCGGGCTGCAATTTCAGTTTCTCGGGGCTTAAAACCGCTGTGCGTCGGGCGGCGGAAGCCTTGGAATCAGAACAGGGCGGGGTGCATGATCGTGATCTCTGCGATCTGGCAGCCAGCACCCAAGCCGCCATCGGCGATTGCCTTATCAACCGCACAAAGCATGCCATCGCACAATATCTGGAGGATTATGCCCCAAAAGCCCCGGCTTTGGTGGTGGCGGGCGGGGTGGCCGCCAATGAGACGCTCAGACAGCGACTCACCGGCCTTGCACAAGATCACGGCCTTGCCTTTTACGCACCGCCTTTGTGGCTATGCACCGATAATGGTGCAATGATCGCCTGGGCAGGGATGGAGCGCTTCCAGATCGGTCAAAGTGATCCGCTGGACAGTCCGGCCCGCCCCCGCTGGCCATTGGATGAAACCGCCCCACCCCTTTACGGCCATGGACAAAAGGGCGCCAAAGCCTGAGCAAATCCTTATAGGCTCTTGCGATTATAGATAGATTCGGCCACCGTCTGCATATGGAAAACAAGACAACATTTCGTTCTATCGGCATTTTGGGCGGCGGCGCATGGGGCACCGCCCTTGGCTGCGTCAGTGCGCGTAAAGGGCAAAAAACCCTGCTTTGGGCACGCAATGAAGCGGTGGTGGCCGATATCAACCACAATCACGCCAATCACTTATATTTGCCCGATATCGCGCTTGAGCCGCGTTTAAAGGCCAGCACCAATATCGCCGATCTTGGCGGTTGCGATGCCTTGCTTCTGGTTTCTCCGGCGCAAACCATACGGCACATGGCCTTGGCCTTGCGGCCCCATCTGGATGTGCATATTCCCCTGATCATTTGCGCCAAGGGCATCGAGCAGGAAACCGGCGCATTGATGAGCCAGGTTTTGGGCGATGTCTTGCCGAAAAACCCGGTGGCTGTGCTTTCCGGCCCCAATTTCGCCGGCGAAGTGGCCCGCGACCTGCCTGCCGCCGTCACCTTGGCCTGCCATGATGAAGCCTTGGGCGCCGCCCTTGTCGATGCCATTGGCGCACCCACTTTCCGGCCCTATTATTCGCCCGATGTCATCGGGGCGCAGATTGGTGGCGCGGTGAAAAATGTGCTGGCCATCGCCTGCGGCATGGTGGCGGGGCTGGCTTTGGGTGAAAATGCCCGAGCCGCCCTTATCACCCGGGGCTTGGCGGAAATGACCCGCTTCGGGCTGGCCCTTGGGGCCTTGCGCGAAACCATGACCGGCCTGTCGGGGGTGGGTGATCTCATCCTTACCTGCTCTTCGGAACAATCACGCAATATGTCTTTGGGCAAGGCGCTGGGCGAAGGCCGTAAAATGGCCGATATTCTGGCCGAACGGCGCGGCGTTGCCGAAGGGGCGGCCAGTGCGGCTGTGGTGCAAAAACTGGCACTTGAAGCCGGCGTGGATATGCCCATCGTCGAGGCTGTGGCCACCTTGCTGCACTCGGACGCCGATGTCGGAGACGTCTTGAAGCATCTGCTCAGCCGACCATTTCGGCATGAAGGGATTTAAACCATGCTTTTTGTTATTCTGGCCACCGATAAAGATGGCAGCAGCGCCATACGCAAAGCCACCCGTGCCGCCCATCTGGATTATCTCAAGGGCGCAGGCGACCGCCTGAAGCTGGCTGGCCCCTTGCGCGACGATAAAGACACCCCCCTTGGCTCGATGATCGTTATCGACGCCGCCTCGGAAACAGCGGCGCGTTTGTTCGCGCAAAACGACCCTTATGCCCAAGCCGGGCTGTTCCGGTCCGTCGAGATCAAACCCTTTCTTGCCGTCACCGGGCGCTGGGCGCGATTGGAAGATTAAGCCATGGCTTACTGGCTGTTGAAAAGCGAACCGGGAAGCTGGAGCTGGGCGGATCAACTGGCCGCCCACGAAACCCGCTGGGATGGGGTGCGCAACGCCCAGGCCTTGAGCAATATGCGCAAAATGGCGCCGGGCGACCGGGCCTTTTTCTATCATTCAGGCAAAGAGCGCGCCATTGTCGGGTTGGTGGCCATCAGCCGCAGCTTTTATCCCAATCCCGAAGATGCGAAATCCGGCCTTGTGGATGTGACCAGCGTGCAATCCATGCCGCAGCCCGTGTCTTTAAGCGCCATCAAGGTCGATCCTGCATTTGAATCGCTGGCTTTGGTGCGCCAGCCACGCCTTTCGGTGATGCCTGTGCCTGATGATCTCGCACAAAAATTGCTGAAAATTGCCGGACTTTAAGCATTTTTGCCTGAGGCCGACAATTTTTCTACCCTCCCCAACAAGAATTCATCGTTTGCTAGCTTGCGACAAACTTCATAGCTCTGAACCCTGAAAGGCCCCCTTTATTGGCTGGCCTTATAGGTTTTGAAGGCTGTGGCGATGGATAGTTTACCGATCTTTTTCAAACTGCATGGACGTCGCGTCATTCTGGTGGGCGACAGCGATGCCGCACGCGCCAAGCTACGGCTGCTTTTGAAAACCCCTGCCGCCATTTTATGGTTGGTGGCCGATGAAAACGCGGTCAAGGCCGCCCGTCAGGACTTTTCCGGCCTGCCCGCCTTGACCATTCTGGGCCGTCCGCTGCAATCGGCCGATCTTGCACACGCGGCCCTTGTATATGGCGCAACGGGCGTGGAAGCCGATGACCGGCAGATCGCCACCCTTGCCCGTGCGGCCAATGTGCCGGTGAATATCGTTGATCGCCCCGATCTGTGCGACTTCACCACCCCCGCCATTGTGGACCGGTCCCCGCTGGTGGTGGCCATTGGAACCGGCGGGGCGGCCCCCGTATTCGGCCGCCGCCTGCGCGCCATGATCGAACAACTTTTGCCCCAGGGCATTGGCACCTTGGTGGCCCGTGCCGGGGCATTTCGCGGTCGGCTGGCCGATCTTTTACCCGGCCAAAGCGCCCGACGACGGTTTTGGGACCGTTTATTCGACACAACCAATCCACAAAGCCTTGTGGGGCTGGATGATGACAGCTTCACCCACCATCTGGAAAAGCTGGCCCAAGACGCGCGCACAGCAGACAAGCAAGGGACACCGATGGCCTTGTGCAGCTTGTGGGGGCAGGCCCCGGCGATCCGGAACTGCTGACCCTGAAGGCACAACGGGCACTGCAACAGGCGGATGTGATTTTATATGACGCACTGGTCAGCCCTGCCATTCTGGATCTCGCGCGCCGTGACGCAGATTTTCATTATGTGGGCAAGCGTCAGGGGGATCATGGACGCGGCCAAGAGGCCATTCATGATCTGATGGTACGCCATGCCCGCGCCGGACGCCGGGTGGTGCGCCTCAAAAGCGGCGATCCCATGGTGTTTGGCCGCGCCGGCGAAGAAATCAACGCCCTTAGAAAGCATAAGATCGCCGTCGATCTGATCCCCGGCATCACCGCGCTTTCAGGCTGCGCCGCCACCTCGGAAATTCCCCTGACCCACCGCGATCATGCCTCCGCCGTAACGCTGGTGACGGGCCATGTACGGGCCGGGTCCACATTGGATTGGCGCGCCCTTGCCGGCCCCGACCGCACGGTGGCGGTCTATATGGGCATCAACACCGCCCAGGACATTTCAGATGCCTTGATTACCGATGGCGTGTCCCCCGATTTGCCGCTGGCCATCATTGAAAATGGCACCCGCCCTGAAGAACGCCGCCTCTATGGCCATCTGGGCGATCTGGCCGGATTGGTGGCCCGCAATCAGGTGAAAAGCCCCGCCCTTATCGTGATTGGCACGGTGGCCCTGCTCGCCAAAGACTGGCCGCAAGATACCTTGTCGCCGATTCTTGGCGAAGCCCCGATCTTTTCTCTTGTCAGCTAAAGGACCAGCCCGATGGCAGACCTCAAACCCGCCGCATCACAACTGATCTCCGCCAATGAGCTTTGGACCGGACAGGCCGTTTTCCTGACCCGTGACGGCACATGGAGCACGGCCCCCGCACAGGCCGCGTTAAGCACCAGCGCCGAAGACAGCCTGCATCTGCTTGAACTAGCCAAGCTTCCAATGCCCGCGCCGAAGTGGAACTGGTGCATCTGGCCGCCGCCACACTGCGTGAAGATGGCCGCCCATGGCCCACCCGCAACCGTGAATATATCCGCGCCCTTGGGCCAACCGTCCGCCGCGATCTTGGCTATCAGGCAGCAACGGCTCGCGCCGATTAAGGATAAGACCCTATGTACCGCTATGACGATTATGACCAGACCATCGTGCGCCAACGGATCAACGATTTCCGCGATGCCGTAGAACGTCGTCTGTCCGGCCATTTAAGCGAGGAAGAATTCAAGCTGATTCGCCAGATGAACGGCGTCTATCTGCAGCTTCATGCCTATATGCTGCGGGTGGCCGTGCCTTATGGATCACTGGACAGCCGCCAAATGCACAAGCTGGCCCATATCGCCCGCACCTATGACAAAGGCTATGGCCATTTCACCACGCGCCAGAATATCCAGTATAATTGGCCGGCTTTGCGGGATATGCCCGATATTCTGGAAGAATTGGCCGCTGTGGATATGCACGCCATCCAGACATCGGGCAATCTGATCCGCAATGTTACCGCCGATCCCTATGCCGGGGCCGCAGCGGAAGAGCTGGATGATCCGCGCCCCTATGCAGAGCTGATTCGTCAATGGTCAACACTGCATCCGGAATTTTCCTTCCTGCCGCGAAAATTCAAGATCGCCGTAAATGCCAGCGCAACTGACCGCGCCGCCGTAAAATTCCACGATATCGGCCTGCAATTGAAAAACGATCCACAGAAAGGCCGGGGCTTTTCGGTGGTGGTGGGCGGCGGCATGGGGCGCACGCCTTTCATTGGCCCCATCTTACGCGAATTTGTGCCCGAGGCACAAATCCTCACCTATCTGGAAGCGGTGCTGCGCAGCTATAACGAGCTGGGGCGGCGCGACAACGCATTTAAAGCGCGCATTAAAATTCTGGTCCATGAGCTTGGAAAAGAAGCCTTTTCCGAAATGGTAGAACAGGAATTTGCACGGCTTTTGCCCACAGCCGACGATCTTCCGATGAGGGAGTTGGCCCGTATCCGCTCACAATTTATCACGCCCACATTCGACCAATTGCCCGACCAGAATGAGGATTATGAGCAAGCGTTGAAAACCGATGACGCCTTTGCCCATTGGGTGGCCGTGAATGTGGTTCCCCATAAACAACCGGGCTATGCGATCGCCTATATCTCGCTCAAGCCCTATGGCGGCATTCCCGGCGATATCTCTGCGGACCAGATGGATCTGGTGGCGGATCTGGCGCAAACAGCCGGCCATGATGAAATCCGCGCCACCCATGCCCAGAATCTGGTGCTGCCCCATGTGAGAAAACGCGATCTTTATACGGTCTGGCAAGCGCTTGACAAAGCCGAGCTTGCCACCGCCAATCTGGACCGCGCCAGCGACATCATCGCCTGCCCCGGTCTTGATTATTGCGTGTTGGCCAATGCCCGCTCCATCCCCATTGCCCAGGAAATCTCCAAACGCTTTGCCGCCAAGGGCCGGGAAGACCTGATCGGCGAACTGAAGATCAAGATTTCCGGCTGCATCAATGCCTGCGGCCATCATCATGCTGGTCATATCGGCATTTTGGGCGTCGATCGCAAAGGTGAGGAAATGTACCAGCTCACCCTTGGCGGATCGGGCGCGGAAGATGCCTCCATCGGCCAGATCACCGGTCGGGGCTTTGACGAGGCCGGGATCGTCGATGCGGTGGATACGGTGGTGAATACCTATCTGGGCCACCGCGAAACCGACGAAACATTTCTCGAAACCTATCGCCGGTTGGGACCGGCTCCCTTCAAGGAGGCGCTTTATGGAACGGCTTGATCTTCGCAAACTAACAGGTGCGCATCTCAAACCCTACCGCCAGATGGACGATGATGCGCCAATGCCCGAAGAAGGGGCGGTTCTGGTGAGCCTTGAGCGGCTCAAAGCAGAAAGCGAGACACTGCTTGCCCGCAATCATCCGGTGGGGCTTTTGGTGCCCGGCCAAGCAAAAGCCGCCGATCTTGCGCCTTGGCTCGACAAGGTTACGCTTATTGCCATCCGGTTTGAAAAATTCAGCGATGGGCGCGGCTTTTCCCTTGCGCACCGGCTGCGTGACGAACAGGGCTTTGGCGGTGAAATCCGCGCCATCGGCCATCTGATCGCCGACCATGCGGAATTCCTTTTACGCTCCGGCGTCACTTCGGTGGAACTGGGCGATCCGCTGGCGGTGGATCATTTCATCAAGCGTCTGAAGCTCTATTCGCTGTGGTATCAAGATACGCTGGATGCCCGCCCGACGATTTTGGAACTCCGCCACGGGCGGACACGTAAAAGGCTGGCCTCATGAGCTATCTGGACCCCGATCTTTCCGGGCCGTGGGCTGCTGTTTTGTCCGACCGCTATGGTCGTGCCGATGCGCAACAGCTTTTAACCGCCATGGTCCATGATGTGTTTCCCGGCCGCATTGCGCTGGTGTCGTCTTTTGGGGCGGAATCGGCGGTGTTGCTGCATATGCTGTCTGAAATCGATCGCCATATCCCTGTGCTGTTTGTGGATACCGGCAAGCTGTTTGGCGAAACCAAACGATACCGCGATCAGCTTGTTGCAAGGCTGGGTCTGACCAATCTTCAAACCATATCACCCGATCCCAACGCTTTATCGGGAAAAGACCCCAAGGGCCTGTTGTTTGCGCAAAACCCTGATGCCTGCTGCTATTGGCGCAAGGTGGAGCCTTTGGAACGCGCCCTTAAAGGCTATGGCGCATGGATTTCCGGCCGCAAACAGTTTCATGGCGGGGCGCGCACACATCTGAAGCGAATCGAAGCCGCCGACAAGCGCATCAAGATCAGTCCGCTGGCCGATTGGTCCCGTGCCGATATAGAACGCTATTTCGACCGGCACGACCTGCCAAAGCATCCTTTGGAGGCGGACGGTTATCTCTCTATCGGCTGCATGCCCTGCACCCAGCGCGTGGCTCCGGGCGGCGATATTCGGTCTGGACGATGGAGCGGACTGGACAAGACCGAATGCGGTATCCATTTATCCTTGTCGAACGCCCGAAAGCAGGCCAGCCTGTAAGTCCGGCGGCAAGGCCCGGCTTTTGTCGGGCCGTCAACCGATATCTGGATATATGAATAGCTATGGCTGATGACCCTACCCAACCCGCCATTCGTCGTCTCAAACGCTCGCAACTTCCCCTGAATGCCTTGCGAGCCTTTGAAGCGGCGGCCCGGCACCTGTCGTTCAAGAAAGCGGCCGATGAACTGTCCGTCACACCCGCAGCGGTAAGCCAGCAAATCCGCACGCTGGAAGATTATTTGGGCATCCAGCTGTTCCGGCGGACCAGCCGCGCCCTGATCCTGACCGAACGCGCACAGGAATCGCTGGAGGCTTTGCGTCAGGGCTTTGATCTGATTGAAGATGCCTGCTCGGTGTTGCAAAGCCCTGCCGACGACAATGTGCTGTCCTTGTCCGTTTCGCCATCCTTTGCCGCCAAATGGCTGATCCCGCGCCTGCAACGCTATTATGAAGACAATGCAAATGTGGTGGTGAAAATCGCCGCCACCAATGAATTGACCGATTTCAGCCGCGAAGATACGGATCTGGCCATTCGCTATGGGGCGGGACATTATCCCGGCCTGTTCGTGGAAGAGCTGATGCGCGAAGAGGTCTTTCCTGTGTGCTCGCCCGCCTTGCTGGAAGGCGACACCCCTGTGCGGACACCCTGCGACATGGGGCATGTCACACTGATCCATGATGACAGTTCTTTAGATGATGAAAGCAACCCCACCTGGCCCATGTGGTTAAAAGCCGCGGGCGTGAAAGTGGGCGAAGGCCAACGCGCTTTGCATTTCAACCAAACGGCCCTTGCCATCGAAGCCGCCATCGCCGGACGCGGTGTGGCTTTGGCCAAGCGGACTTTGGCGGAAAGCGACCTGAAACAAGGACGGCTGGTACGACCCTTCCGGCAATCGCATCCGGTGGATTTTGCCTATTATATGGTTTGCCCCGAACAGAAAAAGAATCTGGCAAAAGTGTCCAGCTTCATGGCATGGCTGCGCGAAGAAGCTGGGCAAAGCTGGGCATGGGAAATTTAGGCTTTATTCGGCCGCCACCCCCTGCCCGGCCTGCCGGCCTTGCACGCCTTGGGCATGGCTTTTGGCGCGTAAAGGCCGGCCAAAGCCGGTATCCTTGCCAAGCTCTGGCGCGAACCGATCCTTTTGCCAGGCAATCCGGCCATTGATCGCCACCAAAGGCACCACCCCATCGGACCGGTTGACCAATTGGTGATGGCCAAATTCGGCACGATCGATCAGATATGTTTGCGCGGCGCTATCATAAGCCGCCAAGGCATCGGGATCGATCAGTACCAGATCAGCCCGCGCCCCGATCTCCAAAGACCCGGCATCCACACCGAAAAAATCCGCAGGATCTTTGGTTAGCCGCCGCACCATATAAGCAACGGCCTCTACACCTTCTTTTTGGGCGATCTGCAATGCTCTGAGATTGCCATCATAAAAGGCCATATTGGTCAGATGCGCACCGGAATCGTTGAAGCCCGGCAATATCTTTGGGTCCATCACCAGATCGCGCACGATTTTGGGATCGCGGTTGGCGCTTATCATCGACCAATAAAGTTCCGTATCAAAATGCTCGAACAAGGCGATGAGGAAATCCGCTTCATCCGCAACCAAAGGAGCAAGGCGATCGAGTGCCTGTTGTTCTTTTCCGGAGCGCCCGGCCTTGCCGCCCATCAGCCGGTCATAAATCTCGGCCAGACTTTCCCCCGCCCAATCCGGCACCGGACAGCGATCCACCACCATATCCGCAAGATCGCGGCTGATGGCATAATCTTCCCGCTGCAAAAGCCGCTTCAAGCGCGCCAAAGACCAACCGGTCTTTCCATGAAACCACATGGCCTTGAATTGCTTGCGCCATTGCGGATCGCGCAGGATTTCCAAACGCGCTTTCCTGTCTTCCAGATCCGGTTCATTGAGCCTGCGCAAGCTGGGAATTTCTTCTGCCAGCGGGGTTAACGGTCCTTCCGCCCATACCCTGAACGGAGCCGCCAGTGCCTGAAAACGGAACTGGCCCGCCATAAGCTTTGAATTCAAGAACCGCGATAAAAACCGCCCCAGTTTTACAATGCTTTTATTGGTGGCAATATCGATGGCGGCCACCGCTGTAAGCTTCAAAGGCTTTCCATAAAGCCGCCCACTGCTTAAAGCGAAGGTACGAAACACCTGCAAGGGGCTGTCTTTGGGCGGGGTTGCCTGCCACAACCTGTCATGGCGGCGCACAATATTCGTTAATCGCTTCAATTCTTCAAAGCGGCCATATTGGGCAGGGATGCGGCTTCGTTCATTGGGGCGATTGGCCAGATAGTGAAAGGGCAGCGCATCGGTTGAAAAGCCCGCATAGCCTTCCTCCATGGCTTTTTCCAAAAGCGCTTCCATGCGGGCGATTTCCGCATCCGTGGGATCGCGGCGGATGCTGTCTGACAGACCCATCACTTCGATCCGCAGCATGGAATGAGGCAAAAGCGGCACCAGATTGGGGCCAAGGGGCAAATGCTCCAGATGGGCGAGATAGGCTCCGCTGTCTTGCCAAACGGCTTTATCCGCCACGGCACGCAAAATATGCTTGGGGATATTTTCCACCCGCGCAAAGCAATCAACGATAGGATCTTGATCCTTGGTGCGCTGATTGCCAAATGCCAGCCCCAAAGAGCAATTGGCCACCACCACCGTTGTGGACCCGTGCCGCACCGCTTCCGGCAAAGCCGGAGCGATTTCCGCTTCCAGATCGAAATGGGTGTGGATATCCAGCAAGCCCGGCATCAACCAATGGCCCGATCCATCGACCACCGTAACAGCCGACGCGCCCTCCAAAGCACCTTTATCGGCAATCCGTGCCACCCGACCATTGCTTATGGCCATATCCGCATGGTGCGGCACGCCGCCCCCGCCATCGAACAGCATCGCGCCACGAATGATCAGATCGAATTCCGGCCTGGATGCTGTCATGGCCCTGACATTCCTTGTTTTATCCGCTTAAAGCCTGAAGAAACCGCAGATAGTGCGCCGCCACCTGATCGGGGGCCTCCAGCTGCGGATAATGCCCGATATGGGGAAGCTCGACGATATCATCATCGGCCCGCACCACCTGCCGATACCGCGCCACCATATGCGCGCCCGACACCGGGTCCGCCGAGCCATTGATCACTTGCACCGGACAATGGCTGTTCACCAAAGCCCCCACCCAGGCCTCTCGGTTTACCCGCCGTTCCGCCATATAACCAATAAGGGAACTGAACACATGCTGGCCGTCATTGGCGGAAATCACTTGCCAATAGCCCTCCAATTCCGCGGCATCAGGCTTGGTATTCGCCCCGAATACCGCAGAGAAGCTTTTGTCAAAGCGACGCTTTGTGGTTAGCCGGTTCAGCAACGGGCCAAAGGGGCTGGCCAGCAGCTTCTGGATCACTCTGGCCCGATGGGTTTCGGGAAACAGCCCCCCGTTCAGCAGGCACAAAGACAGGAAAAACCGCTCTTGCTCAGCGCGCTGATTGTCCCGGGCCATCAGTTCCTGCGCCACCGTGTCACCATAATCATGGGCAAGAATATGACAGGATGGCAGGTGCAACTGGGCCGCCAAAGCTTCCAGCAAATCCGCCTGTTCCGGAATGCTATAGCGGTGTTTGCGCGGCTTATCGGAAAAGCCAAAGCCCAGCATATCCGGCACAATCAACCGATAGTGCGGGGTCAAAAACGGCCAGATCTTGTGAAAATCCCAGCCCGATGTGGGAAAGCCATGCACCAAAAGGATCACCGGCTTTTGCAGCGCATCAGGGTCTTCGCTGGCGCTATCGGCACAAAAGATCTGCCGGCCCAAAAGCCTGTAAGAGTGCCCGGCTTTGCGCCATGCCGTAAAAGATGTGCACCTGTCTGACATGGCTTCATTATAGCCCAAGTCAAAAAGCGCACAGCCTGCCAATTCAGCCAAGCATCATCACGAGTTGTTGACCATCACAGCAGATGGGAAAATTCCCGTAACACCTTTTCATAAACCGGCCGCTTGAAGGGCACGATATGATCGGGCAGTTCGGCAGGCGGTGACCACCGCCATGTGCTGAATTCCTGATGTGGTCCGGTGATGTCGATCTCGGCATCCTGACCCAGAAACCGCAAGGCAAACCAGATCATGCTCTGGCCGCGATAGCGCCCGCCCCATACCTTGCCCAAAAGCTCTGACGGCAGATCATAAAGCACCGGTTTGGACGTCTGCGCCAGAATACGTACATTATTCGTGCCGGTTTCTTCTTTCAGTTCACGCAGGGCGGCACTTTGCGGATCTTCGCCGGGATCGATGCCCCCTTGCGGCATTTGCCATGCCTTGGCTTCTGTATCGATGCGGCGACCGGTGAACACCAATCCTTCCGCATTCAGCATCATCAGGCCCACGCATGGACGATAGGGGAGGTCGATTTTGTCTGTCATGGGGCCCAATCTCACAATCCAATTCAGGGTGCGGCAGAATCCGGAGCGGATTGTCTTGCCGCCACAAGGCTGACAGGGGCCAGAGAAATGCCGCGTAAAGCCAAGCCGTCGGCCCAATGGCGGATGCGCGCCATCGTGATGGGATAAGGCCGCCCGAATCCCACAGCGACACCCCGTTGTCTGGCAATCAATTCCAGATCTGCCAGATAGCGGTCAATTTCGGCCTCGGATGCCTGATTGTCGATATAGCGATCATTCACCGCATAAGCCAAGCCCAGCTCTTGCGAAACGGCGCCCACCACCGACCGCGCCGAAGAGCGTGAATCCACAATCATCAAGCCGCGGCGGGCAATATCCTTCAACACCGGTTCCAAGGCATCACGGCTGGCCGTAAAGCGCGATCCCATATGATTGGTCAGCCCCGCATAGCCTTGCATCCGGCTCATCACCCGATGCAAACGCGCAATATTTTCCGCAGGCTGCAAAGACACCAGCAAACTATCGGGACCGGGATCGTTGCGCGGATAGGCCATCGGCTCCATCGGCACCATCAGCAACACTTCATGGCCCGCCTCCCTTGCCGCCTCCACGCTGGCCTGCGGATTGCGTCCATAAGGTGAAATCGCAAGGGTGATATCGGCGGGAAGATCATTAATGGCGCGCGCGGTGGCGGCTTGTGACAAACCAATGCCTTCGATCACCAACGCAATGACCGGCTCATTGGCTTTGGGCAAATAGGGCCGCGCATAGGCTTGCCATGGCTTGCGACCATCGGCCCCCACCACCGGCAAGGTGCCGTCTTCGGTGGTTTCCACCAAGGCCGGATCTGGCACCGGTCCTAGGGAAATCACCGGCGCCGCCGGATTCGGGGCCATATCGGAAAAAGCCGCGCCGCCCTTTTCAGCCAATGAAGGCTGTGATGGCAAGGCCGTGTTTGCAGATTGCTGTGTTTGCGCCGGAGAGGGATCGGCTGAAACAGCGGTTTGCGGGGCATCTGTCATTTCGGTCCGGGACGGCGCTTTATCCTGCCCCGTTTTGGCTTGGGCAACAGCGGGCCGATCCTCCACCATATGATGGTCCGGCCCTTCTGCCTTTAACGGCTGATAGCTGAATTGCAGCCATATACCAGCCCGGCCAACCCCGAAAGCGTTGCCAGCCACAGCACGAGAAGAGGCCCGACACCGCCGAGCCTCTTGGTCAATCCAGTCATGAACAGCTTTTGAAACCCCACGGCCCCGCCATTTAATTTTCGATATCCGCTGCAGCTTGTTGCTGGGTTTCAACCGTGCGGATCCCCTGCAACAGATCCAGCGCATAATTAAGCTGGTAATCACCGGGGTCTTCTTCCGTCTCTGCTTCTGCATCGGCACTATCCGCAGCGTCGGCCGTGGCCTTTGCATCCCGTTGCGGATCCGGTGCGGCCTGATCCTTGGCAGCATCAGCATCCGGATCGATAACGGCAGCGATTTCATCCACCACATCGCTTTCCGACTCGTCAACCAACTGCTCATTACGCAAATGGCCAATCAGGTCTTTTTCCCGACGCGGCTTCAACACCCGCCCATTGGGCAAAATACGCGGCTGATGCACTTCGATATCCGGCTCGATGCCACGTTCCTGAATAGACCGGCCAGACGGGGTATAATAACGGGCCGTGGTCAGGCGCAGGGCACTTTCCGCCCCCAAAGGAATGATGGTCTGCACCGTTCCCTTGCCAAAGGTATCATCACCCAGAATGGTGGCACGGCGATGATCTTGCAGCGCACCGGCCACAATTTCCGAAGCCGAGGCCGATCCGGCATCCACCAAAACCACCACCGGCTTGCCATTGATCAAATCACCCGGCGTTGCATGCCAGCGCTTGGTATCGCGGGCATGGCGACCTCGGGTGGACACCACCTCGCCTTTTTCCAAAAACGCATCGGAAACGGCAATGGCCTGATCGAGAAGCCCACCGGGATTGCTGCGCAGATCCAGAACAAGACCAACCATGGAATCGCCAAGTTGTTCTTCGATGTCGCGCACCGCTTCCTTGACGCCGCGCGTGGTCTGGTCATTGAACGTACGGACCCGCACATAACCGACATTATCGCGCTCTATGCGATGCGATACAGCGGCAACGGTGATATTGTCGCGCACCAGATCCACATCGAAAATCTCGTCCTCTTCGCCTTCAATGGGGCGCACCACCGTGATGGTCAAAGGGGCTCCCACGGGGCCGCGCATCATCTCGACAGCATCATTGAGTGTCAGACCCAGAACCGGCTTGCCATCAATCTGGGTGATATAATCGCCGCTTTTGAGACCCGCCCGTGAGGCCGGTGTGTCATCAATGGGGGAAACCACTTTGACAACGCCGTTTTCCTGGGTCACTTCCAGCCCCAACCCGCCATATTCCCCGCGCGTCTGCACCTGCATGGCACGGAAACTATCGGGGCCCATATAGCTGGAATGCGGATCAAGCGAGGCCAACATGCCATTGATAGCCGCTTCGAGAACCTCTTTGTCCTCCACCTCTTCCACATATTCGGCACGCACCCGCTCGAACACTTCCATCAGAAGATTGAGCTGCCGGTACGTTTCCGCATTATTGCCTGCGGCATATGATGTAGCGCTGCCCACAAAGGCCATGACCGCCACGCCCGCGCCTAAAAGATATCCTCGCATTCTCAACTTACCTTTCCTAATCCCGCCGCCAACCACGGCAAGGGATCTACCGGCTCACCCCCCTTGCGCAATTCCACATAAAGCTCTGGTGCGTGACGCTTTGGCGCGTGCTCCGATGAGATCGCAGCGATCTGAGCCACTTTCGTATCTCCCGCCATTGCCCCGACAGGTTCCCCCGCCAGCACCCACTGACCCACAGACGCATAAACACGATCCATGCCGGCCAGCAATGTATGGTACTCTTCGCCATGGGCAATGATCAAGAGCTTGCCATAGCCACGGAACGGCCCGGAATACACAACCCGTCCATCATATGGGGCCACCACCTGTGCATCTGCAAGGGTTTCTATGGTGATTCCCTTTTCATGAAGGCCGCCATTCAGCGCGCCGAATGCCCGCAAAAGCCGCCCGCGCGCCGGAAGCGGCAGGCTGCCCCGTGCAGTGCTGAGAGGTTTGGCGAATGGTGGCGCAGATTCGGTGCGCTTCGGGGCCTGATCAAGGCGTTTGGCCGCCTCGGCCGCCGCAACCCGGCGTTTTTCCTGTTCGGCTTCAATAGCGACAAGCAAATCTTCCAAAGTCCGCGCCTTTTTGGCCAGACTTTGAACGACACGGGATTCTTCATCGGCTTCATGCAAAAAGCGCTTCCGGTCCGCCTCCCGGCTTTGGCGTAAAATCTCCAGCTCCCGACGGCTGTCATCCAAAGCCTGATGTTCTTGCTCAAGCGCCTCGCGCTCGGCAATCAAATCTTCCCGCAAGGCCAGAATTCGCGCCACCTGCTCACCGATTTCCCGCGCCTGACGTTCAAGCTGCGGAGCCAGTTCACGCAGCAAAATAGCGCTTTTGATGGTGTCGTCCGCCTCTCCGGGGCGCAATAAAGCCAAATCCGTGGGCCGGCGCGACAGACGTTGCAGGGCCGCCAATGTATGGGCCATCTGGCCGCGTCGCCGGTCCAGATTTTGTTCCTGTTCGACCAATATGTCGCCCAAACTCTCGATCTTCATAAGAAGCGCCGTCACCCGTTCTTCCAGACCCTGCACATCGGCGGTGGCGGCCATGATCCGCCGGGTAAGCGCTTCGGTTTCGCGACCCGCCTTTTGCGCTTGTTCGGCCAGATCCCGTTGATGCTGCGCCCGATCCGCCAGTTCTTGCTCGATGGCTTGCAACTGGTCGCGGGCTCTATCGGGGTCCGCAACCTGCGCCTGCACCGAGGCCGCCGCCAAAAACCACAGCCCCAAAAAGCGCAGCCAAAGAATGGGTCCGGTCGCCTTTATCATGGTCATATCAGTCCCTTGAAGGCGCATAATGTGGTCATTCCCGATGATAAGGATGCCCCACAAATATGGACATCGCGCGGTAGATCTGTTCCGCCAGCATCACCCGCACCAGCATGTGGGGCCATGTCAGATTTGACAAGGACAGCGTGGCATCGGCACGGGCCAAAACCGCCGCCCCATGTCCATCGGCGCCGCCGATCACAAAGGCCAATGGACGGCCAAAGCCAAACCAGTCTTGCAATTTTTGCGACAATGCCATGCTGGTCGGTTGTTTTCCATGTTCATCCAGAACAATTACAAACGCATTGGCAGGCAAGGCGGCCAGCACCTTTTCCCCTTCGCGTTTTTTACGTTCCTCGCCGCTTAAAGGACGGCGTTCTTCCACTTCTATAATGCGCGCAGGAAAGGACAAACGATCCAGATAACCCTGTGCCAGCGCGGCTTCTGGCCGTCGTCCGGCTTTGCCCACCGCGACAATACTCACATCCATCTTGCTGCCTCATATCTCTGTCGCATGGTCACGCGATAGCGCTTTTTCTTTAAGGATGGGCATGGTCGATAATCGCCGCCATATCAAGACCACCCGGTAATGTGCCAAAGCTCTGGCCCCAATCACCGCCCAAACGGCTGGCACAAAACCCGTCAGCAGCAGCCGCTGGTGCGAATTGCACCATCAAAGACCCTTCCAAGAGCACCGCCATATCTTCCACCAAACGCCGGGCCTGGGATTCTTCGGGCATGCCCTTGGCCAAACGGTTCCCCAACCGATCCAGAGCCGCATCAAAGCGCTTGTCACCGCCCCGCGCGCGGTCCAGTTCATCCATCAGCACCACCAGCGAATCGGGCGTCTTCACAGCGGTTCGCAGCGCATCCAAAGCAATCACATTGCCCGACCCCTCCCAAATGGAGTTCAATGGCGCTTCCCGATACAAACGCGGCATGGGCGTTTCTTCCACATAGCCCACACCGCCATGCACTTCCATGGCTTCAAAAATCAGCGGCGACACCCGCTTATTGAGCCAGTATTTCCCCACCGCCACCGCCAGACGGGCGAAGGCTCCGGCGTCAGGATCACTTGCACTTTCGTCAAAAGCACGGGCAAGACGCATGGCCAACAAGGTGGCGGCCTGCGACTCAATAGCCAAATCGGCCAGCACATTCTGCATCACGGGTTGATCGATCAAAGCCTTTTGAAACACCCGACGGTGCGTTGCATGATGCAGCGCTTCAACCAGAGCCCGGCGCATCAAAGACGCCGCCCCCACTGTGGTATCAAGCCTTGTGTGATGCACCATCTCGATAATGGTGCGGACACCGTGCCCTTCTTCACCCACCCGTTGCGCCCATGCCCCATGATATTCAATTTCCGCCGAGGCATTGGCCTTGTTGCCCAGCTTGTCTTTCAGGCGTTGGATGAATAGGCGGTTGCGCGCTCCATCGGGGGTCCAGCGCGGCACGAAAAAGCAGGTCAGCCCATCTGGCGCATAAGCCAGCGTTAAAAATGCATCGGACATGGGGGCGGAACAGAACCATTTATGACCCACCAGTTCATAGCACCCATCCTTGCCATCAATAGGCTCGGCTCTGGTGCTATTGGCCCGCACATCAGAGCCGCCTTGCTTTTCCGTCATGGCCATACCCATGGTGGCACCGGTTTTGCGCTCCACCGGCACAAAAGCCGGATCATAGTGGCCGGATAATAATTTCGGTTCCCACAAAGCGGCCAATTGCGGATTGTGGCGCAAGGCAGGCACAACGGCATAGGTCATGCTCAGGGGGCAGCACACACCGGCATCCACCTGATGCAATAAAAATTCCAGCGCCGCATGGGTCACATGACCCGCCGACGGGGTTGTCCAGGCCACACTTTGCTGGCCATGGGCCATGCCAAGCGCCATCAATTGATGATAGCTGGGATGAAAGCGCACCTCATCGATTCGCTGGCCATAGCGATCAAAGGGCATGAATTCCGGCGGATACCGATTAGCATCGTCACCGGCTTGCAAAATCTCCGACGTCCCCAAAACGGCCCCATAGGCAGAGGCTTTTTGCACCGCCTCTTCATTGCCTTCCCGCCGTACTGCATCCACCAGCGCCCTGTCTGTTGAGAACAGATTATAATCAACCAGAGGCGGCGGCTGGTTGGTCACATCATGGGTGGCGAGATCGGTCATCGGGCGATAATGGGGCATGGGACGTCTCACACTGATTAAAAGTGGCCTTACAGCATACAATGCCCAATATACGAAAAAAGAGCACAGAAGCGATAAAGCGCGATGATCTGTGCCTTGCCTGCCGAAGATGGCAGCGTTATGCACGGCCCTTCTCTTCACCCCGAAAGGGCGCAAACTGGCGACAGGCAAGGACCCTATGACCATCACAGCACGCCCGCAGCGATTTCAAGACACATCCGTTTTAGTGACCGGCGGCAGTTCCGGCATCGGTGCCGATGTGGTCCGCGCCCTTGCGGCAGAAGGGGCGCAGGTGATGTTTTGCGGATTGCCCGATGGATGCGGTGAAGCCCTGGAACACACCCTCTGCGCCCAGGGCCACAAGGCCCGGTTTGTGACTGCTGATGTGCGGGTGGATGACCAGATGCGCCAGCTTGTTGCCAACTGCCTTCAAAGCCTTGGCGGCCTTGATATGGCGGTGAATTGCGCCGGCATCAGCCACCCGCCGCAGCGCTTGGCCGATATCGACCCCGATCATTGGCGCAATGTGATGGCCACCAATGCCGATGGTATTTTTTACGCCATGCGCCATGAAATCCCGGCCATGTTGGAAAATGGGGATCCGGACAGGAACCGCGCCATCGTCAATATCGCTTCGATTTTGGGAACCCGCGGCGCCCCGTGGATTGCCGCTTATGGAGCCAGCAAGCACGCGGTGGTCGGGCTCACCCAATCGGCAGCGCGGGATTATGCCACCTTCGGCCTGCGCATCAATGCCGTGTCGCCGGGGCCTGTGGACACACCGATGCTGGCCAGAGCCTTGCGCGATATCGGATCGGACACCAGCAAATATGCCGGGGGATTTCCACCCGCCGGTCCCGGAAAGCCCCATGACGTGGCCGCTGCCGTGCTGTTTTTGTTAAGCTCCGAAGCCGCCTATATCAATGGCACCAATCTGCATGTGGATGGGGCCACCACAGCGATCTGATCCCGTTGAATGGCAAAAAATGGCGATAATCCAATTTGGTAAAGTGCGACCTTAAAGCTGCAATCCGCGCGGTATCAGCCAGCGTTCTACCAAATCAAACAGCCCCGTGACCAAAAGTGCCAGCAAAGCCGCCGGCACAGCCCCTTCCAAAATAAGCCCCATATCATCCAGCCGTATGCCGGTAAGAATTGGTTGCCCATAACCGCCCGCGCCGATCAACGCCCCAAGGGTTGCCGCGCCCACATTGATCACCGCCGCCGTTTTGATGCCTGCAAGCAAAGTGGGCAGCGCCAAAGGCAATTCGATGCGCCACAACCGCGCCATCGACGGCAATCCCAAGGCCTGCGCCGATTCCTGCAAATCGGCGGGGATGCCCGCAAGCCCTGCATGGCCGTTTCGCACAATGGGCAACAACGAATATAAAAACAGCGCCGCAATGGTGGGGGCGGCTCCGATCCCCAAAAGCGGGATCATGAATACAAACAGGGCCAAGGCAGGCACCGTTTGCAAAATACCCACAAAGCCCAATATCGCTCCCCCCAGATGCGGCTTGCGAAAAGCGACAATGGCCAAAGGCACCGCCAGAACCAGCGCCATGGTCAAGGACAGGGCCACCAAACGCAGATGCTCCACACTGCGTTGCCAAATGCGCCCCAAAAGCCCTGCACCCCCCTCTCCCACCACTGTCTGGCCGGTTTCCTGGCTCAAAAAATCGGCGGCCACAGCGGTTTCCGGTCGGCGGTCTATTTTCACCCTTTTGTTCATCTGCCGCATGTGCTGCGCCGAAATCCGCCCCGCCAAAGACTGAAGGGCCGCCACCGCTTGCGGATGGCTCTGTGCCAGATCCGCCCGGTATAAAAACACCGCTTCATAGGCGGGAAAGAAGCCGCGGTCATCTTCAAGAACTTTTAGGTCGTAAAAAGCGATTTCCGCGTCAGTGGTATACACATCGATCACCTCCAGACGCCCATCCGCAAGGCCGCGATAAGACAGATCATGCTGCAAGCCATCGGCCTTTTGCGCCAAGCCATAAGCGGCTTTCAAGGCAGGCCAACCGTCGCCGCGATCAAGAAATTCATTGGACAGGCCAAAGCGCAAATCCGTGCGTCCCACCAGATCGGAAATCCGTGTGATGTTTTTGGCTTTGGCCACATCGGCCCGCATCGCCAAGCCATAGCTATTGTTAAACCCCAAGGGTTTTGTCATGGCGATGCCGTTTTGCGCCAACAAGCGCTCCAAAGCGGCCGGGTCTGTCGCCTTTGCCGCCGCATAAATTTCAAAACGCAGCGTGCCCGTATAATCGGGATAGGCATCGATTTCACCGCGCTTCAATGCCCCAAACACAATGCGGGTGCCCCCCAAAGCCTGCCGGTGCACCACCTGTTGGCCGGCTTCCCGCAAGGAAAGGCGCGCAAGTTCGGACACAATCACCGATTCCGTGAAGGCTTTGGACGCAACCACCACCGCGCGATCATCCGTCTTCGGGGGCGCTGCCGCCGCCGTCAAAAAAAGCAATGCGCAGGCAATCATCAAACGGGCCATCATCACGGGGACCCTCCGGCCAGCACGCCCCGTTGCGCTTTTACAAACGCACTGACAAAGGGATCGGCAGGGCGATCGACCAGATCCTTGAATCCGCCATCCTGAACCAACCGCCCCTCACGCAATAAAACAATGCGTTTTGATAAAAAGGCGGCCTCTGCCAGATCATGGGTGACCAAAATCACCGTCAGACCCAGCGTTTGGAAAATATCGCGCAGATCCGTCTGCAATTGATAGCGAATCATCGGATCAAGGGCGCCCAAAGGCTCGTCCAGCAGCAAAACTTCCGGCTCCAGCATCAAAGCTCGCATCAGGCTGACCCGCTGGCGCTGGCCACCCGATAAATCTGCGGGATATTGCGCCAGACGATCCTCCCCCAGATGAACCAGCCTTGCCAATTCAAGAAGACGGTCTTGGATGCGCGCCTTTGACCAGCCCAATTGCCGGGCCATCAGCGTTACATTCCGGGCAGCGGTCAGATGCGGGAACAGACCGCCATTTTGAATGACATATCCCAAATTCTGGCGATAGGGCCCCATATCCAGATCCGAAAGCGCCTTGCCGTGAAAGCGGATCGTTCCTTCACTGGGGGTGACAAGCCCCGCCAATAAGCGGATCAACGTGGATTTGCCGCAGCCCGATGGCCCGATCAGCGCCAGCTGCTCGCCTGCCTGAATTTCCAGATCCAGCGGCCCCAATGCTCGGTGTGCACCATAAATCTGGCCAACGCCGTGCAAGGAAAACAACAAGGGCATATGGGATGTGGCGCTCATGCCCGAAGCCTAACCCGCGCCATAAAAATCTGCCAGTCCTACCGCGGCAACACGTCCTGGATGATTTGTCCGAAACAACGCCCTATAGTCCGCCTATGCAAGATTTTCTTCTCAATCATGAAATGGCCGTGCGGGCCACCGCCTTTGTCTCTGTTTTCCTGATCGTGGCCTTGGCCGAGATTATTGCGCCACGCCGGAAAGGGGCCAATCGCCTCAAACGCTGGCCGCTCAATCTGGGCATGGTGGTGCTGGGCAGTCTGGCCATTCGGATGATTGTCCCGCTGATCGCCTTAGAAGCGGCCTTGCGCGCTGCCGATGCCGATATAGGCTTGTTCAATCTTGTGGATTTGCCCCGGTGGGTAGAACTGGTGGCCGCCATTTTGCTGTTGGATCTGGCCATCTATGCCCAGCATGTGGCCTTCCACCGCATCCCCCTTTTGTGGCGCATTCACCGCATGCACCATTCCGATCTGATGCTGGATGCCACTTCGGGCATTCGCTTCCACCCTTTTGAATTTGTGCTGTCCATGCTGATCAAGGTGGGGGTGGTGACGGCATTGGGGGCCGATGTGGTTGCAGTGATTGTGTTCGAAATCCTGTTGAATGCCACCGCCATGTTCAATCATGCAATCTGCACCTTCCCGAAAGACTTGACCGCATGGTGCGGAGAATTCTGGTAACGCCCGACTTTCATCTGGTGCACCATTCCACCCTGCGCCGCGACCATGATACCAATTACGGCTTCAACCTGCCTTGGTGGGATTATGCCTTTGGCACCTATAAAGCCCGCCCCGATAAAGCTGAAGGATATGCAGATCGGCCTTCCCCAATGGCGATCCCAAGACCAGCTTGGCCTTAAAACGCTTTTATGGACGCCCTTTTTGAGCAACAGCCCAAACAATAAAAAAGGCACCCCGCCGGCGCACGAACGCCAACACCCATAAAACCTATCGGGCATGGCACATTTGGCTTATGCTGTTACCGCTCGTGAAATGCTTTGGTGCATCACGCCGCTCTTTCCAGCTATCGGGGGCTTATTCCAATGATCGATTCTGTTATTTTCTATCCTGTTGCCGTTCTTGTCTTATGGACTTTGGCCATTCTGCTTATGGTTGGCCTTTCGCGTTTGGGGGCCGTGAAAAAGGGGCAGGTTCCCTTATCCTTTTATCGGCTATATCGCGGCGGGGAAGAGCCCGACAAGCTGGCGGCAATGGGCCGGCATTTCCACAATCTTCTGGAAGTACCGCCGCTTTTCTACCTCACCTGCATCATTGCCTATCTCACCCAATCGGTAAGCACCGTGATGATGATACTGGCCTGGGGATTTGTGGCTTCACGGCTTTTGCACAGCGCCATTCATCTTGGCGGAAACAAGGTGCAGGCCCGCTTTTCGGTGTTCCTGATCGGGGTGTTGATTGTGGTGGCCATGTGGGTGCTGATTTTGTTGCACCTCTAAAATCAAAGGCGAGGGCGCACGACCGAAAAGAACGACGTTTTCTTGACGTGCGGCCTTCGCCCCCCTAGGTATCTGGCCAAACCCCTAATGAATCCGGATAGCCATGTCTTTACGCCCGATTGTAACCTGTCTTGATCCCATATTGCGCGAGAAAAGCGCACCGGTAGAGCATGTGGACAGCGATCTCGATAAACTGATCGAAGATATGCTGGAAACCATGTATGACGCGCCGGGCATTGGCTTGGCAGCAATTCAGATTGGTCTTCCCCGGCAATTGCTGGTGGCTGATATTTCCGATGACGACGCGGTGCGCAGTCCGCATGTCCTGATCAATCCGAAAGTGGTTTGGACCTCGGACGAGCGCAATGTCTATAATGAAGGGTGTCTGTCCGTCCCCGAACATTATGCCGAAGTGGAACGCCCCGCCGCGTGCAAGGTGACCTTCATCAACCGTGACGGCAAGGAAGACAGCATTGATGCCGATGGCCTGCTGGCCACCTGTTTGCAACATGAAATCGACCATCTGAACGGCGTGTTGTTCATCGATTATCTGTCAAAGCTGAAGCGCGATATGATCATCCGAAAAGTGGCCAAGGCCAACCGCGATACGGAAATGGTATAAGGCGAGCCAAAACGCGCCCCATTATAAAAAGAGACATCCATGGCCGGTTTAAAACTCGCCTTTCTTGGCACGCCGGATTTTGCGGTGCCCACATTGGCCGTCTTGCTTGAGGCTGGCCACGATGTGCGGGCCGTTTATAGCCAGCCGCCCCGCCCTGCCGGACGCGGCCATAGCCTGCGCAAAAGCGCCGTACATGCATATGCCGAAGACGCCGGTCTGCCGGTCTTCACCCCCAAGCGGCTGAAAAAACCCGCAGAAATTGAACAATTTCGTGCCCTTGATCTGGATGCGGCGGTGGTGGTGGCCTATGGCCAAATCCTGTCCAAAGACATTCTCGATGCGCCGCGGCTGGGCTGTTTCAACGTACATGCGTCGCTTTTACCGCGCTGGCGTGGAGCAGCCCCCATTCACCGGGCCATCATGGCCGGCGATACGGAAACCGGCATCAGCATCATGCAAATGGATGAGGGGCTGGACACAGGACCGGTGCTTTTGATGAAACGCACCCCCATCAATGATGACGACACCACCTTGAGTTTGCATGACCGGCTGGCGTCTATGGGTGGCCCGATGATGGTGGAAGTGCTCGAAAAAGTGGCGCTGGGCACCATCAATGCCGCCGCCCAGCCGGAAACCGGCATCAGCTATGCCCATAAGATCGACAAGGCCGAAGCCGAAATCGATTGGTCGCAAGATGCCGCCATTCTGGCGCGCAAGGTGCGGGGGCTTTATCCCTTTCCCGGGGCCTATACATGGATCAAGGGCGAACGGGTGAAGCTTTTGGCAGCGCGCCTTATCCCGCAAGAAGATCCAAACGCCATACCCGGGACGGTTTTGGACGATCAATTGACCATTGCCTGCGGTAACAATGCCTTGCGCCTTGAACAGATACAACGGCCCGGACGCGCCGCCATGGATCGGGACACATTCTTGCGCGGCTTTCCCGTAACAGCCGGCCAGCTTCTTACGCCCCATAAAAGCGCGTGACTGTGATGCAACGGTTCAAGATCACCATCGAATATGATGGCCGGCCCTTTGTGGGCTGGCAAATGCAGAAAAACGGCCCCAGCGTTCAACAAGCCCTTACCGAAGCCATCGCCGCCTTCACCAATGAAGATGTTCTGGTTCAAGGGGCCGGGCGCACTGATGCCGGTGTCCATGCCACCGGACAAGTGGCCCATGTGGAAATCGAAAAACCCATGGCGGCGCATCAAGTACAGGGCGCGCTGAACCATCATCTGAAACCGCACCCCATTTCCGCCCTGAAGGTGGAAGCGGTGGAAGACAGCTTTCATGCGCGCTTTTCCGCCACCGGACGCGCCTATCGCTATCGCATCATCAACCGCCGGGCCCCTTTGAGCTTTGACAAGGGCCTTGCCTGGCATGTGGCGCGGCCTTTGGATGCACAGGCCATGCATGAAGCGGCCCAATATCTGGTGGGACGCCATGATTTCACCACCTTCCGCCATGTGGCCTGTCAGGCGAAATCACCGGTGAAAACGCTGGATCTTTTGATGGTGGAGCGGCAGGGCGAGGAAATTATCGTGCATGTGGCGGCCCGGTCTTTCCTGCACCATCAGGTGCGCTCTATGGTGGGCACATTGGAACTGGTGGGGGCGGGGAAATGGGCCCCGCAACAAGTGCAAGAGGCCCTTTTGGCCCAAGATCGCCGCGCTTTGGGCTTTAATGCTCCGCCCGACGGATTGTATCTGAGCCGCGTCCGCTATGACACACCATCCATGCCCCGCGATAAAACCACTGTCGGCTGATCGCGGTAACAACGCTCCACCGGATTCTTGAACCCCGCCTTTTCAGCAACCCGCAAAGACGCGCGATTGTCCGGGTGGATAAGGCACACCGCCCGCCTTGACCTGAAATGTGCATCCGCCCAATTTTGCGCTGCCGCCACCGCCTCGCTGGCATAGCCCTGCCCCTGCGCTTCAGGGATCAAGGCCCATCCCATCTCCGGCACATCCCCCAAAGGCGGGTCGATCTGGCGCTTGAAGTCCATAAACCCCACCTCCCCCACAAAACGTCCGGTGCGTTTTTCAATCACCGCCCAAAAGCCAAAACCCAGCAACGCCCAATGCCCGATATAGCGCAACAACCGGCCCCAACATTCTTCTTGTGAGGCAGGCGGCCCAATATGGCGCACCACCTGATCATCGGCCCACAAGGCGCATTCATCCTCAAAATCTTCAAGCTGATGAAGACGTAGGATCAAACGCCCGGTTTCAATGGTTCTGTCAAACATAGGGGCCTCGTTTCAAAAAGACTTCAGATCAAACATGGTAAATTTGTTTTTAAATGTTTCCATCCACTTGCCAAAGACACGACAAAATTTCTTCTTTCATGCCAGATTTTGTTTTCTATAATATCGCCTGTAACATTTTTATTCACTTGATCTCTTTCGCTTATAAAAAACAAGAATAACGCTATCTCTCTATTTTTATCTGTGTATTGTTTTGAAGGTCTATCCAAAAGCGCAACGAGGGGTCGGGCGCATGTCGGAGCAGCGATCACATACGCCATCAAAGGCGAAAAAGGCCGACAAAGATCGGGCAGCCCCCCATGCCATCCTGAACATTCTCGACACCGGCCACCGACCCGATGCCCGCGCCCGGCGTAGTCTGGCGGAATTTGTCGCCCAGATATATGCGCAAAACGGCCTCAGCGCGCCCGAACGGGAAGCGGCCATCGATGTGTTGCACCGCTTTGCCCATGATACCAGCCTGTCTGTGCGTCGGGCTTTGGCGCATTGCCTGGCCAATACGCCGGTGTTGCCCGCCTCGCTGGCCCGAAAACTGGCACAAGATGTGACTTCGGTTGCCGAGCCCATCCTGATAAATGCGCTGGCTCTAACCGATGAGGATCTGATCGCCATTATCATGCAACATGATGATCGCAAGCAAATGGCCATTGCCAAGCGTCCGGCCCTTACGCAGGCCGTCACCCATATGCTGATTTCACAGGGTACGAAACCAGTGGTGGAACAGGCGCTACAAAATAAAGGGGCGGCGCTTCATCCCGATGATGCCCAGCGGGCCGCCGATCGGTTCGGCCAAAGCGCCAAAGTTCTTTCTGCCATCGCCAAACGCCACGATCTACCCGCCAATCTTGCGATCGACATCATTTTACATGCCAGTATCGGTCTGGAAACCTTCATCAAAAAGCAGATCGACCTGCCCCCACCTTTCTTGGAAAATCTTGTGATACGTGCCCGCGATGAAGCGGTTTTGGGACGGCTTGATGCCCTGCCGGAAAAAACCCTTCTGACCATTCTTCGGCGCATAAATTCAAAAGGTCATCTGCGTGACAGCCTTGTCTTGCGTGCCGTGATTTTAGGGGACCGGGATTTATTGGAAGCGGCCTGTGCCGTGCGGGCAGAAATTGGCCTTGTTCCCGCACGGTTGCAGCTTTATCATCGCGGCCCCCATGCCCTGAACAAATTTCTGGATCAATGTGGTTTTTCCGCCATGCTGGAACAGGTGATTGCGCTTGCTGTTCCCACCTTAAGGCAAAGCATGGAAGGCGCACCCCTTGATACACAACAATATCAAGACGTTATCATAAGCCGTATCGTCGGAAACTTTCGCACCATTGCCCCCGGATCGCCGGAAACGGTGATTGCCCAGCTTTTGCGCCTTCCCGATTGATCGGCCGCCCCCGTCCAACGGGCTACCAGAACCGCTTGGTTCGGCCTTATACTTCGCATGGTATTCTGCCCTTGATGCCATGTGATCTGTTGCTTGTTCCGGTTTCTTTTGCTGTAGAAAGGCCAAACCATGAGCCTCAAGGATCTGTATCCCATAGACACCCCCGACCATCATGATGTGATGAACCGTTTTGCCACGCGCTTTGATTGGCGGTTCGATGATGGCCGGCAATCTCTTTTGGGCCTGTATGAAAAAGGCAAGCGCAAACAATGGAATGCCGTGGAGCGGATCGACTGGAGTCTGGAACTGGACCCGGAAAATCCGCAACAGCTTCCTCCGCAAGTCTTGCCCATCAACGATGCGCCCTGCTTTTTGAAACTAAGCCCGGCCCGCCAGATCGAGGTCCGGCGAAACCATCAGGCCTGGACCAATTCGCAATTCCTGCATGGTGAACAAGGGGCGCTTTTATGCGCCGCCAAAATTGTGCAAAGCGTCCCCGATCTGGACAGCAAATTCTATGCGGCAACGCAGGTGATGGATGAAGCCCGCCATGTAGAGGCTTATAAAAACCTGATGCACAAATTCGGCATTGCATGGCCCATGAGCAAGCCTTTGCAATCCTTGCTGGATCAAGTGCTGGAAGATGAACGCTGGGATATGACCTATCTGGGCATGCAGGTGGTGATCGAGGGTCTGGCGCTGGCGGCTTTTGCCATGGTGCGCGATCAGGCACAAAACCCGTTGGCCCAGCAGGTGAATGCCTATGTGATGGAAGATGAAGCCCGCCATGTGGCCTTTGGGCGGTTGGCCTTGCGCGATTATTATCCGCAATTGAGCGCAGCCGAACGCAGCGAACGCGAAGACTTCCTGATCGAAGCCTGTTATTTGATGCGCGACCGCTTTGAAGCCCGCGAGGTTTGGGAAACCATGGACCTGCCAGTGGAAGAATGTGTGAAGCATCTGCAAGAAAGCGGCACCATGCAACAATTCCGCAGCTTTCTATTCAGCCGCATCGTACCCATTGTGAAAGATATCGGCTTGTGGAGCGAAAAGGTACAGACCGCTTATCGTGACATGGGCGTGCTGTCTTTTGCCGATGTGGATATCGACGCGCTGCAAAAACGCGACGAAGACATTGCCGCCGAACTGGATGCCCGCCGCAAACATGTGGACACGACGATCCGCGCCGCCGGAGAATAAATGGCAACACGGATCGCTATGATTATAGCGCTTAGGCGGCTTTTGTTACCTTGGCCAAAATGTCCTGTGCCTCCCGAAACTGGGTCAAAGCCCGGCTGATATAGGCACAGGCTTCCTCGCCATAGCCATCGGTAGAGGCCGACCAGACACGGTTCAGATAACGCTCGCCGGCAGCAAAGCTCGACATTATCTGGGCATAAAAGCTCAACCCGTAAAGATGCGACAAGCTTTCCCGCGCCTCCACAAAGGCCAGAAGATGGCCGCGGAACCGCTGGTCCACCTCATGACGCAATTGATCGGTGGGCAGTGTTTCCTTAATGGCATCAAAGTCCTGCAGGCTGGAAACAATGGCACTCAGGCTGGAAACAAGTATGTCACGATTACCGTGCAACACATGACTGGCGCTGGCTTGTGCCTTGCGAGAGCGGCGCAGCAACACAACACCCAGCGCCCCCACCAGCAAAACCGGCACAAAGAAGGCCCACGTCACCAGCTCCTCGTCAAGCGAAGCCAGATAGGTGCCCGTTAAGAATGAGGCGGTGATTATAAGAAGAGCAATGCGATCAATGGTCATGGTTTGTCCCCTCACGCGCCAAGAATCATATAAGCGGCAAAGCCGACACCCACCAGCGCTTCGCCGACAATGAAGCCCGCAGCAATGGGGATTCCCACCTCTTCAGACCATGTTTTGCCTTTGCGACGATCGGTGATTTCCCGCAGCAATGTGCCCACCCCATAGGTGAGAACGATGGCGAAGGGCAGATAAAAGCCCAGACCCACCGTGATACCCAACCCACCTTGAGTGGCGGTCAACAACGCGCCCATCAGGGCTCCGGCAATATATTTATGCACCGGCACATCGCCGCCCAGAATACCATCCACCGTAGACGCCAAAGCGGTGGCTTGCGGCGCGGGCAATTCCGCCGAGCCCATGCCATAAGCTTCATGCAGGACGAAAATAAGCGCCATCACCACAATCGGCCCCAGCCATGCGCCCATGAACTGACCCAATTGCTGCATCCGCGGCGTGGCACCCACCAGATAACCGGTTTTCATATCCAGCATCAGATCCGTGGCCTGGCTCATGGCCACACAGGTGGCCGCCCCCACCATGATGGCGGCAACGATGGCATCGCCCCGTTCCAGATCCGCAACCACAATGATCAACAAAGTAACGGCGATCAGCGTCATGCCTGAAAGCGGCGACCAATTGGTGCGCCCAATGGCTTCCGATAGAATGATCCCCGCCATCCAGATCCATAATGTGCCCAAAACCCCCATCACAAGGCCGCGGCCAATGCCCACGGTTTCTACCGATGTGATGGCCATGAACACCAAAAGCACCGTGGCGCCGGCAATGGCGTAATATAAAAGTTTGATGGGCATTTCATCGGCACTGATGCCCGCTTTGGATTTCGCCGCATCCTGCATCGAGCGCACAGCGGACGCGATCAGCGGAAAGGCAAAAAACACCCCTGCAATGGCGCCGCCAATCAGCATGCCGATGCCCACAGGGCGGAACAACATAACCCGCAAGGATTCTGGATCGGTGATCCGCGCGCCATCGGCGGCAATGGGGAAAGCATCGGTCAGGTCCAGCATGGGTGCAATGACCCAATAGACCACCAGACCACCAATGATGAATGCCACACCGCCACGCCCGGAAATGAAGCCAACCCCCAATGTCAGCAACGACAAATACCAAACGCCGCTCATATAGCCGGGCATCCCGATCAACGCGCCCAGATCGAAATGGTCAACACCGGTCCCAAGAGAAATACCGTGCAAGATGGCCGCAACGGCCGCCGCCGCCAACAGCAGAACCGCTTTCCTGATGCCCGCCCCGGGGGCTTTCAGGATGGTCGCCACCGCTACCCCGCCGGGATAGGTGAGACGCTCGAAATCGATCATCTGCTTTCTGAGCGGAATGATGAAGCAATGCCGAGAAACGCCCCGGCTATACAGCCGAATGTCAGCAAAACCGGATCGAATTCGCTGCCCTGACCCAGAATGAAAATCGCCGGAACAGAGAACATCATCCCCGAGGACGCGCCGTTCACCGCACTGGCCACCGTTTGGGTGACATTGTTTTCAACAATGGACCGCCGCCCCAAAAGGCCGCGCAAAATACCAAAACCCAAAATGGCCGCCAATTCCGAGCCTTCAATGGAAAAGCCCAGCTTCAAAGACGCATAGCCAATGGATGCCGCGATAATGACACCCAAGAACCAGCCAACGATAATGGCGTGCCAACTTAATTCGGGATACGCCCGACCAACCGGACGCGCCTCTACCTGATGCGATGATGCCACAGCAATTTTCCCCAGCGCTTTTGCAATCTGCACTTATTTCGTGCTTAGCGGGGATCATGCGTCCACGTGAAGCCTGTGCAAGAAAAAGCGCGCCAATCTGTGGTCTTGCCGCATATAGGCCACATCTTATGCTCGATAAAATTGGAAAATTTCTGCTAATAACAACCCGAAAGGGTTATCGGCCTTGCACCGAAGCTGCCAGTCGCAGACACAACCGCGCCGTCAGGGTCTGCGCCGGTTGACCCGTGCTTTTACACATGAGTTCGGTTTCCAAAGCCAGATCCAAAGCCGCCTTCAAACGATTTTCAGGCCAACGCCGAACATCGCGCAAAAACCCGTCGCGTTCCTTGAAAAACACCGGTGGTGCCAATTTGGATGCCGCCTGCGCTGCATCCAGCCCCTGCGCCATATGGCCGCGCACCAGATGCAAACGCGTCAGGCGGCTTTGCAACACGCGTAAAATGGCGATGGGGTTTTCTCCGGTGATATAAGCCTTCTCGATCAGGCGATCGAGACGACCAACCTCGCCGCCGGTGACCGCTTCGGCAATTTGCGACAGGGTCATGGCCGCGCCATCGCCTACACAGGCCCGCGCATCCGCAAGGCTGAGCGTGCGATCTTCATCGGCCCCTTTATATAAAATCAGCTTGTCCAGCTCGTTTCGGGTGATCATACGATCGCTGCCCAAATGGCTGGCAAGCCATGTCACCGCATCGGGCGCCGGTCTTATCTTGGCCTCTTCCAAAGTGCGGTGCACAAGATCCAGAAGGTCGCGGCCCTCATCAGCATAACAGGCGATGGCCAAAAGATGCTTTTCGGCCTCGAACATCTTTCGCAGCTTCGACCCGGCACCCAACCCATCCGCCGTCACCAATAAAAGGCTATCGCCACCGGCGGACAGAGCCTCCGCAATCGAGGGCGCCATGCTATCGCTGGCCCCGTCCAGCCGCACCAGTCTGCGCCCGCCCGTCATGGAAAAGGCCGCCAGTTCATCGGCCAACAAGGATGGTGTGGCCTTTAACTGATCGCCTCCCAAGCGCACCACCCGGAACGGATCGGTGAGATCGGCCACCACCTGCTTGCCAATGGCTTCCGTGCGTTCGCGGATCAACCCTTCATCGGGGCCATATAACAAAACAGCCCGATAATGTGCGGGAAGTGCCCGGGTTGCCTCAAGACTTTGTCCCCTATTGGCCTTGACCATCGCGCTGTCCCCTAAGGTGCATCACGCCTGAAATAACGGGCCAGACGCGCCACCACTTTATCGACAAGCTGCGCCGCCGCCCGATCACGGGCATCGCGCTCCGCTGATAGATTGGCGAAATCCGATTGCACCACATCATAGGCCATCCACGCACTGAGATCATCGGAAAGCGCAATCTCGCCGCTTTCCAGATCCACCAGCACCATGCGGGCATCCAATTGCAAACGCTGGCGGGTGATCGCCCGGTCTTCACGAAAGGCATAGCCTTCAAAGCGCTCTTTCAATTCCATTTGCAGGCTATAACGCGGGGTGCCCGCTTCCCCGCGCGGTGTTAGGGTACTGACCAGATCATTGCGCAGCTTTTGCCCCACCCGATCACGCATGGGGGCCACATCGATGCCGGCAAAAGCCTCGGTCAAATCTTCAAACGCGGTCCCGGCTGCCGGTCCATTTGTGCCATAAATCGGCTGAAACCCGCAGCCAGCCAGCAAAAAGGCCAATAGCAGCGTGATCCGGGCACAAGAACGGGCCAAAAGCGGGGGACAGTGCATGATTTATACCACGATATTGACGATACGGTTGGGAACAACCACCACTTTACGCACGGTTTTGCCATCAATGGCCCGCATCACCTTATCCGATGCAAGGGCCACCGTTTCCACATCCTCACGCGGGGCATCTTTCGCCACAACAATGGTATCGCGCAATTTACCGCCCACCTGCACGCCCATGGTTACCGTATCATCCACAAGCATTGCGGCATCGGCCTGCGGCCAATCCGCCCCGGCAAGCAAAGTTTTATGACCCAAGCTCTGCCACAGCTCTTCCGCCAGATGCGGCATCATCGGCGAAACCAACCGCACCAGAATTTCCAATGCCTCGCGGTACACCGCCGGATTGATTTCCGGCACATCGCATCCGCCAATGGCATTGGCCAGCTCATAAAGCCGCGCAACCGCCCGGTTCAAATGCAAGCCTTCAATGTCTGCGGTAACCCCGGCAATGGCTTTGTGCACCACCCGGCGCAGGGCAAGGCTGTCTTCAGACACGGGATCGGCAATCGCGGTCCCCGGTGCCACCAGCGACCCCTGTGCGCCCGAAACCAGCCGCCACAAGCGCTGCGTAAAGCGCCATGCCCCTTCAATGCCGGTTTCCGTCCACACCAGATCCCGTTCTGGCGGACTGTCGGACAGCACAAACCAGCGGGCCGTATCGGCCCCATATTGATCGATGATATCGTCGGGATCGACCACATTGCGCTTGGATTTGCTCATTTTCTCGACACGGCCCGCTTCCACCGCAGCGCCGGTGTCTGATCGCATCAGGGCCCCATTGTCCCGTTCACGCACAAGGCTTGGAAAGACCCATTTGCCGTCTTCATCGCGGTAGGTCATGTGATTGACCATGCCTTGGGTGAACAGCCCGTCGAACGGCTCTTTCAAGGACACATGCCCGCAATGCTGCAAAGCCCGCGTGAAAAAACGCGCATAAAGAAGATGCAGGATCGCGTGCTCCACCCCACCGGTATATTGATCCACCGGCAGCCAATAATTGGCCGCATCCATATCGATGGGCTGGCTGCTATCGGGGGCGGTAAAGCGAATGAAATACCAGCTGCTGTCCACAAAGGTATCCAGCGTATCGGTTTCACGCAGCGCCGGCTTTTTGCATGACGGGCAGGATGTGTGCTTCCAGTCCGGATGATGATCCAAAGGATTGCCCGGCTTATCGAAGGAAATATCTTCGGGCAATGTCAGCGGCAATTGCTCACGTGGGACCGGCACCGTGCCACAGGACTCACAATGAACGATGGGGATCGGCGTTCCCCAATAGCGCTGGCGGGAAACACCCCAATCGCGCAGGCGGAAGGTGATGGAGCGTTTTCCCCAGCCCTCGGCCTCGGCCCGGTCGATCACCCGGGTTTTGGCCTCTTCCACGCTCAAGCCATCGAGAAAATCCGAATGTGCCAAACGGCCCGGCCCCACATAGGCGTCCTCTTCAACGGAAAAATCCGCCACCGGCACATCTTGCGGCACCACAACAGGCTGCACCCGCAGATCATATTTGCGCGCGAAATCCAGATCGCGCTGATCATGGGCCGGACAGCCAAACACCGCCCCGGTGCCATAATCCATCAAAACGAAATTGGCCACATAGACCGGCAATTCCAGTGTGTCATCAAAAGGATGACGAACCGTAAGACCGGTATTGAAGCCTTTTTTCTCCGCCTTTTCCAACGCCTCTTGCGAGGTGCCCATGCGGCGACACTCCGCGATGAACGCCGTCAGCTCGGCATTGTCTTCCGCCAAACGGGCCGCCAAAGGATGGTCAGCGGCAATGGCACAGAAGCTGGCACCGAAAATCGTATCGGGGCGGGTGGTATACACCTCGATTCCCTCATCATGGCCGGTAATCTGGAAGGTAAAGCGCAAGCCTTCGGAGCGCCCGATCCAGTTTTCCTGCATCAGCCGCACTTTTTCCGGCCAGCGTTCCAGCAATTTCAAGCCATCGAGCAAATCATCGGCAAATTCGGTGATCTTCAAAAACCATTGCGACAATTTCCGCCGCTCCACCGGCGCACCGGAGCGCCAGCCACAGCCGTCGATCACTTGCTCATTGGCCAGAACCGTATTGTCCACCGGGTCCCAATTCACCCAGGATTCCCGGCGGTAAACGAGGCCCGCTTCCAGAAAATCAAGGAACAGTGCCTGTTCATGGCCATAATAGTCGGGGTCGCATGTGGCAATTTCGCGCGACCAGTCAATGGCCAGCCCCACCTGCTTTAGTTGGGTGCGCATGGCGGCGATATTGTCATAGGTCCAGTCGGCGGGATGCGTGCCTTTTTCCATGGCGGCATTTTCCGCCGGCATGCCGAAAGCATCCCAGCCCATGGGGTGCAACACATTGAAACCGCGTGCCATGTAAAAGCGGGTCAACACATCACCGATGGTGTAATTGCGCACATGCCCCATATGGATGCGCCCCGATGGATAAGGGAACATCTCAAGCACATAATATTTCGGCTTTGTGCTCGTATTTTCCGCACGGAAAATGCCGGCCTCGTCCCATTGACGCTGCCATTTCATTTCAGTTGCCCGGGGGTTGTAACGCGACATGATGGTTCCTGAATACTAAGCTGAAGACTTGACCTGAAAACTGGCCTGAAAACTAGCCTGGCTGCGGGCCTAAGGGCGAATCTGGCGGCCAGCCCGCTCTCTCATCCTTTGCATCGGCCCGACCTCGAACAAGGTCGGGTAATGGCTCGGTCTGCCTTGAGGATCTTTGGTTAAAGGGTCACTGATCCAGTGAATCGATACGAAGCTGCCGGGCGCGCGCCAGAATGGCATCTTCGATCTTCAGTTCGGTTCCTGCCCGCAAAGGCTGGTTGGTCCAAATCCCCGTAGAATTGCGAAGCTGGCGCACCACGGTCACTTTCAGCGTATCGGCGCGCAATTGGCTGCCCAAAATAAACACCGACACCTTCATCCGCTCATCCGGGGTATCGGGATGCACATACCAATCACTGATCAAGGCCCCGGCACGAGCGTCCACATCAATCATCGGCATGAAGGACAGCGTATCCAGAGACGCGCGCCATAAATAACCGTTCACCCCCGATTCCGTGGGTTCGATACGCACGCGATCCTTATCGCCGGATCCGCAAGCAGATAGCTAAGCGCCGAAACGACAAGGCCAATTACCGCCACAAGACGTGTGAATGTCATGAAGATCCTTTTCGCTCTATTACTCCGGCCATCATCGCCGGAAAACCACCGAACTCGGCTATATACCCAGCTTATCGGCGCTTGACCAGAGGCGAGACATGAAGAACCGTCCAGATCATGACGGACATCCCCCTTCCCGACGCTTTCCTCTTGGCCCAAGTGCAGATAGGCAACAGGTTGAAAGGAAATGCGCAAGCCGACTGGATTCCTTGATAAGGGAATGGTAATCTGATCGGGCACTTACTATATGAATGTGCATTCAAGGGGGGATCTCAGACCATCGGTTTTCCGAGCATCCCCTCCATTCGTAACCAGCAGCGTAGACAATAACAGCCCAAGAGCAACAGACCCGTGCAGAAAACGTTTTTGAAAGGATTGGCGGCAACGGCCCTTTGTCTTGCATTCACAACCTCTGTGAACGCAGCCGATGCCCCTCGTTTCAAATCCAGCGGATTTTTGCAATCCCTTGACCTGTTTACCGATCAAAGCGCGTATTTGAATGCCGAAGAAGAGCGCGCGGCCCGGCTGAAGATCGATTTCGCCTTCCGCAGTGAACAAGCCAGCGAAGAACCCGGCTTTTTATATCTGCGTGATGAAGACGATGATGCCGATATGCCGCCGATCCCTGTTTCACGGCCCATCACCAATTTCACACCGCGAATCAGCGCCCTTGGTGGCCTTGATCGCGGCATTGATGCCGGCGGACAGGCGCGAATCCTCAGCAGTTTCACACCCCGTTATGCCACATCGGAAATGACCCTGAGCTTTGCACCGCAAAAAACCAGCGATGTGCAGGATCGTGTCAATCTGGCCCTTCGGTCGGAATTTTTGGTGGAACAGTCCCCGACCTCCTCGGCATTCGCGCCTTATGACCAGCTAAGCCCCTATGATCGCCAGTCGGTAAATGTGGGGCTGTCTGTCGGATATCTGGGCTTTGTGGTGGGCGCCACCATAACCCGCGAAACCGGCGGGCTTTTGGATGATATCGAAGGCTTCGATGTTGGCTTTGGCTATGAATGGTCGGCCTTTTCCACCCAGATTTCCGTTGGCGAATATAACCGCACAGACGCACAAAACGGCCTTGTCGGGCTGGACAACCAGTTCCACAAGCTGGAATTGGGGGCCGCTTATGCGGTTTCAGAGCGGCTGCGCGTGTCTGGCGGGGTGCGGCTGTTCGATTATGGCAATCGCTTCAGCCTGGACCCCGACTCGGCGGACCGCTCTGGCCTGCTTTATCTGGCACCCGCCTCAATTTCTAAAAATGGCCAAGAAGCGCCCTACGGGACAGCGGATCGGCAAAGCCTGAAATCGCCGCACATCCTGCAAGACCGGGCGGCAATCGGCGCATGGTCTGGCTATTGAGCCCGCCCAAAGCATAAACCGGAATATTCGTTGCCTCCATAAGGCGGGCCAGCCGGTGCGGACCAAGGGACACGGCCTGTGGATGGCTGGATGTGGAAAACACAGGCGACACAAAGGCCGCATCCACCCCCAGAAAGGCCGCATGCCGTAAAGCGGTGCGATCATGCGCCGCAGCGGTCAGAATTGCACCCGGCCCGCAGGTCGCCCGCAACCGTCCAATCTGTGTACGCCCCATCCGCAACAGGTGCCATTGCGGCAGATGCAGCCCTTGCGCCCTTATTTTTTGGGCCAGGGCCGCATCCCCTGCCACCAACAGAAACAGGCCGTGCATGCGGGCCATATTGGCCATCTTTTGGGCAAATGCCGCCCGGTCCCCGGCATCATAATCTCGCAAAACCACGCCACTTCCCCGACGCAAATGCGGTAAAATGGCCAAGGGATCACGCCCCGCGCCCCGATCGGCGAGAAAAAAGCACGGCGGCGCCCTCTTGACCAAAGGCCGGATGTGTTTCACCTGAGACTCCATACAGACAAACAGGACCGCAACAGATGACCGAACCCTATCGCCCCGAGGCACTGGCTGGCAATCTTGCCCATATTTCCAAAAGCATCGATGCCGCCATGACAGAGCATGGCCTTGAAACGCCGCGCCCGCAGGTGATTGCCGTTTCCAAACGGTTTCATGCCGACCATATCCGTCCCTTGCTGGAGGCCGGCCACCATGTATTCGGGGAAAACCGGGTTCAAGAAGCCCAAGAAAAATGGCCGGCCCTGAAAGCGGAATTTCCCAAAACCGAACTGCATCTGATCGGCCAATTGCAAAGCAACAAAGCCGAAGAAGCGGTGGCCTTGTTCGATGTTATCCAAACCGTCGATCGCCCGAAACTGGCGCGAAAACTGAAAGATGCCGTGGACAAGCTGGATCGCCATCCGACATTTTTCCTTCAAGTGAATACCGGCAACGAACCACAAAAAGGCGGCGCCGCACTTCATGATCTGGCGGACCTTCTGGCCTATTGCCGCGATGAACTGGCCCTCGATATCGCCGGATTGATGTGTATTCCCCCCGCCGATGACGATCCCGCCCTGCACTTTGCCTTGCTCAACAAATTGGCGCGCCGCCACGGGCTGGCCAAATTGTCTATGGGTATGAGCGCCGATTATGAGATTGCCGCCGTCATGGGGGCGACTTATGTGCGGGTAGGCACCGCCATTTTCGGCACACGCCCCTCCTGATACATCCCGGCTCATCGGTCGTTATCAAGACCAATATCAATCACCGATGCGGCGGTCAGCCTGGCCGCCAAGGCCAGCAGATCATCGGGGCGCAACGCCACGCATCCCATGGTGTGGGATAGCTGGTCGTCGGTCATGTGCAGAAAAATCGCGCTGCCCCGGCCCAGCACCACCGGCAAACGGTTAAAGCCGATCACCAGCAACAAATCATACCGGCTATCATCGCGCATCAACCGTTCATGGCTTTCGGGAAAGGGCCGCGTCACCAGTTGATTATACTGCGGACTATGGGGCGCATCGCACCAGCCCATCGCCTCGTTTGTGGGATGAAGATCAAGGGCACAGCGGGGCCGGGCCATCCGGTCCGCACGGTAAAACCCGCTCTCCAGCCGATAGCGGCCCGCAGGCGTTGCCCGGTCGCCTTCCTGCGCTTTGGACGCCGCCACAATCCCCGCCGAGCCAAGGGCACAGGGAAAGTCCATGCCCCGATAGCGCAACACGCCGCGCGGTTCATGGGCGGGAGCGCGCACAAAAATCACATCATCACTCATAGAAAATGACCGGTTTTGTCGCGCTTGGTGGCCAGATAATGGGCATTATGCTCGTTGGAAGGAAAGCGGTGTTCCACCCGTTCCACCACCTTGATACCTTCCCGTTCCAATCCGGCGACTTTTTCGGGATTGTTGGTCAACAACCGGATGCGGAGAAACCCGAGAGCCTTGAGCATGGCCGCCGCCGGACCAAATTCCCGTTCATCGATGGCAAATCCAAGACGCAGATTGGCATCCACCGTATCATGCCCTTGATCTTGCAAGGCATAGGCCTTGAGCTTGGCCACAAGCCCGATGCCCCGACCTTCCTGCGCCAGATAAAGCACAATACCGCCGCCCGCCTGTTCGATGGTTTCAAGCGCTCCGGTGAACTGATTGCCACAATCGCATTTCAACGAGCCAAGGGCATCACCGGTAAAACATTCCGAATGGAGCCGCACCAACACCGCATCCGATGGCGCGGGAGAGCCCACCAGAATAGCGAAATGTTCGGTGCCGCCACTTTCCGGACGAAAGGCGACAATGCGGCTGTTGGGAGCGCCCTTCATGGGCAGTTTCGCATCGGCCACCACCATCAGACCGCCCGTTTGCGCCTGTATATGGGCTTTGATCTGCGGCACAGACACCAGCAACAACCCGTGATGACGCGCCATATCTTGCGGCACATCCGCGCAAAGATCGACACTCACCGCGGCGGGCAATAAATGGGCGATTTTCAAAAGAGCCAAGGCCGCTTCATCAAGCGCCGCCTGCTCTGTCGTCGCCTCTTGTACTTGGAACGGTCCCTTCATTGGCGCCGATAAATCCGCCGTAGGGTCTGCAAGGGCGCGAATGCCGAAGCTGTCCTTGGGGCAGGACAGGCGCACCGCATCACGGCCCTTATGATGAATTTTCAACACGGCGGCCCGTTCACGGCTGATCAGCACCTGCGGCTTTCCAAGCATGGAAAGGCGCTCCAACCGCCAAGCATCGGCCAATTCCGCAGGCAAAACCATAAGGCTGTGCCCGCCCGGCCCGTCATGGGTGGCGATCACAACCGGCAAGCCGCGACGCAAATCATCTGCGGCTCTTATAATCACAATGTCGTCACGCAGATGTGTCTGTAAATAGGCAGGGCTTGTCGCCATCTCCGGCTCACTCTGGTTTCAATGGATACTGTATGCCATAGATAACGGGTCGTGTACCGATTGGCACCCCGATCATATGAGTTTTTGCGAAGCCTTTAAGGAAAGATGCAATCGCTATGACGGTTAAAAGAATTCTGCTTGTTGATGATGATGATGATTTGCGCGGCGGTTTGGCGGAACAACTTTCCCTACACGAAGAGTTTGAGCCGACCGAAGCGGAAACCGCATCAAAGGGCATTGAAAAAGCCCGCGAGGTCAATCCCGATCTGATTATTCTGGATGTGGGATTGCCTGATATCGATGGCCGCGAGGCCTGCCGCATGATGCGCAAAGCGGGCATCAAGGTGCCCATTATCATGCTCACCGGCGCCGATACCGATGCCGATACCATTTTGGGGCTGGAATCCGGCGCCAATGACTATGTGACCAAACCCTTCCGCTTCGGGGTGCTTCTGGCCCGCATGCGCGCCCATCTGCGCCAGCATGAACAAAGCGAAGATGCGGTGTTCCAGATCGGCCCCTATGTGTTCAAGCCCGCTAACAAACTGTTGGTGCGCGAAGCCACCGGAGCCAAGCTGCGCCTGACGGAAAAAGAAACCTCGATCTTGAAATATCTCTATCGCGCCAGCGGCAAATCTGTCAGCCGCGAAGAGCTGTTGAACGAGGTGTGGGGCTATAATGCTGGGGTGACCACCCACACATTGGAAACCCATGTCTATCGCTTGCGACAAAAGATGGAAGACGATCCTTCAGACGCCCGGCTTTTAGTGACAGAACCCGGTGGCTATCGGCTGGTTTCCAAAAAAAGCGATTAAGCCAGAGCCATTCAATCGCAGCCAAAGAAAAAGGGGTGGGCTTTATTGCCTCCCCTTTTTTCTGGCCTTTTTCTTGGCCCTTTTTTGCTATCCGTCGCAGCCAATCAACCCACCGGCAGATCCAGATCCACAATCACCGGCGCATGGTCTGATGGTCGTTCCCAGCTTCGCGCATCATCAAAGACCTGCATGGCTTTCAGGCCGCCTTGCAAAACCGGGCTGACCCACACATGGTCCAGCCTGCGCCCGCGATTGGATTTCCGCCAATCTTTGGACCGATAAGACCACCAAGAATAAAGCGGTTCATCGGCGGATACGAAATGACGCATGACATCCACCCAATCATGGGCGGCGCGCATGGCCTCCATCCGCTCGGTTTCCGGCGGGGTATGGCTCACCACCTTCAACAATTGCCGGTGCGACCATACATCGCGCTCCAAAGGGGCCACATTCAGATCGCCCACCATGATGCTGGGTTCCGATAACTCTCGGGACCAGGCGATCATTTCATCGAGAAAATCCAATTTATGGGCAAAACGCGGATTGCTGTCTCGATCCGGCTCATCACCCCCCGCCGGCACATAAAAATTGTGCAACATCACCCCCCCGGGCAAACGGGCCGCCACATGCCGGGCATCGCCTTTTTCGCACCAATCGCGGGAGCTCACCTCCGTAAGGGGCAAGCGTGATACCGTTGCCACCCCATGATGATTGCGCTGCCCATGCACCGCCTGATGACGATATCCGCGCTCTTCAAACCAGGATCGGGGAAACAGATCCGTTTGCACCTTTATTTCTTGCAGGCACAAAACATCCGGACGGTGCTCCAAAAGAAACCGGTCCACCAGATCAAGGCGGGCCCGCACGGAATTGACATTCCATGTGACGATTCGGGCACGATCAGATGGACGCGATGACATAAAGCACATTCTCCGGTGTTACATATGGTTGAAAAGATGGTCTGCTAAAGCATAGCCGGACAAAAGCACCGCACGGCCCTCAAAAAATATTGAGCGTGCTGCCAATGATACCGACGGGCCAGCGCCCTTGTTCGAAAATCTGGAATTTGTGGGAAAATACATGCTCGCCCTCCCCGCCGGAGGCGATCACCAAAGCCGCCTGATGGCACATTTGCACCGCAGCGCCGGTGGCGGCCCGCACAAAGGCTTCATCATCGATCAGCAAAAAGCCGCGCACATCCTCGGCACCGCGATTGGCGGCATCGGCAGCCACCGCCGCCACATGGGTCAGGGCCACGTCCAAAGCATCTTCATCCACCTGCTGCAAGGCCTCATGCACCAAAGCCATGCGCAATTGTTCTTCCGCTTCCCATGCCGGGCTATTGAAATCGGCACTTTCCGCAGCACCGGCGGCATCTTCCCACAGGGCCAACACCGCTGGCTCGGCTTCAGGAAAGCCCAAAGCCGCGGCATAAAGCTGCCCATCAAGGCGCAAATCATCGCTTATGGGGTCCCCCACATGACGAAACCACGGGGTTTGCCCGATCAACCGGCAGAACCGACTTAAAGGCGCAAGGGTGGGATACTGTTCGAATATATCGTTCAGATCATCTGCAGACACGGGGGATCGTCCTGTGACGGGGAAACCAAAAACCACACAGCTTCTATCGCATAACGGGGTACGAGGTCGAGAAGAGCTTCAGTCGGGTCAAAAATCCCGCTTTAAAAATAGTTCTCGATCAAGGGGGAGCTTCGGCAGGGCCTGGAAACCTCACTTAAAAATGGCGCCCGGTCGAGGGGGGCTTCGACCGGGCGCAGCGCATATTTCAGCGCTTTACGGTAGCCAGACCGGAAAGTGGGGGGCACAACTCCGGGAGGGGAAGGCTACCGTAACTCCGTAAATAGGCGCACAGTGTGGCATTTCAAGGGCGAAATACTTCCTTCATCGCACCCTTTTGCGGCGTTGTGAGGGCAATTTGCGCGGGTCTTTGAAACGCCATAGGCTGGAATCGGCCAATACCGGATTAAGCTGCGGATTTTCAAGCCGAATTCGTGTCACAGCCCCTTGGCCATCCACCACTTCCCAGCCCCGCAAAAACAAAGATCCGTCCGCACGTTCTTCTATCAGCAGCGTCAGATTGCCGCGCTCGGCAGCTTCCTGATCCTCGACGGAAACCAGATACACCGCCTGTCCGCCCACATCCAGACGATTGACCATGGCATTAACGGACTGAAGATCAACGGTTTTCGCCACCAATAGTGCCAAAGGCGTGTCATTGATCGGCCAGCGGGTCACTTGCCCCACATCATAGTCGATAAAGCTCAAAACCTCGCCGTCGCTCACCAGCAACAAAGGGGTGCCGTCGGAATATTCAAAGCGCATACGACCCGGCCGATCAAGGCTGAGAACACCTCGGCTGATGGTGCCGTCATCGGCAATCTGCACAAACGTGGATTTCAGCGTATCGATACCGTTCAAGAATGTTTCGATTTTGTTGATCCGCGCCATCAGCCCAACGGAATCCACATGGCGCTCTTCCAAGGCCGGGGGAGCATCCGAATCCGCTTCTTTCTCTACGTCCTGAGCTGAAACACCGATGGCAGCAAACGACCCCAGAGAAAAGAAAAGCGCTTTTAAAAGATCCCGTGCCATTGATCATTCCTGATTCTGAAAAAATATCCCTGCCATGATCTGGCTGAATGTGGGCTGAACCATGGCAGTTTTAAAGGGAATTGGGATGAAAAAAGCACAAAGCACCGTGCAACATATGTGCATCATCTTTGGTTCTATCAGGCGTCTTCTTCCCGTTGCGGCACCAAAATCTCGCGCTTTCCCGCATGATTGGGGGCACTGATCACCGCCTGATCCTCCATTTCCTCGATCAGCGATGCCGCCCGGTTATACCCGATGCGCAAACGCCTCTGGATATAGCTGGTGGACACCCGCCGGTCGCGCAGCACCACATCCACCGCCTTATCATAAAGCGACGCATCCGCATTACCGTCTTCGCGGGATGGTCCGGGAATGAACGGACTATCAAACCCTTCTTCGGGTTCTTCCGTTACGTCCCCCACATAGGAGGGGGCAGCCTGTTTCTTCAGATGGGTAACAACCTTTTCCACCTCGCCATCGGAAACAAAGGCCCCATGGACGCGGGTAATGCGCCCGCCGCCGGCCATGAACAACATATCCCCTTGGCCCAAAAGTTGTTCGGCCCCCTGTTCGCCCAAAATGGTGCGGCTGTCGATTTTCGAGGTCACCTGAAAGGAAATGCGGGTGGGGAAATTGGCCTTGATGGTGCCGGTGATCACATCCACAGACGGACGTTGCGTGGCCATGATCAAATGCAAACCCGCGGCCCGCGCCATTTGCGCCAGCCTTTGCACCACCGCTTCCACATCCTTCCCCGCCACCAACATCAGATCGGCCATTTCGTCGATCACGATCACGATCATTGGCAAGGGTTTGAAATCGAACGCCTGTTCTTCATAAACCGGCTGGCCGGTTTCTTTATCGAATCCGGTCTGGACCTGACGCTTCAAAGGCTCGCCATTGGCCTCCGCCTCGGCCACCTGCTTGTTATAGGCCGCCAAATTGCGCACCCCGATTTTCGACATGGCGCGGTAACGCTCTTCCATTTCACGCACCGCCCATTTCAGGGCCACCACCGCCTTTTTCGGCTCGGTCACAACGGGGGTCAGCAAATGGGGAATATCGTCATAGATGCTCAGCTCAAGCATTTTTGGATCGATCATGATCAGCTTGCAGCGCTCTGGCGGCAGGCGGTACAGCAAAGACAGGATCATGGCATTCAAGCCAACCGACTTCCCTGACCCCGTGGTGCCCGCCACCAATAAATGCGGCATGCTGGCCAGATCGGCAATCACCGGCGCCCCGCCAATATCCTTGCCCAGGGTCAACGGCAATTTGGCCGTGGACGTGTCAAAGTTTTGCGAGGCCAGAATTTCGCGTAAAGGCACGGTTTCGCGCAGGCTGTTGGGCAATTCGATGCCGATAGCATTGCGCCCGGGGATCACCGCAACACGGGCGGAAATGGCGCTCATGGAGCGGGCAATATCATCGGCCAAGCCGATCACCCGCGCCGATTTCACACCGGGGGCGGGCTCCAGTTCATAAAGGGTAACCACAGGGCCGGGACGCACATGGACGATTTTGCCCTCGATGCCGAAATCTTCCAGCACCGTCACCAAAAGCCGGGCATTTTGCTCCAACGCATCTTCGCTCAGCCGCGACGATGGATCCATAGCCTTTGGCTTGTTCAGCAAATCCAATGGCGGCAGGCGAAAACCGTTCTGTTCGGGAAACAACGAGCCTTGGCGTTCTTTTTTGGCGCGACGACCTTCCTTTGTTGAAACACTGCCCGGTTCGATACGGTTTTTGGCGATACGCATACGTTCGGCATGGTCTTCTTTCGTTTTGCGCTTTTTCACCGGCTTCCGGGGCTTTGGCGTGAGATCATCCGCCGTGCCATCGGGGCGCAAGCGCATCACAACCGCCCAAAGCCCACGCCCTAGCATCCGCACAAACCGGCCAATGGCGCGGATGATCGCCATCCATTCCTCGCGTGCAATGCCAACCGCCGCCAACAACGCCGGCACACCCGCCAGCAATCCGATCATGCTGATCGCCCATCCCGGAATCACAAGGTCGATCGCCTCACGGATGCTGTTCATACCGCTCGACAACCGGTCACCCAAAAGGCCCCCATAGCCAAGACCGTCAAACGGCCAGCCAGCCCCCGCAGGAATTTGCGACACCGCCAGCGCAAAGCCCATGGCCGCAACGGGCAAGACCAGAAGATGTGTCCAGAACCAGGGCAATCCGCGCCGCGATCCAATCCGCCATGCCCAGCCAAACAGGGGAAACGCAATCACGATGCTGGCAAGTCCCAGCGTTTGCAACAACAGATCCGCCACCGCCGCACCGGGAAAGCCCAGCAGATTGTTCACCGCCATATTCGCGGATCGGTTCAAGGTGGGATCATTGGCATCAAAGCTGGCCAAAGCCACAAGAATACTCAGACCCAAAAAAGCAATAGCAAATCCAGACACATAAGACCCCGCCCGCCGGATCATGGCCATCGCCCCTGCCGGCAGCAAAGGGGGCCGTTTGGTCTTTGTTTGTCTTCGCGCCACGCGTCCCGCCCTCCGTGCTATTTTAACCCGTAGCCCATAAGATCTTTGCTCTTGCGGCCCGGATATCCGGAACAAAAGTAAAACAGCCTATCCGACTTGCCAACCGCTTTGGCAAGAAATCCCCATGCGCCCCCAAAGCATCAAACACGGATCCTGTTGAGAAAGCGTGACAGGCTCTATGGAGCAGCGCTAGATTGACCCCTTGGCAAGTTTAAACGGACGATTGATTATGGCGATGGATGGATCCTCCAGCAAAGCAGCACCCGATCTAAGGGTTGATGTGGCCATTGTCGGTGGGGGCATGGCGGGCCTTACGGCGGCATGCGGTTTGGCACAATATGGCCTTGAAATTGCGGTGATCGATACCGAAGCCCCGCAAGATCTGACAGCACAAACCTTTGATGGACGCTGTTCTGCCATTGCCTATGCCTCGGTGCAGATGCTCAAAAGCCTGAAAATCTGGCCACCGCTTGAGGATACTGCTCAACCGATCAAAGAAATCCGGGTGTCGGATGGCGAGTCCCGGCATTTCCTGCATTTCGATTTTGCCCAAATCGGCGATCAACCCCTTGGGGAAATGGTGGAAAACCGGCATTTGCGTCAGGCCCTGTTTTTTCGGGCCAGCCAATTAGGCAATCTGCATCTTCTGGCCCCGGCGCGGGTTGAAGCCGTGACACGCGATCAGGCGCACGCCCATCTGGTGTTAAAAGATGGGCGCACAGTTTCCGCCGCTTTGGCGATCGGGGCCGATGGGCGCAACAGCCGGATGCGGCAACAGGCGGCGATCCAGACGCCGCGCTGGCGGTATAATCAGGTGGGAATCGTTGCCACCGTTGCCCATGAACTGCCCCATTGCGCCATCGCCCATGAGCGCTTTTTGCCCGACGGGCCCTTTGCCATTCTGCCACTGACCGGCAACCGGTCGTCGCTGGTATGGACGGCGAGAGCCTCCTCCGAAAAGGCAATCATGGGACTATCCCCCCGCGCCTTTGAAGCAGAAGTACAACGGCGCATGGGCGACTTTTTAGGCAAGGCCACTGTCTGTGGCCCGCGGTGGAGCTATCCTTTGGGCCTGCATATGGCCGAACGCTATATAGACACCCGGCTGGCGCTGATCGGCGATGCAGCCCACGGTATTCATCCCATTGCCGGACAGGGCCTGAATATGGGCCTGCGCGACATTGCCGCCCTGATCGAAGTGCTTGTGGAAGCAGCACGGCGCGGCGAAGATATTGGCAGCCCCTTTGTTTTGGAGCGCTATCAACGCTGGCGGCGCACAGACAATGTGGTGCTGGCTTTGGTCACCGATACTTTGAACCGGCTGTTTTCCAATGACATTGCGCCCATTCGCCATGCCCGCGATCTGGGCCTGTCCGTTGTGAACCGCCTGCCGGTGCTAAAGCGCTTTTTCATGAGCCATGCCCGCGGGACGGTGGGCAAATTGCCACGTCTTTTGGAGGGCCATCCCCTATGAGCAATGCGGACCGGATTTTTGAGACAGAGCGGCTTGTTTTGGCGCCGCTCGTTCACAAAGATTTCGAAGCATTGGTGAAACTGGATGCGAACCGGGCGGTGATGAAACACATTACAGGCCGCCCCAGATCACGCGAAGAAACCATCGCAAATATCTATAAAAACTACATAAACACAGAGATTCCGCCGGGAATGGGGGCGTGGTCCATCACATGGCGCGACGGCGATGGACCCTTTCTTGGTCTGGTGATGCTCAAGCCTTTGGACGGCGGCCCCGAAATTGAAGTGGGCTACCGGCTGCACCCCGATCATTGGGGGGTCGGTCTGGCCACCGAGGCGGCGCGGCGCATTGTTTCTTATGGCTTTGACGATCTGAAACTTGAAACCATTGTGGGCGTTGCCATGACAGACAATGCGGCCTCGCAAAAGGTGCTTCAGAAATGCGGCCTGCGCCCGGCGGGGCATGTCTCGGCTTATGGGATTGATAGCCTCGCCTACTTTGCCCTGAACCGGGAAGACTATCGCGCCATAAACGCCAGAACCGGAGAATAAAGCGGCAAGCGCCTATAGGCGTGTGTGTTTAAGGATATTGCGCCGAAAGATCGACCGAGACCTCTTGTAGCGCCGCTATGGGATGGTAATCCTGATACAAAACATCGCTTTCATAATCGATATGGCCAAAAGGCCGCGCCCCCTTCACATGCAGGGTTTGGCGGTGCATCACGGGATAGCCGTCCTTGGTGCGTTTGAAACGGATCAAGCCTTCACCGCTTTCAATGCGGACCAGCCACATGGGTTTAAAGGCTTCGGCCACCATAAGCCGCACCTCGCGCACAAAAGGAACGCCGCTGGTCAGATCCACCACCGCTTCGCCGGAAATCTTATCGGAAATATCTTCCCCATGTAGAATGATCGAGCCTTTTCCCAAACGGTCGATCCGGTATGTCACATCGGTTTCCGTTTGTGCCAAACGCGTCACCGGGCCATCCAGATAATGCAGCACGCGTCCGTAGCTTTCCGGCGGATCACGGTCTTCATCATCTTCGTATTTACGTTGATATTTCTTGCTTGGCGGTTCGTGATTGCGTTCCAGCAATGTCCAGCGCTCGCCTTCGGGCAAACGGGGATCGAACACCGCTTTTCGCTGACGGGTTTTCCCGGAATTATCCAGAGTTTCTCTCGTCACCTTGTGGTGCAGAGGAGACACGACCGCGGCTTCGGCGCGCACCGCATCCAAAATGGGGTCCGCAAAAGCCCGAGAGGCACCCAAAGAGGCAAGTATTACCGCCAAAATCGCCAGAAAGGACTTTGCCCTCACCCTCCGCCTCCACAAAGACAACGCTGAACCATCGACCTCACCATAATGCAGGATGGATGAGCGCAGGCTGAACAGGACCACCGCAAAAAACAGCCCGCCTATCGGCCGGTATTTTCTACATCCGCCAGATAAGCCGCCCAGTTCAACGCCTGATTTACGCTCAGCTCATAAAGATAATCCCAACGATAAAGGCCGCTATCATGGCCATCGTCAAACACCAGCCGCACGGCATAATGCCCCACCGGCTCGATGCGGGTGATGGCCACCGAGGCTTTGCCAAGAACCGCCGGCGGCTTGGCACCACCATGGCCGCGCACCTCTGCACTGGGGGAAAAAACCCGCAAATATTGCGCGGGCAACTGGGCCGTCACCCCATCATCAAAGCACAGATCCAAACGACGTTCGGCGGTTTTCAGCACAATATCCACAGGACGTGGCATGGCATCATGTCCTATTCCTGCGCATCCAGACGACGCGCCTCATCCACCAGCATGATGGGAACACCATCCCGGATGGGAAAGGCCAATCCCGCATCATCGCTGATCAGCTCTTGATTGGCGCGATCATAGCGCAAGGTGGATTTGGTGAGGGGACATACCAGAATTTCCAGCAATTTCGGATCAATATCGTCTTTTTCCAAGGTCATGGTTCGGCTCGTTCTTTCGCATCAAGAAAGGATGCAATGGTTTCAATTTGGCACCGGCGGCTGTTGGTCGTCTTCGTCCAATAACGGGTCAGCCAACGCAAATTCCATCAAACTGATCATGGTTCTGGTCCGTGCGCGCAGACTTTTCGCTTCCAGCAGCGCCTGTTTTTCCGCCGGGGAGAATGGACAGATCATGGCCAGTGAATTGATCAACAATTCATCCGGCGCTTTTTCAATGGCCGACCATTCCGCACTTAGACCACGGCGATCCAGGAATTTGGTCAGGCGGTCGATCAGATCAGCCGTGCGATCCCGGCATCGGGCATTGGCGTCAGGCGATCCCCTTCATAGGGAGCATAATCCGCCTTCACCTGACGATATGGGGTCATGCTGGAAAGTTCTTCCACGATTTTAAAGCGCGTGACCCCTTTCAAGGTAATCAAGAAGCGGCCATCTTCGGTTTCCACAAAAGAACAGATACGGCCCGCACATCCAATGCCGTAGAGCGCCGGATCACCCTCTTGCCCTTCATCCACCGGCTGAACCATGCCGATCATCCGGTCGCCGCCCATCACATCGCGCACCATACGCAAATAGCGCGGCTCGAAAATATTCAGCGGCATCTCGCCGCGTGGCAACAGCAAAGCGCCCATAAGGGGAAAGACCGGCAAAACGCCGGGTAAACTCTCGTCCTTTGAGCGGCCGGAAAGTGCCACGCGGTCCTCCTTCAGGAAAACAAGATAGACGACAAACGACGACGCCAGCGCAAGGTGAAAGGATCGGCAGCCCCCGCCACATCAAACAACTTCAAAAGCTGCGTGCGCGCCGCATTGTCATTCCACTCACGATCGGCGCTGATAATGGCAATCAAATGTTCGGCGGCTTCTTCCAGCTGCGCACGGCCCGCCAGCGCCAAAGAAAGATCATAGCGCAGTGCATGATTCTCCGGCTCTTTGGCCAAACGGTCTTGCAATTCTGCCACATCGCCCGCATCGCGGCCAAGATCCATCAGATCCAGAGCGGCTCGCGCCTTGATGATATCAGGGTCCGATGCCGCCTCTTTGGCCACCGACTCAAGAAGGGCGCGGGCTTCTTCAATTTTACCAACGGCCAGATAGGTTTGCGCCAGACCGGCCAAAATACGCACATTGTCTGGCTCTGCATGGCTGGCACCACCAAAAATGCGCAAGGCCAGATTGGTGTCACCCGCAGCAAGAGCCGCAAAGCCCTGATCGAGAATGGCATTCATGTCCTTGCCTTCCTCGTCCGCGCCACCAGACAAGGTAATCAATTGATCGATAAAGCTGCGGATCTGGCTTTCCGGCAAGGCCCCTTGGAAGGCATCCACCGGCTGGCTTGATAAAAGGCATAGACCGTGGGCACCGATTGAATCTGAAGCTGGGCGGCAATCTGCTGGTTTTTATCGATATCCACTTTGATCAGGGCAATTTTACCCTTGGATTCGCGCACCAGTTTTTCCAGAACCGGCGTCAGTTGCTTGCATGGCTCGCACCATGTGGCCCAGAAATCCACCAGAACCGGCCGCGTTTTCGAGCCTTCCAGAACATCCTGAACAAAAGACCTGCTATCGGCATCCTTGATCAGGGCCTTGTCTTCCCCGGTATCGGATCCTTTTGCGGAAATGATATGTTCCATCCGTATCTGTCCTTTTTCAGCCTGCGGCACGCGATCAACTTTGAAAGGCGGTCTTAACATGTTTTTCGCGCCAAGCCAGCCGCCAAAGCCATGATCAAGTCAGCATAGCGCGGCAAAAAGGCGGCCATATCCCTTCCGGATAATATTTTTCTGGACATACAGGGCCAGTGCGCCTATATCGCCCTCCACGCTGTTTGGGCGGACGGACAAAAAAAGCCTGTTGCATCCTGCAACGCTTTAAGTATAGTCCCGCCAACCAGATGATGACAGACCTTCGGGTCATACCCAATATGCGGGCGTAGCTCAGGGGTAGAGCACAACCTTGCCAAGGTTGGGGTCGTGAGTTCGAATCTCATCGCCCGCTCCAGTTTCTGCCTGATCTCAGGCACCAAAGGCCGATCCATTGTGATCGGCCTTTTTGGTATGCCCGATAAACTCCCCGCCCTCTTTCCGCATCATGCTCCCCGCATAACAAGAAAAAGGGTGCATTGACTGCAGCGCGCTTGCGCGCACATAGCATAGACAGAGCGCGGAAATAGGGGCCATATAGCCTGATGGAAAACGAATCTGTGTTCAGTGTCGGCTGGGAAGAATGGGTGGCACTCCCCGCCCTTGGTATTCCCGCCATTCGCGCCAAGGTGGATACCGGCGCACAAACCTCGTCCCTGCACGCTTTTTCCGTTCATCCCTATGAGAAAAACGGCAAAAACCGGGTGCGTTTCGGCCTGCATCCCTTGCCAGAGCGTCCGGAAATCGAGCTTTATTGCGAAGCCGATCTGGTGGGACAGCGCGAGATTACATCATCCAATGGTGAAACCGAATTGCGCTTTATCATCCGCACGCTGGCGCGCATTGGCGACCATGAATGGCCCATAGAAATGTCGCTGACCAACCGCGAAACCATGTCGTACCGCATGTTGTTGGGCCGCCGCGCCCTGGAAGGCGGTCTTCTGGTGGATGTGACCCGGTCCTGTATCCAAGGCACGCCGGATCTTTCTGCCTATGATAGCCTTCCCCATGTGCACGCCGCCGAACGCCCTTTGAACATCGCCCTGCTCACCGGAACCCCAAAAAGCCCCACCGTGGACCGCCTGGTCGATGCCCTGGAAGCCCGCAGCCATGCCGCCCATATTCTGGATGTGAACCGCTGTTACATGTCCATTGACGGGGGGCAGCTTGATCTTTTTCTGAACGGAAAAGCCCTGCCGCGCTTTGATGCGGCCCTGCCCTATTTGGCTGCGAAAGACTTGACCTATGGCCTTGCCCTGTTGCGCCATCTTGAAACAATGGGTGTGCGCAGCCTGAATTCCAGCGTGGCTTTGGCGGCCGCATGGGATCGGCTGCACACCAGCCAACGTCTGGCCCGACGCGGTGTGCCGCAACCCTCCACCGGCGTTGCCAATGCACCCGATAGCAATACCCATTTGATCAAGCTGCTGGGCGGCGCTCCTTTGATGCTGAAAATTCTGGAAGGCAATGAAGACCGTGGATCTGTGGTGGCCGATACACGAAAAGCCGCCGATTCCGTCCTGAACGCCATGCATGGCTTACGCGCCCATGTTCTGGTGCAGGAGTATGTGACGGAAGCGGGTGGAGCCGCCCTGCGCTGCCTGATGGTGGGGCGCAAGCTGGTCGGCTGCGTAAGTGTACAGCCCCCCAAATCCACAAATGCAGGCCCAAGCGACTCTTTGGCCAAACGCGTGATGAAAAAAGCCCGCCCCACCATTGAAGAACGTCGCATTGCCGCAAAAGCCATGGCTGCCCTTAATCTGCAAGCGGCCATTGTGGATCTGGTGCGCTCGGAAAACGGGCCTTTGGTTGTCAATGTGGACCCTGCCGGAGCATTTGAAATATTTGAAGGCACCAGCGGTCTGGATGTCGCGGGAGCCATTGTCAGCCATTTGGAAAGCCGTGTGGGACGCGGCGCCGGATATAGCCGAAAAGACCGATAAAATCACAATCCGGTGCCTTCAGCCATGTGCGGCACCAACGGGTGTTGCACCTGTCTGTACAATATGGGAAGAGCGAGACAGGGGTAAGAGGCAAGAGTCCGGTCGGTGCCTTTACTCTTTTGCCCACGCCTTCGCTTAATTTTGAAGCAATCGGCGGTGGACAGTCCCACATGAAAGACCGGGGCCTGATAATCGGGAGCGATGACCGCTCCCTAACCGGTGAGAAAAAGCATGGAAGGTTCGTTGCAAAGTTCCGGCGCAAATCCGTTCGAGCATAAAGATGCCGTTATTTCCAGTGTTCTGGAGATTGCCAAAGAGCAGGCGTCAAAGGACGAGCGCGACGATATCTTGCGTTTTTTGGAGGTGTTTTACGCCCATGCGTCGCCCGACGATGTCATCGCCCAAACACCGCAAACCCTTTATGCCATTGCCCTGCATTTGTGGCGCATGGGGGCCAACCGCAAGCCCGGCACCCCCAAAATAGAGGTGATCAACCCGCGCTCCATGGATGATGGATGGGCCACACCGCATACCGCCATCGCCATTGTTAATGACGATATGCCCTTTCTTGTGGATTCCATCACCGGTGGATTGGCCGTTACCCACCATTATCATCTACATGCTGTCCACCATCCGATTTTGTTGATTGACCGGGATAAGGACGGCACCCGGCGCCATGTTCTCGGCGCTGTGGATTTTGAACGGGGTCACGAACATGGTAAGGGCCGCGAATCCTATATTTATGTCGAGATCGACGCCGAATCCGACCCCAAGGTTCTGGCATCGGTAAAAGCGCTGATTGAAACCATTCTTGCCGATGTGCGCATCAGCGTACAGGATTGGCGGGCCATGGTTGCCAAGATCGACGAAACTGTAGCGTCCCTTACCGTCAACCCACCGCCCATCAGCCCGGACGCGCAAGAAGAAACCATTCGCTTTTTACGCTGGTTGGGAACGGATCGCTTCACCTTTTTGGGATATCGGGAATATCGTTTTGAAGGCGGTGCTGAAGATGGCAGCTTCAAGCCTATCAACAGTTCCGGCCTTGGAATTTTGCGGGACCCCAAGCGCTATATCCTGCGCGGCACCAAAGGGTTAACGGCAATATCGGCGGAAATTCGCCACTTTTTAACCCAGCCCGATACCCCCTGATCATCACCAAGGCCAATGTAAAGGCCACGGTACACCGCCCCATTCATATGGATTATGTGGGCGTGAAAATTTATGATGAAAACGGAAAAGTTGTTGGCGAACGCCGTTTTACCGGCCTGTTCACCTCGCAGGCCTATGCGGAAAGCCTTATGAAACGCCGCTTTTACGGCGCAAGGTAGAAAATGCACAACGCCGGGCGCTGTTTGACAAGCGTAGCCATGCGGGAAAGGCCCTACGCCATATTCTGGAATCCTTCCCGCGCGATGAATTGTTCCAGATCAGCGAAGACCAGTTGTTGCGCACCAGCCTTGGGATTCTTCATCTAAGCGAACGGCCCCGCCCCCGCGCCTTTATCCGGCGCGACCAGTTTGAACGCTTTGTCTCGGCTTTGATTTATGTGCCGCGCGATGTGTATCATTCGGGCCTGCGCCAAGAGATCGAGAAAATCCTGTGCAATGCCTTCAATGGCGAAGTCTCGGTTTATTACGCCCAGCTTTCTGAAGATGTAATGGCCCGGTGGCATTTCATCATTCGCACCAAGCCCGGCCATGTTCCGCCCGCCGAGCAGACGAAAATCGACGAACAACTGGCCCGTGCCGTAAAAGGCTGGCCAGACCTGCTGCGTGAACAGCTGATCGAGCAGCATGGTGAAGCCCGCGGCATCCAGCTATACAAACAATATGGCCATATTTTCTCTTTGAGCTATCAAGAGGATTTCGAGCCGCGCCACGGTATTTTGGACATTGCCAAGCTTGATGCGCTGGCGGCCAATGGCGGCATCGGTTTTGATCTTTATCGCCACGATAGCGACCGCCCCGATGCCTTGCGCCTGAAAATGTATCACGGCACCGAAATCGTGCCACTAAGCCAGTGCCTGCCCATGCTGGAACATCTTGGGCTGAAAGTAATCAGCGAACACGCCTATGAATTGGAGCGCGAAACGGGCGGTTGTATCCATGATTTTTATCTGCTGCGCGCCCAAAACCAGACGCTAGAAATCAAGACCATCAAACCTTTGGTGGAGACCCTTCTGGTTCATGTCTGGACCCGGCAGGTGGAAGACGACAGCTATAACAGCCTGGTCATCGATTGCGGCCTAACCGGACGGGATGTGGTGGTTTTGCGGGCCTATGGGCGCTTTATCCGCCAATTGGGCCTGCCTTTTGGCCAAGTATATCTGGCCCGCTGTCTGCGCGATTATCCGGAAATCACCCACGCCCTGTTCGATTTGTTCACCGCCCGCTTCGACCCTGCCTTCAAAGGCAGCAAAGAGGATCGCGATGCCGCCATCAAAGCCATTGCCGACCGCTTTACCGAACAGCTGGACACAGTAAACGGTCTGGATGAAGACCGGATCTTGCGTACCTATTTCAACCTGATCCAATCCACAGTGCGCACCAATTTCTATCAAGCGCTCGATTGCGATGCGGATAGCGACGACAGCACCGGCCTGGCCATCAAGATCCGCTCCCGCGATGTGGAAGAAGCCCCTCTTCCCCGGCCATGGCGGGAAATCTTTGTCTATTCCCCCCGTGTGGAAGGCGTGCATCTACGCTGGGGGCCGGTGGCGCGCGGCGGCTTGCGCTGGTCGGACCGGCGACAGGATTTTCGCACGGAAGTGTTGGGATTGGTGAAAGCCCAACAAGTGAAAAATGCCGTGATCGTTCCGGTGGGAGCCAAAGGGGGCTTTGTCCCCAAAGCCCTGCCTTCGGGCGGCGACAGAGAGGCCGTTCTTCAAGAAGGGATTGCCTGTTATAAGCGCTTTATCTGCAGCCTGCTTTCAGTCACCGACAATCTGGTGGACGGCAAGGTGGTGCCCCCCGCCAATATGGTGCGTCACGATGAAGACGATCCTTATCTGGTGGTGGCCGCCGATAAAGGCACAGCAACCTTTTCCGATACGGCAAACGGGCTGGCAATCGGCCGGAATTTCTGGATGGGCGATGCCTTCGCCTCGGGCGGCAGCCATGGCTATGATCATAAGGCCATGGGCATCACTGCGCGCGGTGCCTGGGTTTCCGTTGAACGGCATTTCAGAGAAATGGGCAAAAACATTGCCACAGACCCGTTCACCGTGATCGGTGTGGGGGATATGTCCGGCGATGTGTTTGGCAATGCCATGTTGCTGTCCCGCGCCATTCGCTTGCAAGCGGCGTTCGACCACCGCCATATCTTTATCGACCCCGATCCCGATGCAGAAAGCAGCTTCAAAGAACGCCAACGGCTGTTTGCCCTGAAACGCTCGAGCTGGGAAGATTATGATACGACGCTCATCTCCAAAGGCGGCGGGGTCTGGCCGCGGACAGCAAAATCCATCCCGCTGACAAAAGAAGTTCAAGCCTTTCTCGGTATTGAAAAAAATGCCCTGACCCCGGCGCAGCTTATTCATCATATCCTGAAGGCCGAAGCGGACCTGTTATGGTTTGGCGGCATTGGAACCTATGTCAAATCATCGGAAGAAAGCCATTCCGAGGCGGGCGACCGCGCCAATGATGCCATCCGCATCAATGGCCGCGATTTAAAGGTGAAGGTGTTGGGCGAAGGGGCGAATTTGGGCATGACCCAACGGGCCCGCATTGAATTTGCCCAAAAAGGCGGCCGCTTGAACACCGATTTCATCGACAATTCCGCCGGCGTCGACTGTTCGGACAAAGAAGTAAATATCAAGATCCTGCTGGCCGATGCCATGCGCCGCGACCTTTTGGATCAAGACTCTCGCGACAATCTTTTGGCCGAAATGACAGATGCGGTGTCCGACATTGTGTTGCAAAACAATTATTTGCAAACACAGGCCATCAGCCATGCACAAGCCCGCGCGGCCAATGCACGGGAAAGCCATGCAGGCCTTATTCGCACCCTGGAACGCGAAGGAACGCTGAACCGCGATATCGAATATCTTCCCAGCGAAGAACAATTCTCGGAACTGGCCCTATCGCAAAGAGGCCTTACACGTCCCGAGCTTTCCGTGCTGATGGCCTATGCCAAACTCAGCCTGAAGGCCATTTTGATGAACAGCGACCTGCTGGATGATCCGTTCCTGACAGTGGAACTGGGGGCAAGCTTCCCCAGTGTCTTGCGCGATCGCTTTTCCTCGTCGCTGGAAACCCACAGATTGCGGCGCGAATTGATAGCCACAACCCTTGTCAATCAGGTGGTCAACCGCGCGGGGCTGACCTTCATCTATGAAGTGCGTGAAGAAACCGGCCTTGGGGTGGATCAGATTATCGGCGCCTTTCTTGTGGTGCGCGATATCTTCAATCTCAATGATCTGTGGCCGGAAATCGACAGTCTCGATCATCAAATGCCCGCCGCCATCCAAACCCTGATGTATCTGGAGCTTTCAGAACTGATCAAGCAACAAACCATCTGGTTTTTGCGCAATGAAGAATGGCCTTTTGACCTTCCGGGCTGATCGACATCTATGACGACGGGGTCGTCGCTTTGCTCGCCAATCCCGAAGCGGTTCTGTCGCCCTTGTCGCTGGAAGCCTTCAAAACCCGTGTCGGCATGTATGAAGAACAGGGCGCACCTGTTGGTTTGTCCCGGAAAATTGTGGCCCTTCAAATGCTTATGTTCTCATGCGATGTGCAGAAAATCGCCATCGCTCTGGACAGAAAAGTCGTGGATGTGGGCCGTGCTTATTCCGAAGTCGGGGAACGCATCGGTTTCGACTGGTTGCGCCAGGCCAGCGACACCCTTTCCACCGAAGATCATTGGGACCGGTTGGCCGCCCGTGCCGTGCTGGACGATCTGGCCGATCAACAGCGCGAACTGACCCAACATATTCTGGAAGAAAACCGGAAGGCAGACGGTCCGGAAGCCGTGATCAAATGGTTTGACGATCAGGAATTGACGCGGGCGCGGGCGGACCGCTTGCTATCCGATCTTAAATCCAGTGGCCCGCTTTCGGTGGCAAAACTAAGTTTTGCCGCCCGCCATCTGCGCTCGATTCTGTCACGCGCTGTTGGGATTTAAATTTAAAAATCAGCTGGTTAAGAAAAAGCGCTCATCCTCTATTACAAGGATGGGCGCTTTTTTTATCAACCGGAACGGACCCAAAATAACAGGTCTTATCCCTCCATCAATTTCTGACAAAGATCATCAAGCTGTTCCAATGTCAAATACCGGATAGACACCACGCCCCCTTCAGCGCCCCGATCATTGATATCCACGGCCAAGCCAAGGGCCTGTCCAAGATCGGCTTCCAATGCCCGCGTATCAGGGTCTTTCCGGCGTTTTTTAGCCTCGGCTTTTTCTGTCTCGGCCCCTGCCCCTGCTCCCCGTCCTTTGGCCACCAGCGCTTCTGTCTGGCGAACGCTTAGTCCGGCATCCAAAACACGCTGTGCCAATGTTTCCGGATCGGGGCTGCCAATCAAAGCGCGGGCATGCCCCATGCTCAACCGGCCATCATCAACCATGGCCCGCACCGTATCCGGCAGGCTTAAAAGCCGCAATAGATTGGCAATATGGCTCCGCGATTTGCCAACCGCTTTCGCCACATCCTCTTGCCGGTGCCCGAATTCTGCAATCAAACGCTGATAGCCGTCTGCTTCTTCAATGGGCGACAAATCCTGTCGCTGCACATTTTCTATGATGGCCACTTCCAAAGCGGCACGATCATCCAATTCCCGTATAAGAACCGGAACCTCATGCAAGCCGGCTTTTTGCGATGCTCGCCAGCGCCGCTCCCCGGCCATAATTTCATAACGTTGTTCGCCATCGGCGGATTGAGAGGCCGGACGCACAAGAATAGGCTGCAACACACCTTTTTCAGCAATTGAAGCAGACAAGGTTTCAAGATCTTCAGCGACAAAATTACGGCGCGGCTGAAACGGGTTCGCTTTTAAGAAATGGATCGGCACAAGGCGCGTATCACGGTTGGATGGTGCCTGTGATTCACTGATATCCTCAACGGGATAATCGTCCATCAAGGCCGATAATCCACGCCCCAATCCCCGTTGCTGGCCCCGAGAGCGGCCGGGTTTTTCCGGTGCCTGATCGCTCATGCCGCTTTTGCCTTTCTTTCCCGCTTCAAAATCTCACTGGCCAAGCGCATATAGGCTTGGCTGCCTGAACAGCGATGATCGTATAAAAGAGCCGGTTTTCCGTGGCTTGGTGCTTCCGAAACCCGCACATTGCGCGGAATCACCGTTTTGAACACCACATCGCCCAAATAACCGCGCACATCTTTCGCCACCTGATCGCTAAGCCGATTGCGTTTGTCAAACATGGTCAGCACCACCCCGGAAATGGCCAAAGACGCATTATAGGTGGATTTCACACGCTCAATGGTCCGCAACAAAAGCGATAGACCTTCAAGAGCAAAAAATTCGCATTGCAAAGGGACCAGAACCGATTGCGCTAATGTCAGGGCATTCAATGTCAGCAAAGACAAAGAGGGCGGGCAATCAATCAGCACATAATCGAAATTCCCCAAAGAGGGATCGAATTCCAAGGTATCGCGCAGACGATACGCACGCCGCGACATGGTCACCAATTCCGTATCGGCCCCCGACAAATCAATGGTGGACGGAATAATATAAAGCCCTGGCACCGCTGTGGGTGCCAGCACCGCGGCAATATCCGCCTCGCCGGTGATCAGTTCATAAGAGGATAATTTGCGCTTGGACCGATCGATGCCAAAGCCGGTAGAGGCGTTGCCTTGCGGGTCCAGATCGATGATCAGAACTTTTTTCCCGATCGCCGCAAGCGCCGTGGCCAAATTGATGGCTGTGGTGGTTTTCCCCACACCGCCCTTTTGATTGGCAACCGCAATGATATTGGGCTGGTGCCCATCCAGATTTTGCGAAGATCCATTGTCTTGGAGAGAATTATTATGCACGGCTTACCGTCCTTAATCTCACGATCATCGCTTGAGGGTCCGTCCAGCTTTCAAAGGTTTCTGCGTCAAAAACCCATGATTTCCGGCAGTTTTCCAGTTCCAACTGCACCTCTTTCCCCTTTAGAAACCACATTTCCGTTTGGGGTGTGGCAAAGGCATAAGCATAGTCCAACAAACGATCCAAAGGCGCAAGAGCCCGCGCGGTGATCAGGTCCACAGGAAATGGCGGCAAGGCCTCGATCCGGGCCGTATGAACATGGGCCGAAGCGCCGGTTTCCAAAATTACCTGCCGCAAAAAGCTGCATTTCCGCCGATCGCTTTCAACCAGATCAACCCGACCGGCCCCGCATAAGGCCAGAACCAGTCCCGGAAATCCGGCCCCTGCCCCGAAATCAAGCCAATGGGCGGGCAGTTGATGGGCGCTATGATCCCGAATATGGGCGATCAATTGGGCAGAATCGAGAAAATGCCGCGTCCAGATATGGTCCACCGTTGCCGGCCCGATCAAATTGATACGGGCCTGCCACTTTTTCAAAAGGCGTTCATAAACCGCCAGTGCGTCCATTGTTTCACGTGAAACACCAAGCCGGTCACGCCACAGACTTTCATCGCGCCCCATCATGCGGCTTTCGACCGGCGTTTCAAATGCGCGAGCAAAAGCGTCAAAGCCGCTGGTGTTACACCGGAAATCCGCGCAGCCGCCCCCAAGGTTGCCGGACGCACCGTTGCGAATTTTTCCTGAAGCTCCCGCGAAAGACCAGGCAAGTCGGTAAAGTCGAAATCCGCCGGAATGATCAGTTTTTCATCTTTCCGGAAGGCTTCGATGTCTTTTGTCTGGCGGCCCAGATAGGTTGCATAGCGCGCTTCAATAGCCACTTGTTCAGCGATATCAGGCGATATGGACGCCAGATCATTGGGCCAGATTGGCGTTAAATGTTCCATCGACATATCTGGATAGCTCAGCAATTCCATGGCTGTCCGGCGACGACCATCCTTGCGAATGGACAAACCATGCCGAGTGGCTTCATCCGGTGTCAGATTCAGGCTTTCCAAAACCGCCCGTGCCTTTTCCAGTTTTTGGGATTTTTCTGCCCAACGGGATGCCCGAACACCCCCCACCAAACCAGCCTCTTTGGCCTTGTCTGTCAGCCTTTGATCGGCGTTATCAGCCCGTAAATGCAGACGATATTCCGCCCGGCTGGTGAACATGCGATAGGGTTCGCGCGTCCCCTTGGTAATAAGATCATCAATCATCACGCCAATATAAGCATCGGCCCGGTCCAAACAAAAATCACCACTATTTCCCGCCGCTCTGGCTGCATTGGCTCCGGCCATCAAACCTTGCGCCGCCGCCTCTTCATAGCCGGTGGTCCCATTGATCTGGCCAGCCAAATATAGCCCAGATACCCGCCGCGTTTCCAATGTAGGCCGCAATTCACGGGGGTCGATAAAATCATATTCAATGGCATAACCAGGACGAATGATTTCGGCCTTTTCCAATCCGGGGATCGAGCGCACCAAATCCAGCTGAACATCTTCTGGCAGGCTGGTGGAAATGCCATTGGGATAGACCACCGGATCATCAAGCCCTTCCGGCTCAAGGAAAATCTGGTGGCTCTCTTTATCCGCAAACCGCACAATTTTATCTTCGATCGACGGGCAATAGCGCGGCCCCCGGCTTTCAATTTGACCGGAATAAAGGGGGGACCGATGAAGGTTGGCGCGGATAATATCGTGGGTGCGAACCGTTGTTCGGGTTATATGGCAATCGATTTGCGGAACGGTGATGGTTTCCGTCAATGTAGAAAATGGAACCGGCGGCGTATCGCCCGGCTGCGCTTCGCACACCGACCAATCAATGCTACGCCCATCTAAACGCGGTGGTGTGCCGGTTTTCAGGCGATTCATTTGAAAGCCGGCGGATTCCAATGTTTTGGACAAACCCATGGAAGGCGCTTCCCCTACCCGTCCGGCCGGGATTTTTTTCTCGCCCAAATGGATCAATCCACGCAAAAACGTGCCTGTTGTCAGAATAATCCGCGCACTGCGCAGGATTGTCCCATCCGCCAATACAACAGCTTCTACTGATTGCGCGGGACCATCTTGCTTGATGACAAGGTCCTCAACCGCACCTTCGCAGATATACAGATTTTCCATGTCCGCCAGCATATCCTGCATGGCTTTGGCATATAAGGATCGGTCCGATTGGCACCGGGGGCCTTGTACAGCCGGACCTTTACGCCGGTTCAGCAAGCGAAACTGAATTCCAGATGCATCGGCGACCCGGCCCATCAGCCCATCCATCGCGTCAATTTCCCGAACCAGATGGCCTTTGCCAAGCCCGCCAATGGCTGGATTACATGACATAGCGCCAATGGTGTTGCGCCTATGGGTGATCAAAACAGTACGGGCACCAATGCGAGCCGACGCCGCTGCGGCTTCGCAGCCGGCATGTCCGCCGCCTATGACAATCACATCAAAGTCCGTATTCACCACTTGAAATCCTGCATTTGCGCCCGCGCACCAAGGGGCGCACTGTATTTTGCCTCTTGTGAAAGGTCAAACAAGAAGGACGAAATTTGGCAGATTTCCGTAGAATTTAGTGATGTTCCACGTGAAACATCACTTCCCGATACAGAAGGAAGAAAACACGATATCCAACAAAGACTCCACATCCACCCGGCCGGTTATCCGCCCCAAAGCCCGTGTGGCCAAGCGCACATCTTCCGCCGCCAGCACCGCATCTTGTTGTGCAGATTGGAAAAATCGCTCCAAACAGTCGACCGCTTCCTGTAAGGCCATACGATGACGAATGCGCGTAATGGCGGGTGCTTCGCCAATATCGCACAGGCTTGTAACCTTTTGCGTAAGACAGGCCATCAAGGCATCAAGACCTTGCTGTTCGGTCACCGAAATAACAAATGTCGGTTGTGCGCCCTTTTGCTGACCATAAGAAGGTGCTTTCAAGCAATCGCCTTTATTCACCACCAAAATGGCCTCTTCATCCAGCAAATCTGCGATGGGCTCTGGCAAGGCGGGCCAGTCTTTCGCTTCTACCAGAACCAGGCGAATATCTGCATGCTCCGCCCGCTCCAAAGCCCGGCGCACCCCTTCACTTTCAATGCTATGAGCGGTTTCGCGCAAGCCTGCCGTATCGATCAGAGTGGCCGGATAGCCATCCAGATCCAAAGCCACCTCGATCACATCGCGGGTGGTTCCGGCAATATCAGACACAATCGCCGCGTCCCGCTTGGCAATGGTGTTCAACAGGCTGGATTTTCCAACATTGGGTTCCCCCAAAAGCACGATAGACACCCCGTTCCGCAACCGCTCGCCGCGCCGTCCATCGGCCAGATGGGTTTTCATCTCGGCACAGAGGGCTTCCAAAGAGGGCTTCACCGACAGGGTCATATCTTCGGGCAAATCTTCATCGGGGAAATCGATATCCGCCTCGATCCGCGCCAATGCTTCCAGCAACGCCATCCGCCAGCGTTCATAAAGTGCGCCCAAGGCCCCGCCCATCTGCCGCAAAGCCTGCATACGCTGCAAAGCCGTTTCGGCCATCACCAGATCATTGATCCCTTCGGCCTCGGTTAAATCCATCCGGCCATTTTCAAAGGCCCGACGGGAAAACTCCCCTGCCAGAGCCGGACGCAACCCTTCGATCCGCGACAACGCATCCAGCACCCCGTCCAGAACGGCACGGCCCCCATGCACATGCAGCTCCACCACATCTTCACCGGTAAAGCTGGCAGGCGCTTTGAAATATAAGACCAGCGCATCATCCAGATGGGCACCATTCACGGGATCGTACAAAGCCCGCACCTGCGCCATACGCGGCGTTGGCAACGGTTTTTCGGTCAGTGCTTGCAAAGCCAAGGCCGCTTGCGGACCTGAAATACGGATCACAGACACACCGGCCCGGCCGCGGGCGCTGGCCAAGGCGAAGATGCTTTCAGAATCGCACTCTCTGTTTCGGAGACGAGTCATCCGCGCGGCTTATCACTGGGCTTCATGGCTGAAAACATCATTTTTTGAAGTTTTTCCATGCCTGTCGTCGCCCCTGTCATCCACGCCGACATAAGGTTTTGCATGTCTTCAGGGCTTAAACCTTCACTGGCACGGCGTTTCATCTGGGCCAAAATTTCTTCTTGCAAAGGCTCCACATCCGGCAAGCCAAAGAATGTGCGTAATTCCTTCGGGGTACAGTCAACATCCACAGAAATCTTCATTCCAACGTCTCCTTGCGATGTGCGATCATGGGGCGTAGCCTTTGCGTCCACGGCCCCTCCCCGAACGATCTTCAATGTGAGACCAGATTCCATGACAGACAACCGTTTACGCTTTGAATCAAGCCCTTATCTTCTACAGCATGCAGACAATCCGGTCCACTGGCGTCCTTGGGGAGAAAAAGCGCTGGCCGAAGCCAAAGAGCGCAATGTTCCGATCCTTTTATCTGTGGGTTATGCCGCCTGTCATTGGTGCCATGTGATGGCCCATGAGAGTTTCGAAAACGAAGATATTGCCAATCTTATGAACGATTTATTCGTTAATATTAAGGTTGATCGTGAAGAAAGACCCGATCTGGACACGATCTACATGTCGGCCCTTGCCATTATGGGGCAACAAGGCGGCTGGCCGCTCACCATGTTTTTGACGCCCGATGGAACTCCTTTTTGGGGTGGCACATATTTTCCCGCAGCCGCCAGCCATGGCCGTCCGGGCTTTGCCGATGTTCTAGAACGCGTTTCAGGAATTTATCATGCCAATCCGGATGCCGTAAAAAAGAACTGCCAATCGCTTATGGCCCATCTGGTACAGCAAAACAAAACCAAGCCGGGACAAGATCTTGCCCCCGATATGCTGGACCAGATAGCGGAAAAGCTGTTCCATCATATGGACCCGCGCCATGGCGGTATGGCCGGCGCTCCGAAATTTCCGCAACCTTTCTTGCTGGAGTTTTTATGGCGCGGAGCCATCCGGACCGAAAATGCCCACTGGTCCGATGCGGTGATCCGCAGCCTTGATCAAATGGCTTTAGGCGGTCTTTACGATCATCTGGGTGGCGGTTTTGCACGCTATAGCGTGGACGAACGCTGGCTGGTCCCACATTTTGAAAAAATGCTTTATGACAATGCGTTATTGGTCGATCTTTACACCCAAATATGGCGCGAAACACGCTCGGATCTCTATAAGCAGCGGGTCGCTGAAACCATGGAATGGGTGCGGCGGGAAATGACCGTAGAATCCGGCGCTTTTGCCTCATCCCTCGATGCCGATAGCGAAGGCGAAGAAGGCAAATTCTATGTCTGGACAACGCAAGAAATCGACCAGCATTTAAATGCCGATGACGCAGCCTTGTTCAAACACGTCTATGATATTTCTCCGCAGGGCAATTGGGAGGGTGTCTCCATTCCAAACCGCCTGACCGGAGTCTGGCCTTTGGATGCGGAAACCGAACGCCGTTTGGCCGATTGCCGGACCGTTTTATTCCGTGAACGCGACTTTCGTCCCCGTCCGGGATGGGATGATAAAACCTTGACCGACTGGAACGGCATGATGATCCGTGCCGCCTGTCATGCAGGAAGTGCCTTCGACCGCTCCGATTGGCTGGATATGGCACAAACCGCGTTCAAGGCGATCCAGCTTGATATGAGCGGATCTGATGGCCGTCTTTATCATTCTGCGCGAAAATCCCGCCGTCTCGATATATCCTTGTTGGACGATCATGCACATATGATCCTTGCCGCCCTTGCGCTTTATCAAACCACGGGAATACCGGACTATCTGGATGCCGCTCTCGGTTGGTGCGCTGTGGTGGAAACGCTCTTTGCCGATCCCCAAGAAGGTGGATATTTTACCAGCGCCAAGGATGATGGCAATTTGATCTTGCGCCCGAAAACTGTTCGGGATAGCGCACAGCCTTCTGGCAATGGGACAATTTTGGAATGTTTTGCCCAACTCTTCATGATTACCGGCGATCCGGTTTGGAAAGATCGGGCCGAACGACTTATCACCGCCTTTTCCGGTGAGGCCGTGGGGCAGTTTTTCCCTCTTCTGGGTTTTTTGAATGGCTATGACACGCTGATCAATGGCGTGGACATTACCCTTGGACATAAAGATGGCACAGCACGCCAAACTACATTCATGAAAGCAGTCTATGATCTTTCCCTACCCAATGCAGTGATCCATGACGATCTTTCAAAAGCCCTGCCGCCGGATAGTTTGACCATTTGCGCCCATCAAAGCTGCTCACCGCCTCTTGGGCCATCGGATGATTTACGGGCCGCCTTTATAAAGGCCCGCCAAACCCAAAAAGGATAGGCACATGCCGTTACTCTCTCTGCACAGTCCTGTGGGGGATTTGACCCTGTTTGAAGAAGATGGTGCGCTTGTGGCACTGGATTGGGGCTGGGGTGCGGATCAGGCCCCCAGTGCCCTTTTGGAAGAGGCCTGCTCCCAGTTACACGCCTATTTCGATGGCACACGCACCCATTTCGATTTGCCCTTTTCCCCACAAGGCACCGATCACCAAAAAGCCATTTGGGCAGCTATTTCTACCGTCCCTTATGGCACCACCATCAGCTATAAAGAGCTGGCGGAAAAAACTGGATCGGTCGCTCGTGCTGCAGGAGGTGCTTGCGGGGCCAATCCTTTGCCCATCCTTATTCCGTGCCACCGTATTCTCGCCGCCGATGGCAAGCTCACTGGATATTCCGGCGAAGGCGGTGTGGAAACGAAACAAGCGCTTTTGCGGCTTGAAGGGGTAAACATTCCCCATCAACTGGACCTTTAACACACTTCTCTTTTCAATTTTGCCAAGTGGAGATCTGAAATGCCGGCCAAATATATCACCTTGAACGCAAAAGACGGGTCTGGATCCTATACAGGCTATCTCGCCCTTCCCGACTCTGGAACCGGGCCGGGGGTCGTGGTGATTCAGGAAATTTTCGGCATCAACACACCCATGCGCGAAATTTGCGATCAGTTGGCCAATCAAGGCTATATGGCCCTGTGCCCGGATTTATTCTGGCGACAAGAGCCGGGGATTCAGCTGAATGACAAAATACAAAAGGACTGGGATCGCGCTTTTGAACTCTATCAAGGCTTTGATGTGGATAAAGGCATAGACGATATTCAAACAGCCTTGTCCTGGTTACGCAAAGCCGATGGCTCCAACGGAAAAGCCGGTGTTATTGGCTATTGTCTTGGCGGATTTCTTGCTTATTTGTCCGCATGCTGGACCGATGCCGATGCTGCTGTCGGCTATTATGGCGTCAGCATCGATAGCAAATTGGATGAAGCCGACACTATCAAAGGGCATCTTCTTTTGCATGTGGCCACAGAAGATGAATTTGTCGACAAAGCGGCACAACAAGCCATGCACAATGCTCTGGATAACCATCCCCGGATCACACTCCATGATTATGAAGGCATGAACCATGCTTTTGCCCGCCCCGGCGGCACGCATTATGATGAAAAAGCCGCCAAAAAAGCCAATGACAGAACACTGGAATTTTTAAAAACCCGGCTGGGATAAAATTTAGCAAGAGCTTTCCAAGAGGGCGGTGTTTGTTCCACGTGGAACATAAGCCGCCCTTTCCTGAAGGGATAAGCCACAAATATATTCAGAACCAAATCCTTGGCGGTTTGGCAACAAAAAGCCCCGCCATATAGGCAGGGCTTTTAAAATATCGACCGAGAAATTTCGGCTTATTGGTTCATCGAGGTAAAGAAATCCTCGTTGGTTTTGGTTTCCTTGAGCTTTCCAACCAGGAATTCGATGGCATCGGTGGTGCCCATAGGCTGCAAAATACGCCGCAAAACCCATGTTTTGGCCAATTCCGCTTTGGGGATCAACAATTCTTCTTTCCGGGTCCCGGATTTCAGAATGTCGATAGCCGGGAACACCCGCTTATCAGCAACTTTACGATCCAGAACCAGCTCGGAATTACCGGTTCCCTTGAATTCTTCAAAGATCACTTCATCCATACGCGACCCAGTTTCAATAAGAGCCGTGGCAATGATCGACAGTGATCCACCTTCTTCGATATTACGCGCCGCACCAAAGAAACGTTTGGGGCGCTGCAGGGCATTGGCATCCACACCACCGGTCAGCACCTTGCCAGAGCTGGGAACCACGGTGTTATAGGCACGGGCCAAACGGGTGATGGAATCAAGCAATATCACCACGTCTTTTTTGTGTTCCACCAGGCGCTTGGCTTTTTCAATCACCATTTCCGCCACCTGAACATGGCGGGTTGCCGGTTCATCAAAGGTGGAAGACACCACTTCGCCCTTCACAGAACGTTGCATATCCGTCACTTCTTCGGGCCGTTCATCGATCAACAGCACCAAAAGATACACTTCCGGATGATTGCGGGTGATGGCTTTGGCGATATTTTGCAAAACCATGGTCTTCCCGGTGCGCGGCGGCGCCACGATCAAAGCACGCTGGCCTTTTCCGATGGGTGCCACCAGATCAATGATGCGCGGTGTCAAATCCTTGACGGTGGGATCTTGCGGATCCAAAGACAGCCGTTCATCGGGATAAAGCGGCGTCAGATTGTCAAAATTCACCTTATGACGGGCTTTTTCCGGTTCGTCGAAATTGATGGTATTCACCTTCAAAAGAGCAAAATAGCGCTCGCCATCCTTTGGCGCACGAATTTGCCCTTCAACCGTATCACCGGTACGCAAACCAAAGCGGCGAATCTGGCTGGGACTGACATAAATATCGTCCGGTCCTGCCAGATAATTGGCTTCGGGCGACCGCAAGAACCCAAATCCATCTTGCAAAATTTCGATAACCCCGCCGCCGGAAATATCTTCGCCCCGTTCGGCCAGGTTTTTCAAAATGGCAAACATCATATCCTGTTTGCGCATGGTGCTGGCATTTTCAACGCCATGTTCCTCAGCGAGTGACAACAGCTCACTGGGGGTCTTGTTCTTTAGGTCTTGCAGATTCATGAAGTGTGACTCTGAGCGAGGTTAAAAACCAAACGCTTTAAGATAGAGGAGACATTGGATAAGGCGGGAACTTCAATCGCCCCTATAAAATCAAGGTTATATAGGGCCAATTTCATAGACGATGCGGCACATTCGCTATCATGAAGAAAATGACTTTCATATAGCTATACCACTTTTGCGGAACGCTATCATCTGAATTTGGCAAGTCAAGAAAAATAATTCCATTGCCATTCAAAAAACGCGCCTCACCTTATTAAGAAATATCGATAATCCCTTATCATCAAAAGGGTTTTACAATCACAAGAATGACAATCACAATGGTTGAAAGCGTGGGAATTTCATTCACCAGACGATAAAATTTTGAACTGTGGCTGTTTTCGCCGCGGGCAAAGGCTTTCCGCCAACGGGACAAACCATGATGCAACAGGGTTAAACCCACAACGAACAGCAATTTTACATGCAGCCAAATTTCAGAAAAGCCATAGGATATCGCCAAAGAAATACCAAAAACCCATGTGGCAATCATCGCCGGGTTAATGATGATTCTCAGAAGTTTACGTTCTCGTTCTTGCCATTTCCGGTCTTCGTCCGAGCCAATTTCAGCCTCGGCATGATAGGCAAAATAGCGCGGCAGCATAAACATGCCGGCCATCCAGAAAATCACCGAAATCAGATGCAGGGCTTTCACCCATAAATAAAGCGTTCCGTCCATAATGGAAACGTCCTTTCAGGCTGCTTGATCCGGCCAACCGTGTAAAAATGCCGCCAAACGTTCCACATGATCAACCGGAGTATAGGGCACAAAACCATGGCCCAGATTGAAAATATGCGGACGGTTTGAAAGAGCGTTCAAAATACGCGTTGCTTCCTTTTCCATCAAAGCCCCACCTGCCACCACATATTGCGGGTCCAGATTGCCTTGCACAGCCAATCCTTTTGGCAAGGTTTCATCAGCAAAAGATAAAACCATACCACTGTCCAAAGATACCGCATCCACACCGCTACGTTCGGCAAAGCGCCCGAGGAGAGGCCCTGCACCACGTGGAAAGCCGATAATGGGAACATCCCCCGCCGTATCCTTCAAACGCGCCACCAGACGCCTTGTGGGCTCGATGACAAAGCGTTCAAAGGCTGGTTCGGGCAGATTGCTGGCCCAGCTTTCAAAAATCTGGATCACTTCTGCCCCGGCTTTGATCTGGCCCATCAGATAGGTGAAGCTGGCATCTTCCAGAATTCTCAAAAGCGCATCAAAGCCTTCGGGATCGGAAAAAGCCCAGGCTTTGGCTGCGGCCTGATCATCCCCGCCGCGTCCGGCCACCATATAGCTGGCAACGGTCCAAAGCCCACCGCAAAAGCCGATCAAAGCCACATGGTCGGGCAAGGCACCGGCCACTTGGCGCACCGTTTGATAAACCGGGGTCGCCCGGTCATCCAAGCGCTGGTGCGATAAACGATGGAGATCTTTCACAGACCGGATGGGATCGAGAACCGGCCCTTCGCCCTGACGGAAATCCAAATCCTGCCCCAAAGCATGGGGAACGATCAGAATATCGGAAAACAGGATCGCTGCATCGGTGTTTAACCGCTCCACCGGCTGCAATGTCACCTCGGTGGCCAAATCCGGTGCATAGACCAAATCGAGGAAAGATCCGGCTTTTTCACGGACGGCCCGATATTCCGCCAGATAGCGCCCAGCCTGACGCATAAACCAGAAAGGAGGGCGGGTTTCGCGCTGACCTTGAAGAACATTGAGAAGGGGTTTTGGGCTCATTGCCGCTCCGATTTGGCTATCCACCACTTACTATCTTTTAAAATAAAGAGGTAGTGGTGGTAGTGAATCCCTGTGGGTAACGGGGATGAAATGTTATCCACAGAATGATCTACAGTTTGTGGATCGTTATTTCCAGTAGGAAAACCGATTGGAAAAGCGTTCGGATTTTGCAGACTCTTTTTGAAAAACGGGGCGGAATAGAGTGATATTTCAATAAATTCTGTTTTGAAAAGCCAGCCAAACAGGGAGGCTTTGAAAAAAGAGAGGCGAAAAATTATCCACAAAATTTTGGCTGGTGATAACTGATAACGAATATGGGAGAAAAACCTTCAACTTTGCCCGAATGTCCCACACGCTCGAAAACAACAAAACCATTCAAAAGTTATCCACAGGGTTATGACATTGGGAACAGCCATGTCCGATTTACAGCGGTTTCATCTTCATTTGGTTTCCGATTCCACCGGGGAAACACTGGAAGCCATGGCCAAGGCGGCTTTGGTACAGTTTGAAAATGTGCGGGCGGAAAAGCATATGTGGCCGATGGTGCGCACGCCGCGCCAGATGGAACGCATCATGGAGTTTGTCGAAGATCGTCCCGGTCTGGTGATGTATACTTTGGTGAATGAAGATATCCGGCGTGAACTGACTCGCCGTTGTGCGGCTTTGAATATTCCCCATGTGTCTGTTCTGGATCCGGTCATTGAATCCCTGGGGCAGTTTTTAGGGGCGCGGTCACGCGGGCTCCCCGGCCGCCAGCATGAAATGGATCGCCATTATTTTGATCGCATCGATGCGTTGCATTTCACCATGGCCCATGATGACGGGCAATTGGCAACGGGGTTGATGTCGGCGGATATCATCCTTGTGGGGGTGTCGCGCACATCGAAAACACCCACCAGCATCTATCTGGCCAATAAAGCTTTAAGACCGCAAATGTGCCTTTTGTTCCCAATGCGCCCCTGCCGCCCGAATTGGAAGGCCCCCTGGATGCCCTTGTGGTTGGTCTGACTGCCAGCCCGGATCGTCTGGTTCAGGTTCGTACTAATCGCTTGCGCACCATTAAAGAAGCGCCGTCCACCAGCTATGTGGATATGCAAGCGATCAAAGAGGAAGTGTTGGCTTGCAGGCGGTTATGTAGCGCCCATCATTGGCCGGTGATCGATGTGACCCGCCGTTCTATCGAAGAAACGGCAGCGGCGGTGTTGCGCCTTCATTCCGCACGTGAAGCGGGTCTGTCTGATGCGGGAAAATAATCCGGCGCTCATTTTGGCGTCCCGGTCCCCTGCCCGCGCCCATTTGCTAAAAAGTGCCGGTGTGGTTTTTCGTCAAATCGTAAGTGCTGTGGATGAAAGCCGGATCAAAACACAGATAAGGGATCAAGGCGGTGCGGTGGACCAGATCGCTCCGGCGCTTGCGGCCGCCAAAGCAAAAGCGGTGTCTAAAATCCATCCCGATGATTGGATTATCGGTGCGGATCAGACGCTTCTTTATAAGGAAAACCTGATGTCTAAAGCGGCCAACCGGCAAGAATTGCGGGCTCAATTGCAGGATTTGCGCGGTCAGAGCCACCATTTGCACAGCGCGGTGGCCCTGATACAGGGCGGGGTTTGTGTGTGGTGTGCAGATTGTTTTGTTAGCCTGTCCATGCGGAATTTTAGTGATGACTTTCTGAATCACTATGTGGATCAGGCTGATGACGAGCTGTTGCAATCTGTGGGCGGCTATCGGCTTGAGGCCGAGGGCGCGACATTGTTTGAGCGCATCGACGGAGATTATTTTTCCGTTCTCGGCTTGCCGCTTTTGCCCTTATTGGGCGCCTTACGAGATCATGGGATCATGGCGCAATGAGCATCGGATCACAAAATGCCGCCGCAGCGGGGAAGTTGGCTGGCGTGATGGGCTGGCCTATCGGACATTCCTTGTCGCCGCTTTTGCACCGATATTGGCTTAGTCAATTGAATATCAAAGGGGATTATATTCCCTTGATGATCCGGCCGCAAAATCTGGAAGCGGCGCTTCGGTCGCTTGTGCCTATGGGGTTTTCCGGGGTCAATATAACGGTTCCCCATAAGGAAATGACAGCAAAACTGGTGGATCGTCTTGATCCTTTGGCGCGGCGCATCGGGGCCGTGAATACGGTCATCGTGGATCATAATGGGCGGTTGTTTGGTCGGAATACCGATGCCGGTGGTTTTCTTGCCCATTTGCAGCAAAGTGCGCCCCGATGGCGCGCTAAAAATGCGCATAGTCTGGTGCTGGGCGCGGGCGGGGCCGCAAAAGCGGTGGTGGTGGCGCTTTTGGATGCAGGGGCGGCGCAGATCTATATCGCCAACCGCACTCAAGAACGGGCCCAATCATTGGTGGCGGCACTGGATGACAAGCGCGTGGTTGCCGCAGGCTGGCAAGATCGCACGGCCTTGTTGAAAGATGTGGATTTGTTGGTCAACAGCACCAGCTTGGGCATGGTGGGGCAAGCGCCTTTGGATATTTCCCTGTCTTTGATGCCTTCCGGATCGGTGGTTTATGATCTTGTCTATCGCCCCTTGCAAACAGAGCTTTTGAAAAAAGCGAAAGCGCGTGATCTGATTGCTGTGGATGGGCTGGGGATGTTGATCCATCAAGCCGTTCCGGCCTTTGACGCGTTTTTTGGACAAAAACCGTCTGTGGATGCGCAGGTTCAGGATCTTTTATTGAAAGCTTTGGACGGAGATTGAATCCGTGATTGTTTTGGGGCTGACAGGGTCCATCGCCATGGGAAAAAGCGAAGCGGCGCGCATGTTGCGCCGCTTTGATATTCCGGTTTTTGATTCCGATGCGGCTGTTCATAGCCTGCTGGCAGAAGGTGGCGGGGCGGTGGATGCGGTGGCGGCGGCTTTTCCCGGTGTTGTGCAAAACGGGGCGGTGGACCGCAAGGCCTTGGGGGCGCAGGTTTTTGGCAAGCCGGATAAATTGGCGCAGTTGGAGCAGATTCTGCATCCTAAAGTATTTGATGCGCAAAGGCGGTTTTTAGCCGATGCGGACCAAAAGGCATCTTTTTTGGCAGCGCTGGATATTCCGTTATTATTTGAAACCGGGGGTGAAGCGAAAGTTGATCGGGTTGCGGTGGTTTCCGCTCCAGCGCCTGTGCAAAAGGCGCGGGCATTGGCAAGGCCGGGGATGACAGAACAGCGATTGAATGCTGTGCTGGCGCAACAACTGCCCGATGCGGAAAAACGTCGCCGCGCCGATTATATTTTGAATTCAGGGGATGGAAAACGGCCCATGCTGCGCGATATTACCGCTATGTTGCGTGATCTTCAGGGCGTGAAGGCCGGTGTTTGGCCCTGGCCTGTCGCTGATGATCATTGGTCCACTTTCGCTTTGCCTGCCGACAGGAAACCGCCCCATGCGTGAAATTGTGTTTGATACGGAAACCACCGGTCTGGACCCGTCACAAGGGCATCGTCTGGTGCAGATCGGCGCGGTGGAACTGATCGACTTTCTGCCCACCGGGCGCGAATATATGACGCTTATCAATCCCATGCGTCCAATGGACCCCGGTGCCGCGGCGGTGCATGGCATTACCGATGCCATGCTGGAAGGTCAGCCCATCTTTGATGCGGTGATCGATGACTTTCTGGCCTTTGTGGATGGGGCCAATCTGGTGGCACATAATGCCGATTTCGATATGAAATTTCTCAATTTCGAATTGAAAAAAATCCAGCGTCCCGTGCTCCCGAAAACGCGCTTTGTCGATACGCTGGAAATCGCCCGACGCCGCTTTCCGGGGCAAAAATTGTCTTTGGATGCGCTGTGCAAGCGGCTGGGCGTGGATAATTCCATGCGAGAACACCATGATGCTCTGCTCGATTGTCAGATATTGGCAGAAGTTTATCTGGAATTACGCGGCGGACGGCAACATGGCCTTGGCTTTCAGGCGGGTGGGCGCGCCAAGAAAAATCTGGCCACAAACGGCCCCGCTTTCGATAAGCCGATCCGGCGCGATCCCCGCCCCCATGCCCCCAATGAGGCGGAACTGGCGGCTCATCAGGCCTTTATCAAGCGCCTGAAATCCCCCATTTGGGAAAATTAGGGGCCGGACATATCCCCTATGCGCTTGATGCAGCATTTGGGGGATGGCTCCATATAAAAAGGCCGGAGACACTGCCCCCGGCCCTTTCTTTTATAACCGACCGTAAGATCAGGCGTTGCCTTGCGGCTCGCCCAGATCAATCTCGCCAAGGCTTGTGGCTCCGCTTTGCTGGGGCTGCTGTTGTGCTGCCGCGGCGCGCTGTTGCTGATACAGCGCTGCAAAATCGATGGGGTCCAGCATCAGGGGCGAAAAGCCACCATCGCGCACCGTATCGGCAACGATCCGGCGGGCAAAGGGGAACAGGATGTGCGGGGCCTGCACCAGCAAGAACGGCTCAATCATGTTTTCAGGCAGATTGCGCGCCCCGAACAGGCCCGCATAAAGCAGTTCCACGGCAAAGGCGGTGTCTTCGCCAACTTTTGACGTGGCGGTCACTTTCAAATCCACTTCATAGGCTTCTTCACCCATGCGCCGCGCCCCCACATTGACATTCACCTCAATGGCGGGTTTGGGGCCTTCGGGGTTCGACAGGGCCTGGAAGACCTTGGCGGCATTGGGATTCTCGAACGAGAGATCCTTCACATATTGCGCCAGCACGGCGGCTGCCGGTCCTGCTTGTGCGGTTTGCTGATTTTGTGCCGCGCCTGTGCGCCACCGTTTGTTTCGTTTTCCGCCATGATCTGACGTTCCTTCAACTGATCTGCGTTTTCAAAATATATCCTGTCTGATTGAGCAACAGTCATGGAGCTGCCCTTTCAGGATCGCGATTTCGCTAGCACGAACCGGCGGGCCAGACAACCTTCAGGCCGCCGGAGACTCGTCTCTCCTTATCGGGTCCGATCATCGGGGCCGGCCAGATCGTCGCCAAGCCGGTCTATCCCATAGGGCCCGCCGTCCTCAGGCTTGTGCGTATCGGATTGTTCCCAAAATTCGCCTTCAATAACCACATGGGCGCTTCCGGGGCGGCTATGGCGAAAAATACGGAAGGCGATCCATGTACGCAAAGGTGGAATAAGTAACAAAGCGCCCAAAAAATCGGTGAGAAAGCCGGGGATCAACAGCAACAAGCCGGCCAGAGCCAACATTGCCCCATGCATCAATTCCATGACCGGAGCCCGATTGGCGCCCAGTTCGGCGCGGGCGCGGCGAATGGTCTCTACGCCTTGGGCGCGGACAATGGCCACACCGATAGCGGCCGTGGCAAGGATCAGAATCAGCACGGGAAACGCGCCAATGTCTTCGCCGACAGAGATAAAAATACTGATTTCCACCAGCGGTGTGAGAATAAGAGAAAGAAGGAAGAGCAGCGCCATGCTTGTCCTTTCGGGGCGAGAGGCTTATCTATCGTGCGTATTCGTCTATAGATGTAGGCATAGAAACGGCAATGGCAATCTGTCCTTGGGGTAAAGCCGTCTCATGGTATCATAAGACGGACCGATCAAAAGCAGTACCACATTCAGGATTTTGGAATGGGCGAAGGTTTTCAATTTATCGATATCATTTTGCTGGCCATGGTGGCGGGCTTTATCGCATTGCGTTTACGCAGCCTTTTAGGGCGGCGGACCGGCGAAGAGCCTGAACATCGCCCCGATGGCAGCGCACCACATGTGGGTCAGCCCGGTGTTGGCGATGACCCCGTGGCAGCCCATATGGATCGCGAATCCGTTGTGCGGCTGGAAGCAAACCCCGCCCTGCGTAAAGCCTTTCGCGCCATGCAAAAGGTGGACAGCTATTTCGATGTGGATGCCTTCATCGATGGGGCGCGGTCGGTTTATCCCATGGTTTTGGAAGCCTTTTGGCGGGGTGACCGCGAGGAATTGCGCGGGCTTTTGAATGATGATGTTTATGAAGATTTCAACGCCGCCATCACCGCGCGGGAAGAGGCTTCCCAAACGGCACAGGGCCGGGTGCTTGATCTTGCGGATGTTCGTATCGAGGATGCCAAATTAGTCGGATCGGTGGCGGAAATTACCGTGGCCTATAAGGCGGAAATCGTTTTGGTAACGATGAATGACCGCGATGAGGTGATCGAGGGCAATAGTTCGGACACCGTGATGGTGAATGATGTCTGGACCTTTGAACGCGATTTGAAATCATCGGACCCCGCTTGGCTTTTGGTGGCCACCCGCTCCGAGTGATCCCATCCCGACAGGCTTTGTGATGCTTCAAAAACGCACCCTTATCGGTTTGTTTCTTGTTTTGGCCGGTCTGGGTGCATTTTTGTGGCTTGTCTTTGGCTGGCCCTATGAAAAAGGCCCCAAGCCACAAGCAGGCATAAGCTGGTCACAGGCCCGGTGGAGCGATCTTCCCGGTTGGGGCACCGATGATCTGTCCTCCGCCCTTGCCGCGTTCCATAAAAGTTGCGCCCGTCGGCTTGATCTTCCTGAAGACCGTCCGGTCACCCCGTCTTCTGTGGGGGGTGTTGCGGGTGACTGGGCAGAGCTTTGCCAGGCGGCCTTGGCATTGGATGGCGGGGAAAGAGACCGGATCAGGGTGTATTTCGAGGATGGCTTTACCCCGGTGGCGGTGATGTTTGATGGCTCTTATCAAGGGCTGTTCACCGGCTATTACGAGCCTTTGATTCATGCCAGCCGAACCCCTGATGCCACCCATAATATTCCACTTTATCGCCGCCCGCCGGAGCTTGTTACGGTGGATTTGGGACATTTCCGCGAGGATTTGGCCGGTCGACGCATCGCCGGTGAAGTGGTGGACGGGCGTCTGCGCCCCTTTGCCAGCCGTGCCGAGATCGAGCCGGCGCATTGGCAAACCGTGGTTTGGAATTGTTGTGGGCCGATGATCCGGTGGATGTGTTTTTCTTGCAAATTCAGGGATCTGGCCGGGCACGCCTGCCCGATGGTTCGGTGATTGCATTGGGCTATGATGGGCCCAATGGCCATGCCTATACGTCCCTTGGCCGCTTGATGGTGACGCGCAAGATTTTACCGCGCGAGCAGATTTCCGCCCCCGCCATTGCTGATTGGCTGCGGGACAATCCGGTGGCCGGAGCTGACCTGATGGCGGAAAATGCTTCTTATGTGTTTTTCCGCCAGCTTGAAGGCGATGGCCCATTGGGTGCAGAAGGTGTTGCCTTGACAGAGGGGCGCAGCTTGGCGGTGGATCGCGCCTATCTGCCTCTTGGCGCTCCCTTGTGGTTGGATACCACCTATCCCGATCCCGAAACGCCGGGCAATCCGCCCTTGCCCTTGCAGCGCCTGATGATCGCTCAGGATACCGGTGGGGCCATTCGCGGCGGGGTGCGCGGTGATGTCTTTTGGGGATTTGGCGAAGAGGCCGCATATATCGCCGGGCATATGGCCAATAAAGGCCGGTTCTGGCTGCTTTTGCCGAATGCTTTGGCGGACAAGTTGCTTCATGCTGCGGAGCCTTCCGCATGACCCGCCGCCGCAAGAATTATATCAGCTCTGATGATCAGAAATTATGGGACAGCATTACCCGCGATGTGCGCCCCTTGAAAGACCGTCCGGCGGCCCCGCCCTTGCCTAAAAACAGCCATCCGGGCAAAGGGGCGGCGCGGGCTGTTGAAGATGTGTTTTCGCAGCACATGTCGGCATTCGGCTATGATGCGAAGCCTCAGGAAATGGGGCCGCCTGCCGCGCTTGTTTCCCCGGCATTGGACCGGCGGCAACAACGCAAGCTGGCCCGGGGGCACAAACCGATCGATAGCCGTATCGATTTGCATGGCCTTACGCAGCAAAAGGCTTTTACGCGGCTTTGCGGCCATATCGCATCGGCCGTTTCGCGCGGCGAGCGGGCCGTTTTGGTCATTACCGGGAAAGGCGGACGGCATCGGGCGCAATCGGGTGACGATCCGGTGGCTTTTCGCCGCCGCGACAGTTTTGACCTTGGCTCTGGCGTTTTAAAGCGGATGGTGCCGATCTGGCTGGAATCGCCGCAGCTATCGGCCCTTGTGCACAGCTATGGCCCGGCCCATGACACTCATGGCGGCGACGGGGCGCTTTATGTGTTGTTGCGCCGCCGTCGCTAGAATTATAAGGGCAGCCTTTAAAGAATAAAGCGCGACAGGTCGGACTGATCGGCCAGATTGCCCAGATGTTCGCGCACATAATCGGCGGTGATGGTAACGGTTTCTTCCGCCCGGTCCGAGGCGGTGAAGCTGATATCATCCAGCACCCGTTCCAATACCGTATGCAGCCGCCGTGCGCCGATATTTTCCACCTTGCTGTTTATATCGGCGGAAATCCCGGCAATTTCGGCAATCCCGTCTTCTGTGAACTCCAGCGTCACCCCTTCGGTTGCCAAAAGCGCTTTATATTGGCGGATCAGCGAGGTTTCCGGCTCTGTCAGGATGCGTTCGAAATCATGCTTGCCTAAGGCCGTTAGTTCCACCCGAATGGGGAGGCGCCCTTGCAATTCCGGTAGCAAGTCAGACGGCTTGGCCAGATGAAATGCGCCAGAGGCAATGAACAGAATATGATCGGTTTTCACGGCCCCATAGCGGGTGGAAACGCTTGTGCCTTCGATCAGGGGAAGCAAATCGCGTTGTACGCCTTCGCGGCTGACATCGCCGCCGCGCATGTCTTCGCGGGCGCAAACCTTGTCGATTTCATCCAGAAATACGATGCCGTTTTGCTCCACTGCCGTGATGGCGTCACGGGTGATGGCATCATCGTCCAGCAGGCGGTCGCTTTCTTCATCGATCAGCAATTGATAGGAATCACCGACCGTCATTTTTTTGCGGCTGGTTTTTTGGCCACCAAAGGCTTTTCCCAGCATATCTTGCAAATTGATCATGCCCATTTGAGCGCCGGGCATGCCGGGAATATCCATTGTGGGCATGCCGGTGGGGCCGGTATCGGCCAGATCCAGCTCGATTTCCTTATCATTCAGCTGGCCTTCGCGTAATTTCACGCGGAAACTTTGGCGCGTATCGGGGGAGGCCGTTTTGCCAACCAGCGCATCCAGCACCCGTTCTTCTGCCGCCAACTCCGCCTGAGATGTGACATCGCGCCGCTTTTCCTCGCGGACCATGGAGCGGGCCTGTTCCACCAAATCGCGGACGATCTGTTCCACATCGCGGCCCACATAGCCCACTTCGGTGAATTTTGTGGCTTCCACCTTGATGAAAGGGGCGTGGGCCAGCTTGGCAAGGCGGCGGGAAATTTCGGTCTTGCCCACCCCTGTGGGGCCGATCATCAGGATATTTTTCGGCAGCACTTCATCGCGCAGCGTGTCATCAAGCTGCTGGCGTCGCCAACGATTGCGCAGGGCAATGGCCACAGCGCGTTTGGCATCTTTCTGGCCGACAATGAAGCGGTCCAGTTCGGAAACGATTTCGCGGGGGGAAAAGGACGTCATTGGGTTTCTAGCTTTTCAATCAGAACATTTTCATTGGTATAGACGCAGATATCGGCGGCCACTTTCATGGCGCGGCGGGCAATGTCTTCGGCGTCGAGATCCAGATCGTGCAAGGCACGGGCCGCCGATAGGGCATAATTGCCGCCCGAACCGATGCCGATCAGGCCATCTTGTGGTTCCAAAACATCGCCCGTGCCGGTCAGCAGCAGGCTTACATCCTTGTCGGCCACCGCCATCAGGGCTTCCAACCGCCGCAAATAGCGGTCGGTACGCCAGTCTTTTGCCAATTCCACACAGGCGCGCATCAATTGGCCGGGATGGCGTTCCAGCTTGGCTTCCAGCCGCTCCAGCAAGGTAAAGGCGTCGGCGGTGGCTCCGGCAAAACCTGTAATGACCTGCCCATTGCCAATACGTCGCACTTTGCGGGCATTGTTCTTCACAACGGTCTGGCCCATGGACACCTGTCCATCACCGGCCATCACCACCGTGCCACCTTTGCGCACGCATAAAATGGTGGTGCCGTGCCAGCCGGGAAATTTGCTTTCTTGATCTGTCATGGCTCTCCCTTCAATGACCAAAGGCATATAGACAGCCCCCCCGCTAATCGCAAGACGAGGGAGCCGGAATGATTGGTTCCACAGGTGCATAGCCGGGTCTTGCGATGGGTTTCTTTCTATGGTCTGGGTCTTATTGGATGGGAGAGGCCGCTTCATCAGGCATAGCCGTGCCGCTTGGCCTCGGCCTTTGTGGCTGCTATAGCCAGCACAGTCCCAAAGATGCCGTTGGAAGGATTTGGCCCATGCGTCGTGCCAGTGTCGAGCGTAAAACCAAGGAAACAGATATCGCCGTTACCCTTTGCCTTGACGGCGAAGGCCGGGCGGAGATTGCCACCGGTATCGGCTTTTACGATCATATGTTGGAACAGCTTGCCCGCCATTCCCTGATGGATATCACCATCAAGGCCGAAGGTGATCTGCATATCGATGCTCATCATACGGTGGAAGATGTGGGCATTACCCTTGGTCTGGCGCTCAAGAAAGCGTTGGGCGAGCGGCGCGGTATCCGCCGCTATGGCCATGCTTATGTGCCCATGGATGAAACCCTGAGCCGGGTGGCGGTGGATATTTCCGGGCGGCCCTTTTTGGTGTGGAAACTGGCCTTCACGCAGGACCGCTTGGGGGAAATGGATACGGAATTGTTCGAAGAATTCGCCCGCGCCTTTGCTTTTGCCGCAGGTATAACGCTGCATGTGGAAAATCTCTATGGGCTGAACAATCACCATAAAATCGAATCCTGCTTCAAAGGATTGGCTATGGCCCTGCGGATGGCGGTGGAGCTTGATCCCCGTCGGGGCGATCAGATTGCCTCCACCAAGGGAACCATTGGCGGTTGATATGGCTCAAACGGTTTGTGTGATTGATTATGGCTCCGGCAATTTGCGCTCGGTGGCCAAATCTTTGGAGCGGGTGGCCGCGGAAGCGGATCTTGGGTGCCGTATTGTGGTCTCGGGCCAGACCAAAGACGTTTTGGAGGCCGATCATGTGGTGCTGCCCGGCGTTGGGGCTTTTGGCGATTGTTATGCCGGCTTATCCGCCATCGACGGCATGGTTGAAGCCATCACAGAGGTGGCCATAAACAAAGCGCGGCCCTTTTTGGGCATTTGCGTGGGCATGCAATTGATGGCCGAGATTGGCTTGGAGCATGGCCGTCATGCGGGCTTTGGCTGGTTTGAAGGCCAGGTGGAGCCTATTAAGCCAAAGGACCCGGCTTTGAAAGTGCCGCATATGGGCTGGAACGCTTTGGAGCTGACCGGTCAGGGGCAGGACCATCCGCTATTTGCCGGCATCAAGGCGGGGGATCACGCTTATTTTGTGCACAGCTATCATATGGCCTTGGCATCGGACCGTGATCTTTTGGCACAGGTACATCATGGGGCGGCATTAACGGCAGCCATCGGGCGCGATACTCTTGTCGGGGTGCAATTCCACCCTGAAAAAAGCCAAAAAACCGGCCTCAAATTGCTGCATAATTTTTTGGAATGGCGACCATGAACATCTATCCGGCGATTGATTTGAAAGAGGGCAAGGCCGTGCGCCTGTTGAAAGGCGAGATGGCCAAAGCCACCGTTTTCAATGACGATCCGGCGGCGCAGGCGCGAGACTTTGTGGCCGCGGGTTGCCAATGGCTGCATTTGGTGGATCTGGATGGGGCCTTTGCCGGACGGTCTGAAAATTCGCAGGCCGTGCAGTCGATATTGGCATCGGTGGATGTGCCGGTGCAGCTTGGCGGCGGTTTGCGCAGCATGGATAATATAGATCATTGGCTGGAATTGGGGGTGCGCCGGGTTATTCTTGGCACTGTGGCGGTAAAAACCCCCGATCTTGTGAAGGCGGCCTGTAAGGCGCATCCGGGCCGTATCGTTGTTGGTATTGATGCGCGGGGCGGCAAGGTGGCCACAGAAGGCTGGGCGCAAACTTCGCAAATGGATGCCGCCGATCTGGCAAAACGGTTTGAAGATGCGGGTGTCGAGGCGATCATTTTCACCGATATCGACCGCGACGGCATGTTGATGGGGGTAAATTGGCAGGCGGTGGCGGATCTGGCCGATGCGGTGACCATTCCGGTGATTGCATCTGGTGGCGTGCGTGATATGGCGGATGTGGAAAGCCTGCGCCTGATGGCCCACAAAACCACGGGGCGCATTGATGGTATGGTTATTGGCCGCGCCCTTTATGATGGGGCCATCGATTTGCGGGCGGCGCTTGAGGTTTTATCTGTACCATGTTGAAAACACGCATCATTCCCTGCCTTGATGTGAAAGACGGGCGGGTCGTCAAGGGCGTCAATTTCGTCGATCTGGTGGATGCGGGCGATCCGGTTGAACAGGCGCGGTTTTATGATGCGTCGGGCGCGGATGAGCTGTGTTTTCTCGATATCACCGCCAGCCATGAAAAGCGTGACACGCTGTTTGATGTGGTGGCTCGCACCGCCGAAATGTGTTTCATGCCGTTGACTGTGGGCGGCGGGGTGCGCTCGGCTGCGGATGTGCGGAAACTGCTTTTGGCCGGTGCGGATAAAATCGCCATCAACACGGCGGCGGTCACCAATCCGGAATTGATTGCCGAATTGGCGGAAAAATTTGGCTCCCAATGTATCACTGTGGCGGTGGATGCCAAGGCCGTGGGGCCGGATCGTTGGGAAATTTTCATCCATGGCGGGCGCACGCCCACCGGCATTGATGCCATTCAGTTCGCCAAACAGGCGGCAAGTTTGGGGGCCGGGGAATTGCTGGTCACCTCTATGGACCGCGATGGCACCCGCGCCGGTTTCGATCTGTCGCTTACCCGCAGCATTGCCGATGCGGTTCCTGTTCCGATTATCGCGTCAGGCGGCGTGGGCGGTCTCGATCATCTGGTGGACGGGGTCATGAAGGGCCATGCGTCTGCGGTGTTGGCGGCCTCGATCTTTCATTTTGGCGCGCATAGCGTGGCCGAAGCCAAGGCGCATATGGCGCGGGCTGGCATTGCGGTGCGGGAGGAATAAATGCCCGGAACAAAACAGACCGATTGGACGCCTTTGGACCAGCTTTTTGAAACCATCGAAAGCCGAAAAACGGCGGCTGCCGATGAAAGCTATGTGGCGCATCTTTACGCCAAGGGCCGTAAGAAAATCGCCCAAAAGCTGGGGGAAGAAGCGGTGGAAACAGCGCTGGCTGCAGTGTTGGATGATCGCCCGGATATGATTGCGGAATCCGCCGATCTGCTGTTTCACCTGCTGGTTTTATGGGCCGATGCGGGGCTTCATCCTTCGGATATTCTGGCCGAGCTTGCCCGCCGGGAAGGGCTTTCGGGCCTTGAGGAAAAAGCCCGTCGCCCTTCTTGAGGCGTTTTATAGCCGCCCTTCAATGGCATCCCAGACGAGGCCTGCCAGATTGGCTCCGTCGAAGCGGTCGATTTCCTGAATGCCTGTGGGGGATGTTACATTGATTTCGGTGAGATAATCACCAATCACATCGATGCCGACAAAGATCAGGCCGCGTTTTTTCAGTTCTGGCCCCAAACGGTCACAGATTTCCTGGTCGCGCTTGGTCAGGGTCGAAATTTCCGCCCGTCCACCCACATGCATATTGGATCGCGCTTCCCCTTCGGCGGGGACGCGGTTGATGGCCCCGGCCACTTCTCCGTCTATCAAGATGATACGCTTGTCGCCTTGGCGTACTTGCGGAATATAGCGCTGCACCATCACGGGTTCGCGGTAGATATCGGCGAACAATTCCAGCAATGAAGCCAGATTCTGATCGCCGGGTTGTAGCCGGAACACGCCAGCGCCGCCATTGCCGTAAAGCGGCTTGACGATGATGTCTTTATATTCCTCGCGGAAGGCCACCACCTCGTCTTTGCTGCGGGTGATCAAGGTGGGGGGCATCAGATCGTCGAAATGGGTGACAAACAGCTTTTCAGGGGCATCGCGCACAGACGCCGGATCATTCACCACCAGCGTTTCAGGGTGGATATGCTCCAGAATATGGGTGGCGGTGATATAGCCCAGATCAAATGGAGGGTCTTGCCGCATTAAAATCACGTCGAGGGCGGCCAGATCAAGGGTTTCATCGGCTCCCTTGCTCACATGATTGCCCGGTTCGCGCCGCAAATGGATGGCGCGTCCTTTGGCGGTAACGCGCTTTTGCCGCCAACTGAGATCATCGGGCAGATAATGATAAAGCGCATGGCCGCGCCTTTGAGCTTCAAGCCCCAGCGCAAAACTGCTGTCTCCATTGATGTCGACCGTTTCGATCGGGTCCATTTGAATGGCGACGTTTAACCCCATGATGATGCTCCGGAAAATGTTGCAAACACATCTATATAAGCGTGCTTTTAGCCTTGGGAAAGGGAAACGGCGGCGCTTTTCCCTTAAGCGCTTACAGATCCCCGACAGAGGCGCTTTGCCACGCATCAACAATATGGTGTGGCAGAGAAAAGGGCCGGATGATGATGGCATCAAAGCGCAGGGCAAAGGCGTGGAATTCTGGTTGCCGCGTAATAAAGGCCAAAGCGGCCCGGTGAAGGCGCCGGCGCTGGTTATGCGAAATGGCTTCCATGCCCAAGGCCAGATCCTGCCGTGCTTTCACTTCGATAAAAACAAGGGTATCGCCGCGCCTTGCAACCAGATCAAGCTCCCCCACAGGAGTGCGATAGCGCCGGGCAAGGATGCGGTAGCCTTTTATTTGCAAATAAAAGGCGGCCCAAAATTCGGCGGTGCGCCCGCGCTTTTCCGCCTGCTTGCGCGAAAGCCTTGAAGAGCGTTTGCCGGTTATGATGTCCCGTCCTCCATCTCCGCTTTGATCGCCAGTGCTTTTTGATAAACCGTGCGGCGCTTTTCCCCGGTCATCCATGAAACCGCTGCTGCGGCTTCCCGTACCGACAGGTCTTTTAAAGCCTTTCGCAATAAGGGGTCCAGATCGCCCGTTTCGATCTTTGTTGTTTCGGCGGGTGCAATAATGATGGCAATCTCGCCTTTGATGCGGCCTTCCTGGCCCGCATAATCCTGTGCCAATTCCAAAAGGCTGCCCCGGCGAATATCTTCATAGCGTTTGGTCAGTTCACGCAGATGGCCGCTTGCCGGTCGCCTAAAATATCTGCGAAATCGGTGAGCGCCGCCACTAGCCGATTGGGGCTTTCATATAAAACCAGAGTGGCCTCCAGCCGCTGATAGGGCGTGACAAACTGTTTGCGCGCCACGCTTTTGGGTGGGGAAAATCCCAAAAACATCACTTTGTCGGTGGGCAGGCCGCTGGCCGATACGGCCGCCACAAAGGCACAGGCTCCGGGAATGGGGATCACCCGATGGCCTTCGGCGCGGGCATCGGCCACCAAACGATAGCCAGGGTCGGAAATCAGCGGTGTTCCTGCATCCGATATCAGCGCGACCGCTTGCCCTTTCGCCAATGTGCTCAAAATTTTCGGGCCGGCAGACCGGGCATTATGATCGTGATAGGATAGCAACGGCTTTTTGATGCCATAATGGGTGAGAAGCTTCAGGCTGACCCGCGTATCTTCGCAAGCGATCAGATCCACGCTGGATAAAACTTCAAGGGCGCGGTGGCTGATATCCCCCAGATTGCCGATAGGTGTGGCCACGATATAAAGGCCGGGGGAGACCGGTGCATCTGTGCTGTCTTCAATGAAACGTGCCACGCTTTTGCCTTGTTGTTTGCGCCTATTTTGTATCAGAGCTAGCTTATGCCTGATAAAGCCTGCAAGGGTGATCTTTTTGGATTTTTGGAAAAGAACCGGATGCGCTATCTGATTGGAACCGCCGCCTTTTGTGCCAGTCTTTTACTGTCTGCCTGTGCCAGCGGGCCGCAAAGCCCGCCGTCTTCTGTGCCGTCAACGGATGCGCCGAAAGTGCTCTATGATGGGCCGGATGTAAAGCAAGGGCAGACCCCGATCGATGCGCCCGCGTTCGAGCCGATCCGCATTGGCTTGCTTTTGCCATTTTCCGGCCCGGCTGCCGATGTGGGGACGGCCATGCGCGATGCGGCGGCTTTGGCGCTTTTTGATGCCTATGATCCCCGGCTGGAATTGTTGCCCTTCGATACATTGGGAACGGCACAAGGCGCACAACGGGCCGCGCAACAGGCGCTGGATGCCGGCGTTAGCATTGTTTTGGGGCCGCTTTTGGCGCAATCGGTGGATGCGGCGGCCGGTGTTTTACGCACGCAAAATATTCCGTTGATAGGCTTTTCCAATGACAGCCATGTGGCGGGCGACGGTGTGTATCTGATGGGGTTCATGCCTGATCAGGATGTAAGACGCATCATTGCTTATGCGCGAAGCCAGGGCCATCAGCGCATGGCGGGGTTGGTGCCGCATTCGGCTTATGGTGACCGGGTGTTGGAAAGCTTTGGGCCTGCCGTGTTGGATATGGGCGGTGATTTGGTGTCTTTGGTTCGTTATGACCCTGATCCCGATCTGATGGCAGAGCCAGTGAAGCAATTGGCCCGCTATGATAGCCGCCGTGCCGCATATCTGGCGGAAGTGCGGGCGCTGGAAGCCTTGGGCGATGATCTGTCGAACGAGATTCTAAAGCGCTTGGAAAATCAGGAAACACTGGGCGAACCGGGATTTGATGCGCTGTTGCTGGCGGAGGGCGATCCCTTGTTGCGCTCTTTGGGGCCGCTTTTGCCTTATTATGAAATTGATCCACAGCGCGTACAGTTTTTGGGCACCGGCTTATGGGATGAACCCGCGCTGACCCGCGAACCGCCTTTGCGCGGCGCATGGTTTCCGGCTCCGGACCCGAAAGCCCCCCGTGATTTTTTGAAGCGTTATGAAACGGCTTATGGCAAATCCGGTCCGCGCATTGCCACTTTGGCTTATGACGGTATGGCGCTAATCGCCACTTTGGCACGCAATCCTTTGAAAGAAGAGCGCTTTTCTGCGGTTGTTCTAGAAAATCCGGCGGGGTTCACCGGCCTTGACGGGGCGTTTCGGTTTGGTGGCAACGGCGTGGCGCAAAGGCGGTTGGCGGTGCTGGAAATTCGCCGCACCGGCTTTCAGGTCATTGATTCTGCGCCTTCAGGCTTTCAGCGCCAAAGGCTGGGCCGTGTGGACTTCAACTTAAAAGACGACTCGTAAGGCTGTTGAGCAACAAGCGCCCGTCGGGGGTCGTTGCCAAATGCGTCGGGCTGTCGCAAAGCATGCCAAGATCGATCAGATCGGCCATGGCTTGTGGATTTACGGCTTGCTCTAAAGGGCGGCCCAAACGGGCGGCGAACAGCGCCTTGTCGATGCCTTTGGTCAGGCGCAGGCCCATCATTACCGCTTCTTCGCAGCGCTGGTCGGCGGTAACGGTTTCGGTATTTTCTGATCCATGGCCCTTGTTTTCCACCTGATCTAGCCAGGTTTCCGGGCGCTTTGATTGCTGAGTGGCAAGGGCTGCGCCTTCGGGCAAAGGCAACCGTCCGTGGGCGCCGGGGCCAATGCCCACATAATGGCCGGCTTGCCAATAGGCCAGATTGTGCCGCGATTCGGCACCCGGCTTGGCATAGTTGGAAATCTCATAGGGCAACAGGCCCTGCGCTTCTGCCAAATCTTCCGTCAGGGCGAACAAGTCGGCGGCCAGATCTTCATCGGGCAGATGAAATTCCCCCCGCGCATGGCGACGGAAAAAGGCTGTGTCTTGCTCGATGGTCAGCTGATAGGCTGAAAGATGCCCCGCATGGAATGATAAGGCGCGGGTCAATTCTTCTCGCCATTGGGCAAGGCTTTGTTCAGGGCGGGCGTAAATCAGGTCGAAAGACAGCTGGTCGAAGGTGGTACGGGCAATTTCAAGGGCGCGTAAGGCTTCATCCGCAGTATGTAACCGCCCCAAAAACCGCAAAGATGCATCATCAAGGGCCTGAACCCCCAAAGATACGCGGTTCACACCGGCGGAGCGATAGGCGGCAAACCGTGCCGCTTCTACGCTGGACGGATTGGCTTCTAGCGTGATTTCCAGATCATCTACGGTTGGCCAGAGTATTGCGGCTTCCTCGATGAGCGCTGCAACGGTTCGGGGATGCATCAAGGACGGTGTGCCGCCCCCGAAGAAAATGCTGTGCAGGATGTGGTTCGGCGTTTGTTGGGCGAAATGGCGCATATCCGCCAAAAGCGCTCGCCTCCAGCATCATGATCCACCTGCTCGCGTACATGGCTGTTGAAATCACAATAGGGGCATTTGCGCTCGCAAAAGGGCCAATGCACATAAAGCGCAAGAGGGGCGGCGGCATTTGCCTTAGTTTGCGCGGTCAAAGCAGGCTTTGAGCATTTTTTTAAAGGCGATGGCGCGGTGGTTGATGGCAAGTTTGTTCTCCGGATCCATCTCGCCAAAGCTGATATCATAGCCATGGGGGACAAAGATGGGATCATAGCCGAAACCGCGCGTACCCTTGGGCGGAAAACGCAACCGGCCTTCAATGATCCCTTCCACGTTTTCCACATGCCCGTCCGGCCATGCAAGGCTTAGCGCACAGGTGAAATGGGCGGCGCTTGGTGCACCGTCAAGTTTGCGCTCTATCTCTGCCATGGCCAAGGCGAAATCCTTGTCCGGCCCTGCCCAGCGGGCGGAATAGATTCCCGGAGCCCCCTGAAGCGCATCAACACAAAGCCCGGAATCGTCGGCCAAAGCCGCAATCCCGGAAGCGGTTGCTGCCGCACGTGCCTTCAAGTCGGCATTTTCAAGGAAGGTTTTCCCCGTTTCTTCAGGCTCTATAAGCCCCAGCTCATCCGCTGCTTGCACCTTGATGCCCAATGGGGTGAGCAAATTGCGGATTTCCCGTATTTTGCCGGGATTGTGGCTGGCCACGACGATGCGATGTTCGGTGAAGGCGCGGGGCATTTGTCCAATTCCCTTATTTCAGGCCCAAAACCCGCTTTTGTTCGGAAATGATGCGGTCACACCCAATGCGGGCCAACCGCATCAACCGCAAAAACTGTTCTTCGGAAAAAGGGGCTTCTTCAGCGGTGCCTTGAATTTCCACAATGCCGCCCGAGGCGGTGAGCACGAAATTGGCGTCGGTTTCTGCGGCGCTGTCTTCATCATAATCCAGATCAAGCACCGGATTGCCCTTATAAAGCCCGCAAGAGACGGCGGCCACCGGCTCGCGGATCGGCAGGGTTTCGATCAAACCGGCATCACGCATATAGCGCAGGCAATCCACCAAAGCCACAAAGCCCCCGCTGATGGCGGCGGTGCGGGTGCCACCATCGGCTTGCAAGACATCGCAATCGATGCGGATCTGGCGCTCGCCCAGACCTTCAAGTTCCATGATGGCGCGCAAGGACCGGCCAATAAGGCGCTGGATTTCCTGGGTGCGGCCCGATTGTTTGCCGCGTGCGGCTTCTCGGTCCATGCGGCTGTGGGTGGAGCGTGGCAACATGCCATATTCAGCCGTTACCCAGCCCTTGCCCGTATCGCGCAACCAATGGGGGGCGCGGGTTTCCAGACTGGCGGTGCATAACACATGGGTGTCGCCGAATTTCACAAGGCAAGACCCTTCGGCATGCTTGGAAAAACCGCGTAGAAGGCTCAAGGAACGCATTTCATCGGGGGCACGGCCGGACGGGCGCATAAGACGTCTCCAAAATATTGGCCGGACTGTCGGCAAAAGGGACAAGGGGACAGAGGTGACAGTTCGGCGGATGCTCGGTGGTTTTCCAAGATTTCCAGCCGTTGTCTAGCCGGTGCGGCCATGCGGCGTCCACCCCCTTGATTGACGAGGCGCGTCGGGGCCCTTACATGATTTAGACGAAGGAGAAAGGACGGGACCGGCATCATGCAGATCGGAAGACTGAACGATCGTTCGCGCGCGATCTTTCGTACCATTGTCGAATCCTATCTCGATACCGGTGATCCTGTGGGGTCTCGCACCATTTCGCGTCAGCCCGGCATTGACCTTTCGGCGGCTTCTATCCGCAATGTGATGGCCGATCTGGAAGAAACCGGTCTGATTTATTCTCCCCACACCTCGGCGGGTCGCGTGCCCACGGAACTGGGTCTGCGCCTGTTTGTGGATGGCCTGCTGGAAATCGGCAATCTTACGGATGAAGAGCGCGCCAATATTGATGTGCAATGTGCAGGGCAGGGGCGGCGGCGTGAAGATGTGTTGGCAGATGCCAGCAATCTTTTGTCGGGACTGAGCCATTGTGCCAGCCTTGTGATGGCCCCCAAAACCGAATCACCAGTGCGACATGTGGAATTTGTGCCGCTTCCGCCGGATCGGGCCTTGGTGGTGGTGGTGTCGGATGATGGCGCGGTGGAAAACCGGGTAATTACCCTTCCCAAAGGCTTGCCGCCCATTGCTTTGGTGCAGGCGGGAAATTATCTGAGCAACCGCTTCAAAGGCCGCACCTTTGAAGAGGCGCGTCAGGTGATTGAACGGGAATTGGCGCAGCAACAGGCAGAACTGGATGCGCTGACCAGCAAGGTGGTGGAAGAGGGGCTGGCCACATGGACGGGGGATGGCAATCCTTCGTTGATCGTGCGGGGGCGCGGCAATCTTTTGGAAAATGTGCGGGCGCTGGAGGATCTGGAGCGTATTCGTAAGCTGTTTGACGAACTGGAAACCAAGCAGGAACTGACGCGGCTGCTGGAATCGGCCCGCGATGCCGAAGGTGTGAAGATTTTTATTGGCTCTGAAAACAACCTTTTTTCACTTTCGGGTTCCTCCCTCGTCGTCTCTCCCTATATGAAGGGCGACAACAAGATCGTTGGCGTGATCGGTGTGATTGGTCCAACCCGGATCAATTATGCACGGATCATTCCGATGGTGGATTACACAGCCAAGGTTATCGGGCGGCTTTTATAAGGTGAAGCCCAAGACCCGGCTGTGATCTTAACGTAGCCATTGGTGTAAAAATTGGAGGCGGTCGAACGCTATGAGCGGATCGGACGAGAAAAACAGGCAGGACACTGCTTTTGAAAAGATGACGGACGCGCCAAACCCGGCGCCGACCGATAAAGTTGACGCCCATGAAGCGGACGGGAAAGCCGGGGATGCGGCACAGGATCAATCGCAACAGGGCGGTGCGGACGAAAAGGCCCGTATTGCAGCCCTTGAAGCCGAAGTGGAGACCTTGCGCGATGCCGCCATGCGGGCCCGTGCCGAGGTGGAAAATGTATTGCGGCGCACTGCAAAGGAAAAACAGGACGCCAGCGCCTATGCCATTTCCAGCTTTGCCCGCGATCTGTTGGCGGTTTCCGACAATCTGCGGCGCACCCTTGATGCCCTGCCCGCGTCGGCACGAGAGGATGGCACCTTGAAGGTGTTTGTGGACGGTGTGGAGATGACCGAGCGGGACTTGCTCTCGTCTTTTGAGCGGCACGGTATCAAGCGCATCGACCCCAAGGGCGAAAAATTCGATCACAATTTCCATCAGGCCATGGCCGAAGTGGAAACCGACGCTCAAGCGCCGGGAACGGTGGTGGATGTGTATCAGGCCGGCTATGTGATCCGGGATCGTCTGTTGCGCCCCGCCATGGTGACAGTGGCAAAAGCCGGTACGTCGAAGGCGGCTCAGGGTGTGGATACCACCGCCTGAGCAAATAAGTTTGCGAAAAGCGGAACAAGACTGACTTGCGGGGCTTAAACAGCGCCCCTATATGCAGAGGCGCGGGCCGGGATGTTGCCTCTTTAACCCTTGGGCGTTAAAGGACGCAGTTCGGTCTTATGAACAAAATCAACCTGATTGGGGGTCTGTGCGGGTGCATTGATGTGGCCCACCGGACCGGCTGAAGGAAAAGGTTAAACTTATGGGTAAAGTAATCGGAATCGATCTTGGCACCACCAATAGCTGCGTGGCTGTCATGGAGGGGAAGAACCCCAAAGTCATTGAAAATGCCGAAGGTGTGCGCACCACGCCTTCCATGGTGGCCTTCACGGAAGATGGCGAGCGGCTGGTGGGCCAGTCCGCCAAACGCCAGGCCGTGACCAATCCCAAGGATACGCTGTTTGCCATCAAACGTTTGATTGGCCGCACCTTTGCGGACCCGACCACCACCAAAGACAAAGAGATGGTGCCTTATTCCATCATCAATTCCGGCAATGGCGATGCTGGGTGGAAGCGCGCGGCGAGAAATATTCGCCGTCACAGATTTCTGCCTTCATTTTGCAAAAAATGAAAGAAACCGCCGAAAGCTATTTGGGTGAAACGGTGGATCAGGCGGTGATTACCGTCCCCGCTTATTTCAATGATGCCCAGCGTCAGGCCACCAAGGATGCCGGGAAAATCGCCGGTCTTGAAGTTCTGCGTATCATCAACGAACCGACGGCTGCGGCTCTTTCCTATGGCCTTGAAAAGGCTGAAGGCAAAACCATTGCCGTTTATGATCTTGGCGGCGGTACCTTCGATGTGTCCATTCTGGAAATCGGCGACGGCGTGTTCGAAGTGAAAGCCACCAATGGGGATACCTTCCTTGGCGGTGAAGATTTCGATCTGCGTATTGTTGATTATCTTGCCGACGAATTCAAAAAAGAAAACGGCATCGATCTGCGCGGCGACAAACTGGCTTTGCAGCGGCTGAAAGAAGCGGCGGAAAAAGCCAAGATCGAACTGAGCTCGGCCACGCAAACGGAAGTGAACCTGCCGTTCATCACCGCCGATCAGTCCGGCCCCAAGCATTTGACCATGAAATTAAGCCGCGCCAAGCTGGAATCGCTGGTGGAAGACCTGGTCAAGCGCACTTTGGACCCTTGCAAAAAAGCATTGAAGGATGCCGGGATCGCCGCCGGTGAAGTCGATGATGTGGTGCTTGTGGGCGGCATGACCCGTATGCCCAAAGTGCATGAGACGGTAAAATCCTTCTTTGGCCGCGATCCTCATAAGGGTGTGAATCCCGATGAAGTGGTGGCTCTTGGCGCTGCCATTCAGGCCGGTGTGTTGCAAGGCGATGTGAAGGATGTTCTGCTTCTTGATGTGACGCCGCTGTCTTTGGGTATTGAAACGCTGGGCGGTGTGTTCACACGCTTGATCGAACGCAACACCACCATCCCCACCAAGAAATCCCAGGTGTTTTCCACGGCGGAAGACAATCAGGGTGCGGTGACCATCCGGGTGTTCCAGGGCGAGCGTGAAATGGCCGCCGATAATAAACTGCTTGGCCAGTTTGATCTGGTGGGCTTGCCGCCTGCACCGCGCGGTGTGCCGCAGATTGAAGTGACCTTCGATATTGATGCCAATGGTATTGTCAATGTGTCGGCAAAAGACAAAGGCACGGGCAAGGAACAGCAGATCCGCATTCAAGCCTCGGGTGGTTTGTCGGATGCCGATATCGAACAGATGGTCAAGGACGCCGAAGCCCATGCGGCGGAAGACAAGCAGCGCCGGGAAATGGTGGAAGCCAAGAATCAGGCGGAAGCCCTTGTTCACCAGACAGAGAAAAACCTGTCCGAACATGGCGACAAGCTGTCTTCCGATGAAAAGGGTGCCATTGAAACGGCGGTCACAGAGCTGAAGTCGGCGCTTGAAGGCAATGATGCCGATGCCATCAAGCAAAAGACCGAAAGCCTGACACAGGCGTCTTTGAAGTTGGGTGAAGCCATTTACAAGGCGCAGCAAGGCGAAGCCGAGGGTGCACAGGCCAGTGATGCCCAGCAAGCCGATGCCGCCGCCAAGGCCTCTGAGGAAGAGGTGGTGGACGCCGACTTCGAAGAAGTTGACGACGACAAGAAATAAGCGTGCGCTTTGTTAGCAAAGCACAGCCAAAGCTTTAAAGGCGCCGTCGGTGTCCGTCCCAGACGGTGTGCCGGCGGCGTTGTTTCAGGCTTTGGGAAAAGAACAGAACGGATCGTTGCATGACTGAATGTTTTTACGAAACACTGGGTGTTGAGCGTGGCTCGGATGGGGCGACGATCAAGCGGGCCTACCGCAAGCTTGCCATGCAATATCATCCCGATCGCAATCCCAATGATGAAGCCGCGGAGCAGCGTTTCAAGGAAATCAGCGAGGCTTATGACATCTTGAAGGATGATCAGAAGCGCGCGGCCTATGATCGTTATGGCCATGCGGCCTTTGCCAATGGGCATGGCGGTGGCGCACAGGCGCGCGGCTTCGATGCGGACAGCTTTTCAGATATATTCGATCAGTTCTTTGGCGATATGATGGGCGGCGGCGGTGGCCGCGGACGGGGACAATCCTCGGCACGGCGCGGCGCCGATCTGCGCTTCAATCTGGAAATTTCCCTTGAAAGCGCCTTTCACGGGGTGACCGAAAATATCGAAGTGCCCACCAGCGTTTCCTGTGACGATTGTTCCGGCACCGGGGCCGAAGAAGGCTCCAGCCCGGAAATGTGCCCCGCCTGTCAGGGGGCAGGGAAAATCCGCACGGCGCAGGGCTTTTTCACAGTAGAGCGCACCTGTCCGGGCTGTAAGGGCGCGGGTCGGGTGATTTCCAGCCCGTGCAAAAGCTGCCATGGCATGGGTCGGGTGGAAAAAACGCGGCAATTGTCGGTGAAAATTCCCGCCGGTGTGGAAGAAGGCACCCGTATTCGCCTTGCTGGCGAAGGGGAAGCCGGATTCCGTGGCGGTCCTGCGGGCGATCTTTATATTTTCCTGTCCATCCGCCCGCATAAAGTGTTCGAGCGTGAAGGCACCACGGTTTATTGCGGCGTTCCCATTTCCATGCTGACAGCCACCTTGGGCGGCGAAATCGAAGTGCCCACCCTTGGCGGTGGCCGTGCCAAAGTGCGTATTCCCGAAGGCACCCAAACAGGGCGCCAGTTCCGTTTGCGCAATAAAGGTATGCCGCAGATCAACACGCCGATATATGGCGATATGATCATAGAAATCACGGTGGAAACGCCGGTGAATCTCACCAAGGCGCAAAAAGATACCCTGCGCGGTTTGGCCGATGAACTGGGCGAAAAACATATGCCGCAATCCACCGGCTTTTTCAGCAAGGTCAAGGGTCTGTGGGATGATCTGACCGATTGACCGACAGAGAGCCAAAGCGAGATAAGAAGGGGGCGCCGGTGATCAGAATTGGGCTTTTGGGGATCAGCGGGCGCATGGGCCAGGCGCTTTTGAAAGCGGTTCTGGACTGTCCCGAAGCGGTGCTATCCGGCGGTGTTGCGCGGCCCGGCTCCCCTGATGTGGGGCGGGCATTGATGGCCCTTGATGGCACGCCTCTTGATCTTTGCATCAGCGATGATGCCTCTGCTTTATTCGCGCAATCCGATGTGGTGATTGATTTCACCGCCCCCAAGGCCAGCCTGACCCATGCCCGGTTGGCGGCTACACATAAGACCCCGCTTGTTGTGGGCAGCACCGGCTTTGATCCCGACCAACAAGCGGCGATGGATCAGGCAACGGCGTATATTGCGCTGTTGCAGGCGGCCAATTTCTCTTTGGGTGTCAATCTTTTGCACTCTCTGGTGCGGCAGGCGGCACAGGCGCTTGGGCCGGAATTCGATATTGAAATTCTGGAAATGCACCACCGCCATAAGGCGGACGCGCCCTCTGGCACAGCTTTGGCTTTGGGGGAAGCGGCAGCGTCTGGCCGGGGCATTGATCTTGCCAGCCATTCGGATCGGGTGCGCGACGGGATCACCGGCCCGCGTACCGAAGGCCATATCGGCTTTGCCACCTTGCGCGGCGGGGATGTGGCGGGTGAACATGCGGTTCTCTTTGCAGGCGCGGGGGAGCGCATCACGCTTTCGCATCAGGCCTCGGACCGTATGGTCTTTGCACGCGGAGCGGTAAAAGCGGCGTTATGGCTGGTTGGCAAAAAGGCCGGACAGTATGACATGATGGATGTGTTGGGGCTGAAGGCCTGACAGCGAAAACGGGGGGATTTCATGCCGATGGTCATCGATAGCCTTATTGCGGGGCTGCCGGATTTTCTTGCCCAGTCCGCCACCTGTTTTGCCGTTCTGATTTTTGGGCTGGTCATTTATATGTGGATGACACCCCATAAGGAAATGGCCCTGATCCGGGATGGAAACAGTGCGGCCAGCCTCAGCCTTGGCGGCGCAATTCTTGGTCTTTCCCTGCCTTTGGCCTTTACGCTTGCCGGGTCGATCAGTGTTTTTGATATGGCGGTTTGGGGCGTGGTGACATTGGTTCTCCAGCTTTTGGCGTTTCGGGTGATGGATCTGGTTTTGAAGGACCTGTCCGCGCGCATTGAACGGGGCGAAATGGCTGCCGCCATTCTTCTGGTCAGTGCAAAACTTGCCACGGCCATGGTCAATGCCGCCGCAATCAGTGTTTGACGGATATGCTGCGCCGGTTTGAACTGCTCGGTTATGCCTTGGTCGTGATCCTGATCGTGATCTGGCAAATAGAAGATCAGGAACCGCAGGAGCGGCGGCCACGTCCGGCACCGGGCTATGAGGCTCCTTCCCCGCCGCCCTCTTCGCCGCGTGGCACCATCATAACCATCGATGCGGAGCGTAAAACCGGCAATAGCGTTGGCACGGCCTATGCCATTTCGCGGCAGGGCCTGTGGCTGACAGCGGCCCATGTGGCCCGCGATTGTGAGCGCATGGCGTTGCTCACCGGCCCCAATAAGGGCATCGGGGTCCAAAATTTTTGGGTGCATCCGCACTATGATCTTGCCATCCTTCAGACTCGGCCTTTCGGTCAGATCTCTTTGCAAGGGGCTGATACTCTTCCGACGCGGGGGGATCTGGGCTTTCATATGGGATTTCCCAGCGGCAAGCCCGGTGATGTGATGTCCCGTAAAATGAGCCAGGGGCAGATGCGGACGCGGGGCTATGTTCAACGTCTGGAGCCCGTCGATATTTGGGCGGAGCGTGCCCGCATCCCCGATAGCCTTGCCACATTGGGCGGAATCAGCGGCGGTCCGGTGTTCAATGCACAGGGGCAGGTGGTGGGCTCAACGGTGGCGTCTACCGTGCGGCGCGGGCGAATTTATACAACCCCTATCGCATCCTTGCTGGATATGTTGGATTTTGCCGGGAAACGCTGGGGCAATCAGGGGCAGCCCGCCAGTGCAAAAGGCCTGACCGAACGCGATTTCGTCGCCACCGGCAATCGCTTGCGAAAAAACCGGGCGGTGATGCAGGTTTATTGCCAGATCACATAAGTGGCGGGCGGCCTGCCTTTTTGCGCTCAAGGGCGGCCATAAGGGCCTGTGCCAAGCTCCGCCGCTCCGTGGGGCTTAAAGCCTCTCCCACAAAAACCCGGCGATCCCGTTCGCTCAGTTTTACGCGCACGGATTTGGCGGGCTTTTCATCTTCCAATAAGGTGACAGCGACCCATGCGGGCTGGAAGGCCCAGTTTTGCACATGGCCGCGCCAGCTGACGCGGGTGACCACCAGCATTTGGTCTGTCAATTGGATGGCTTCAAACGCCCGTGCTGTAACATAAGACAGCTTCAGCGCCCCCCATAGCAGCCCCGCATCCAGCACAAAGAAGATCGCCACCGGCCAGGCGTTCAGGGTTAAAAACCGTAGCACAGCCAAAGCAGAAAAGACGGCCACCAGAATAAGGGTCAGCCGGTAATTATGCGGGGCCAAGGACCGGTGTGGGCGGATCACCGCGTCGAACCACAAGGGGGCGTTTGTTTCCAGCCCTGCCATGCGCCGTTCTTTACGGCTCAGGGGAAGGACCTGGACCAGTTTGCTTGCCGTGGGATTATGACTGTTCATAGACAAATCCTTCTCAAGGCGCTTAGGGTCGGGCTGTTTGTCATTCTCCGATCAAGGAAGCCAGCAAAGCCATGCCCAGCCGTTTGATGCCCAAGGCCGATATCGAAGCGCTGTTTGCGCGTTTCGAAGCCGCCAACCCGCACCCTCAAACTGAGCTGAACTATACCAGCCCCTTTACCCTTTTGGTGGCGGTGGTTTTATCAGCCCAAGCCACGGATGCCGGGGTGAACAAGGCCACCAAAGAATTGTTTGCCGCCGCCCCCACGCCACAGGCCATGTGTGCGCTGGGTGAAGAGGAGATTCGGCAGCACATCAAAACCATCGGCTTGTTCAACACCAAGGCGAAGAACGTTTTTGCCCTGTCGAAAATACTGGCAAAAGACTATGGCGGCACTGTGCCAAAAGATCGCGCTGCCCTGGAAGCCCTGCCCGGTGTTGGGCGTAAAACCGCCAATGTGGTGCTGAATGTGGCTTTTGGCGAGCCGACAATGGCCGTGGACACCCATATATTCCGATTGGCCAACCGGCTGGGGCTGGCACCGGGGAAAACGCCGCGGGCGGTGGAAGATGGGCTGTTAAAGCGCATCCCCGCCCGCTATATGCGCCACGCCCATCATTGGCTGATCTTGCATGGCCGCTATATCTGCAAGGCCCGCAAGCCCGAATGTGCCCGTTGTCTGGTGCGGGATCTGTGTCGTTATCCCGATAAAACCGGCTGATCCCTTTCGTTCGTTACCACTGTGCCTGCGGGATCAATTGGGCCATGCAGCCTTGCGGGTTCAATGTCTCGCCCGCACGGTTGCGCGCTTCGATATATTGGGTGCGGAAATGCGTGCCGGGCTGCGGTTCATATAAAAACACATCCAGAACACAATCCGCGTCTTCATCGAGATATTGCATTATTTGTGTGCGGTCTTCGCGGCGCACAAGGGTAGGCTCGCCCATCAATTCCTGAATTTCAAGGGCACTCAGCCCCAAAAGGCGGCCCGCATCGGGAAGGCTGGGGGGGGCGGCCATTTCCGGTGCATTTGCGGGCGGTAAAGCCGCCACGATCTTTGGCGGCGCGTCGGTTTCGGTTTTCGCAAGAGGTGGAGTGTCTTTTTCCAGCCCAAGGGCAGCGCAGGCCGACAAGGCCGCCGACAAACCGGCCAAAAGGCAAAGCCGCAGGGCGGCGGGGTGCTTGTGGCGCAAAAAAGCAAGAGACCGTTTCATAAAGCCGGCTCCTGTTGTGCGCGGGAGGCATGGAACAGATGCACCATCATGGCTATGCCCAGGACCGGTGCGATCAGATTGACCAGCGGGATCATGAACAACAGCGCAATTCCAAGCCCCCCCATCAGGCCCGGTCGCGCCGTGATTTGCGCAGGCGGCCCGCATCGCGCAAGCTGGCATGGCGCACCGCCACCATTTCAAAATATTCGCGGCCCAGAAGATAGCTGTTCAGCGCCAAATATAAGATCAGCGTGCCAAATCCGGTGAACAGCAAGGCCAGATAAAAAGGCAAGGCCACCATATTCACCACAATGATCAGCACAGACAAACGCACCGCCAGCCAGATGGCCTCTATCAGCGGCGACCGCCGCCAGCCGGCAGCCTGCGGATAATGCTTTGCTTCCACCGCATCCACCACATCATCAAGGAAAAAGCTGGTAATGGTGGTCATGACGGCGGGGAAAAGCAGCCACAAAACCAATAAAAACAAAATCGGCAGCCCAAGGCCGGCCAGCCAATCCATCGCGCTATCCAGCCAGCCAATGCCGCTTTCAGGGATCAATGGCAGCAACGCAATCATGCCGGCCAATATGGCGGCGAACACCAAAGCGGAAAGCCCCAATCCCAGTATAATCACCCGCCGGAATGCCGGGTCGCCCAATTGGTTCAAGGCAAGGCCCATGGCCTTATCATCATCATTTTCATGCTCGTTTTTTGTTCACGCTGTCGATAGCCCAGCATAGCGGATTACACGAAAATGTCAGCCGCTTGGCTTCACGCGCCGGATGGTTATACTCCGCCGTCAAATTTCAGTCTTGAGGCCATGATCACGCGGACGATGTTATGGCCCCCATTGGGAGCGAACAGGTGACGGACAAACAGCTTGATATGATCGGGATTGGCAATGCCATTGTGGATGTGTTGGCCCGTGCCGATGATGGCTTTCTAGAGACTCATGCCATTCAAAAGGGCGGAATGACGCTGATAGATGCCGATCGCGCGGGCCTGCTTTATAGTGCGATGGGCCCCGGTATCGAGGTTTCAGGCGGTTCTGTTGCCAATTCAACGGCGGGATTTGCCGCTTTGGGTGGTCGATCGGGCTTTATCGGCAAGGTGAAGGATGATCAATTGGGGCAGGTCTTTGCCCATGATATCCGCGCCACAGGGGTCGAATTCAAAACATCCATGGCGAAAGACGGCGATCCCACGGCGCGGTGCCTGATCATGGTCACGCCCGATGGCCAGCGCAGCATGAACACCTATCTTGGAGCGACACAAGGCCTGACGGAAGCGGATATCGATCCCGCTTATATCGCCAGCGCCGAAGTGGTCTATCTGGAGGGCTATTTATGGGACCCGGTCGAAGCCAAAAAGGCTTTTTTGAAAGCCATGCGCGTTGCCCATGAAGCCGGAACCAAGGTGGCGCTGAGCTTGTCGGATTCCTTTTGTGTTGATCGTTATCGCAGTGAATTTCTCGATCTGGTGGACAATCATGTGGATATTTTGTTCGCCAATGAGGACGAGATCAAATCGCTTTATCAAACAAAAGATTTCGATCAGGCCTTGCAAACCCTGGGCAACAAGGTGGATCTGGCGGCCCTTACCCGCTCGGAAAAAGGCTCGGTGGTGGTGAAGGGTCAGGAGGTGCATGTGATCGATCCGGTTCCGGTGGCCAAGGTGGTGGATGCCACCGGTGCGGGCGATCTTTATTCCGCCGGTTTTCTTTATGCGTGGGCCCGCGGCGGCGATGCCCATCAGATGGGCCGGGTGGCATCGCATTGCGCATCGGAGATTATTTCCCATTATGGGGCGCGTCCGGAAACCGATCTCAAGGCGGTGGTGGCCGATGTGATGGCGTCTTAGACGGATAATCAGTGAAAGGCGGGCAGTAAAAACAGCCCGATCACAGCCAAAAGCCCCACGGCCCACACAGCCGTGCGGCCATAGCCCCAATCGCGCAGATAGGCGGGGATGTAAAGCACACGGGCCGCGATGAACGTTACGGCCAGCCCATCGCGCCAGAGAGGGTCGGCCTCAAGGATATGTGCCATGATCACGGCAGCGGCAAAGGGCCCAAAGGCTTCCATCATATTGAGATGCGCGCCATAAGCCCGCATCGCTTGACCCTTTAGCCGCGCTTGCTGGGCGCGCGGTTCTAAAATGTCATAACGCCCTTCTTGGGCCAGCGTACTTTTCAGCAGCGGCCCGCGCGGTGCGTAGATCAGAAGGAAGGCCGCCAGCAAGCACCATGCGGCAAGGGTCATGCCTTTGTCCCTGCTTGCACCAACATCGGGCCAAGGGGGCGGCCACCGAAAATATGAATGTGCAAATGCGGCACTTCCTGGTGGCTGTTGGGTCCGTGATTGGCCAGAATACGGTAGCCGTCTTTTGCCAGATCAAGGGACCGGGCCACATGACCCACGGCCCGGAAAAATCCGGCAATCAGGTCGGCGGGTGCGCTTTGGGTGAAATCCTCCATGGATTGATATGGCCCTTTTGGAATCACCAGAACATGCACCGGCGCTTGCGGATTGATGTCGTGAAAGGCAAGGGCATAGTCATCTTCATAGATGGTGTTTGCCGGGATCTCGCCGCGCAGGATGCGGGCAAAGATATTGGTGTCGTCATAGGCCATGAAACCCTCCTTCTAGTCTTGGCGTAAACCATCCCCCCAATGGGCTATGGCAGCAAGAAAAAATCCGCGATGATTGACCTTTGAAGGCCAATCCCTACAGAGTATCGCAAAAGCCAGACGACAAAAGGGGGGCGGTGCGTGGTCGCACATATCAATACAGTGGCCTTTGCCGGGATCGAGGCAAAGCCGGTGGATGTTCAGGTGCAAGTCAGCAATGGCATGGCCGGATTTACAATTGTGGGGCTGCCCGATAAAGCGGTGGGCGAATCGCGCGAACGGGTGCGGTCTGCCTTGGCGGCGGTGGGCTTGGCCTTGCCGCCCAAGCGCATCACCGTCAATCTGTCGCCCGCCGATTTGCCAAAGGAAGGCAGCCATTATGATTTGCCCATCGCTTTAGGCCTGATGGCGGCCATGGAGGTGCTGGATCGCGAAGATATGGCGGGGCTTTTGGCGCTGGGGGAATTGTCCTTGGATGGCAAGATAAGCGCCGTGCCCGGCGTGCTGCCCGCCGCCATTGCCGCATCCGGCCTTGATTTGGCGTTGGTCTGTCCGGCGGCCCAAGGGGGCGAAGCGGCGTGGGCAGGGGATCTGGATATTTTAGCGGCCCCTGATTTGCTGAGCTTGGTTAATCATTTGAAAGGAAGCCAGATTTTATCGCGGCCAGAAGCGGCCTTGGCGGATATGGACGGCAGCTTGCCCGATTTGCGCGATATCAAGGGTCAGGAGCTGGCCAAACGCGCCTTGGAAATCGCGGCAGCGGGCGGCCATAATTTGTTGATGATGGGGCCACCCGGATCGGGGAAATCCATGCTGGCGGCAAGGCTTCCTTCAATCTTGCCGCCCTTGTCGGCCAGAGAAGCACTGGAGGTGTCGATGGTGGCCTCCGTTGCCGGGATGCTGGATGGTGGGGCCATCAGCCGCCGACGCCCCTTCCGCAGCCCGCATCATTCGGCATCCATGCCTGCTTTGGTGGGCGGCGGCGCACGGGCCAAACCCGGCGAGGTCAGTTTGGCGCATATGGGGGTGCTGTTTTTGGATGAGTTGCCGGAATTTCCCCGCGCCACTTTGGAAAGTCTGCGCCAGCCCATTGAAACCGGCAAGGCGGTGGTGTCGCGGGCCATGGCCCATGTGACCTATCCGGCGCGGTTCCAGCTTGTGGCGGCGATGAATCCTTGCCGGTGCGGGCATCTGGACGATGCGGCGCTGGCCTGTGCCCGTGCGCCGCGCTGTGCCGCCGATTATCAGGCGAAAATCTCCGGTCCATTGTTTGATCGCATTGATCTGCACATCGATGTGCCCGCCGTATCGGCTCTGGATCTAACATTACCGTCCCCTGCGGAAGGGTCGGCGGATGTGGCAAAGCGTGTGGCGGCGGCCCGCACCCTTCAACGGGACCGCTTTCAAGCCATGGGAGAACCGGATCTGTTGACCAATGCGCAAGCGGATGGCGATATTCTGGGCCGGATTGCCCGCCCCGATGAAGCGGGTCGGGCGCTTTTGGAAAAAGCCATCGGCCAGATGCGCTTGTCGGCGCGGGGATATCACCGGATTTTGCGGGTGGCGCGCACCTTGGCGGATATGGACGGCGCGGCGGATATTCGCCGCGCCCATATTGCCGAAGCCCTTAGTTTTCGCCGTATCGCCCCGGCCTTCAATGCTGCCTAGAGAAGAGCGATGGCCAAAACCAGTTGGCAGATAAATCCGATGGCGAAAAATATGGTGCGGACGACCGGCAGGCCCATCAGATAAACCAGATAATGCCCCAGCCGCGCGAAAAAATAGATCTGTGCGGCAAAGATGGTGACACCACTGCTATTGCCTGTCAGGGCTACCAGAAGCACCAGCGGCGCGAATACTGCCAGATTTTCTACTGCATTGAGATGAGCGCGTTTGGCCCGTTGCGCCCATGGGGCGGCTGCCGGTGCGGCGTGCTGGCCATCCATCAAGGCTTTGACTGTGCCTTGTTCCATCAAGAGCTGTAAAATATAAGGCAGCCACAAGAAAGCCGTGAAAAGGCATGTGAGCAAAAGCCAATAGAGCTCTGCGGATAAAGGCAGTGTGAAGGCGGCTGGATTGTTCATGATTATTCCCCCAATGGCCCATGTTTCAAGCACTATGACGCGCCGGATGTGATGCGGCAAGGGCTGGAAGTGGCAAGCACAGAATGCCGCCTAGAGACGATCAGTAGGGCGGAGGTTATTTTTAACCTTCTCAACTTTGGTGCGGCCTTCTACTGTGCAGGCTCATGATCGCACCGGACTCGCATATGTCACAAAACACGGCCCCAATGAAGGCACGCTATGTGCTGCCCGCCCGGATCGCAGAAGCCTTTGGCGCAGGGTCGGTGTATCTGGAACGCCGGGTTCTGGCCTTTTTGTTTTTCGGTTTTGCCAGCGGCCTGCCCCTTGGCCTTGTGGGGGAAACCTTTCGCATTCGCCTGACCGATGCCGGGGTGGATTTCGGCACCATTGGCCTTACCAGCCTGATCGGCACCGCCTATGCCATCAAGTTTTTATGGGCACCATTTGTGGATCAGATCCCCCTTGGCCCGCTGACCCGCCGCCTTGGGCAAAGGCGCGGCTGGATGGCGGCCAGCCTTGTTGTTTTGCTGGCATTGATGGTGCCTTTGTCACTGGTGGATCCCGGCGATGCTTTGATGGTCAGTATCTTGTTGGCGGTTGGTGTCGCTTTTGCCTCGGCCAATTTCGATATTGTGGTGGATGCCTACCGCATCGAATATCTGAGCGACCGGCAATTGGCCGGTGGGTCCGCTGTCCATGCCACCGCTTGGTATCTGGGGGCGCGGCTGGCGGCAGGGGTGCTGGTTTTGTGGATGGCCGACTGGGCCGGCTGGGAGACGGCCTATCTGGTGGCCAGCCTGACATTGTTCCTTGGCTTGTTGGCGGTCTTGATGAATGGCGAGCCAGAGCGCAAGGCCGATGAGGCGCTGGCCGAACGTCAGGCGGAAATCGACCGGTTCTTAGAGAAAAAAGCGCATCTAAGCGGGCCGTTGGAACAGGCTTTGGCGCGGCTTTATGTGCTGGTGGCCGGTCCGTTCATTGATCTGGTGCGGCGTTATTCATGGACCTTGCTGCCAGTGCTGGCCTTTGTGGTGTTGTTTAAATTCCAGGATGCCTTTGCGGGGGCCTTGTCGGGGCCGTTTGTGCGGGATCTGGGCTATGAAAAAACCACCATTGCCTTTGTGTATAAGGGCTTTGGGTTGGGGGCCGTTTTTATCGGCATGTTCGTTGGTGGCCTGATGATGAGCGGCTTGGGCCTTGTGCGTGCTTTGTGGATTGCCGCCGCCTTGCAAATCGTCTCCAATTTCGGATTTTCATGGCTTTACTGGATGAGCGAGCTTTTGAGCACTGGCCAGCATTGGGTGATGATGAAGACCGTGGGGCCTGCATTGGCTGCTGAATCTTCGGCCAGGATAATCGATGCGCAATGGGGCTGGCTGGCTTTGGTGATCGGTTTCGAGAATTTTGCCTCCGGCATGGGCAATGCCCTTTTCATTGTTTTCCTTTCCAGACTGGTCAGCGACGCTTATACCGCCACTCAATATGCTTTGTTGTCGGCGGTGGCGCTGGTGGCGCGGACCTTTTTGGCGGCCCCTGCGGGCTTTGTGGCTGACGGCATTGGCTGGTTTTATTTTTTCATCCTGTCCGGAATAGTGGGCGTGCCGGGATTGTTGTTGCTGTGGATTTTGTCGCGTGGATCAAGCCTTAAGCGGACAAATCTTCGCGGCGCAACATAGGTTTGGGTTGAGATACTGTCTTGAAAAGGCCACACTGCTGGCTAATAGCGCGGTTCTGGGAACGTTGGGGAATCGCAGAATGTGGGTCCACGTCCTCATGGCACTTCGTAATGAAACTGTCTCTATAAGGGCTTAAAAGCGCGTTATGGATTATTCCGGAAAAGAGACCGTCGTCGCCGCTCAAACATTGGCGAATGCCGATTATTATGCCCGCTCCGGCCCTTTGGAGGTGCGGTGCTCGCGCAGTGAAGAGGAAATTCTGGAAGCACAAAGGCTGCGCTACCATATTTTCTATGAGGAAATGTCGGCGCAACCGACATTGGACATGCAAAGACAGCGCCGCGATATGGATGCCTATGATCCGCTCTGTGATCATTTGCTGGTGATCGACCATTCCAAGCCGCGCGGCGAACAGGTGGTGGGCACCTACCGGTTATTGCGCCAGCGTGTGGCGGAACTGCATGACGGCTTTTATTCAGCGCAGGAATATGACCTTGGCCCCTTGATGGGCGAGCGCTTCCAGACCCATATGGGCAAGGGAGGCCAGCTTTTGGAGCTTGGGCGCTCTTGCGTGCACCGCGATTACCGTACAAATACCACCATCACCCTCTTGTGGAAGGGCATTGCGGGCTATCTGGCAGAGCATGATATCGCTTATATGTTCGGCTGTGCCTCTTTGCACGGCACCGATCCCGAAAGCCTGAAATTACCGCTGTCTTATCTTTATCACGAGCATCTGTGCCCGGCGGATTTCATGGTGCGCGCGGTGCCGGATCGTTTCGTGGATATGAACATGCAATCCCGTGATGGCATGGATATCCGCATGGCGCGCCGTGCCTTGCCGCCCTTGATCAAAGGGTATTTGCGGTTGGGTTGTTTTATCGGCGATGGCGCGGTGGTGGATTATCAGTTCGGCACCACCGATGTGTTTATTCTGTTGCCGGTAGAGCGGGTGACCAAGCGTTATTCCGTGCGCTTTGGCACACCGGGCGCGGTGAATGATGGTGACGGCGATCCGGATGTCGCCGCCATTGGGGAATAAGGCGCATGCGCCCCTTTTCCTTTTTCTGTTTATGTCCGGTCGATCGAGCCAACGGCTGCCAAGGCCGCCATATTGAGCACATCGCTGGTATGGGATCCCATGCGCACGATCTGGACGGATCGTTCAAAGCCCCACAGGATCGGCCCGATGACCTTTGCGCCGCCCAAAGCCCCCACCAATTTGGTAGAAATATTGGCGGAATGAAGGGCGGGCATCACCAAGACATTGGCCGGGCCCGACAGCCGCGCAAAGGGATAAAGTTTCAACAGGTCGGGGTTCAGCGCCGTATCGGGGGCCATATCGCCTTCGAATTCAAAATCCACATCGCGCTGTTCCAATATACCCACGGCTTCGCGCACATGATCGGCTTTTTCGCGCATTGGCTGGCCAAAGTTCGAGAAAGACAGCAGGGCAACGCTCGGCTTATGCCCCAAATGGCGCACGGCGGCGGCGGCATTTTGGGCAATATCGGCAAGCTCTTCCCCGGTGGGCCGTTCGTTCATCACCGTATCGGCAATGAAGACAGTGCGTTCGCGCGACATCACGATAGTCAGGCCAAAGGGCTGCATATGCGCTTTGGGGTCGATCACAAGCTGGATATTTTCGACGGCCTGATAATAATTGCGTGTCAGCCCCGTCACCATGGCGTCGGCATCACCATTGGCCAGCATGCAGGCGGAAAACACATTGCGGTCGCGGTTCACCAGCCTTTGCGCATCGCGCTTTAAATAGCCGATGCGTTGCAGGCGCTTATACAGCCAGTCGGTATAGGCTTCGTTCTTGGTCGAGGTGCGGGCGGAATGGATTTCAAATTCATCGGGATCGGCCCCCAGATCATGCAGTTTTTTTGCCACCACATCTTCATAGCCGATCAGGATGGGGGTGCCATAACCGCCGGATTTGAAGCCCACTGCGGCACGCAACATGCGGTCCTCTTCGGCTTCTGCGAAAATCACCCGCTTGTCGTGGCTGGTGAGCATGTCATACATCTCGCCCAAAAGGCCCACTGTGGGGTTGAGCCGATTTGAAACCTGACGGCGATAGGCGGCCATATCCTCGATGGGTTTGCGGGCCACGCCACTGTCCATGGCCGCTTGCGCCACGCGGGGCGGCACAAATTCCATCAGGCGCGGATCAAAGGGCGCCGGGATGATGTATTGCGGGCCGAATTTATATTTGCGCCCGGAATAAGCGGCGGCCACCTCATCGGGTACATCGGACCGGGCCAGCTCGGCCAAGGCATGGGCGGCGGCGATTTTCATTTCTTCATTGATGGTGCGCGCCCGCACATCCAAAGCGCCGCGAAAAATATAAGGAAAGCCCAAGACATTATTGACCTGATTGGGATAATCGGACCGGCCCGTGGCCATGATGCATCGTCGCGCACTTCGGCCACATCTTCGGGGGAAATTTCGGGGTCGGGATTGGCCATGGCGAAAATGATCGGCTTTTCGGCCATACTTTTCACCATTTCGCGGTTGACGGCCCCTTTCACCGACAGGCCGATGAACACATCGGCACCGGCGATGGCATCGGCCAGCGTTCTGTGTTCCGTGTCGATGGCATGGGCGGATTTCCACTGGTTCAGCGTGTCTTCGCGGGCCGTGTGGATGACACCCTTGCTATCGCACATGATGAGATTTTCATGGAGCACGCCAAGGGCTTTCAGCAATTCCGCACAGGCGATGGCCGCTGCCCCCGCGCCATTCATCACCACCCGCACCTTTTTGATATCGCGGCCGGTGAGATAAATAGCATTTAAAAAGCCTGCGGCGGTGATGATGGCGGTGCCGTGCTGATCGTCATGGAAGACCGGAATATCCATAAGCTCACGCAGGCGTTGTTCGATGATAAAGCACGCCGGTGCGCCAATATCTTCCAGATTGATGCCGCCAAAGCTCGGCTCCATCAAGGACACGGCATTGACGATGGCATCCACATCTTCGGAATTGAGCTCGATATCGATGGCATCGATATCGGCAAAGCGCTTGAACAGCACCGCCTTGCCTTCCATCACCGGTTTCGAGGCGGCAGCCCCCAGATTGCCCAAGCCGAGAATTGCCGTTCCGTTGGAAATCACCGCCACAAGATTGCCGCGCGCCGTATAATCGAAAATACAATCGGGGTTTTCGGCAATGGCCTTCACCGGCACCGCTACGCCGGGTGAATAAGCCAAAGACAAGTCGCGCTGGGTGGCCATGGGCTTGGTGGCCGCGATCTCGATCTTTCCGGGCTTGGGGAGAGAATGAAAGCGCAGGGCTTCCCGATCGGAAAATTTCGAATCATTGTCGGACATGGTGCGCTCCCGGTAGCAAATTCGGGCTGAGATCAAGACGGCGAACAAAACTCTATATGCGACGGTAAACTGGCGATGGAGGCGCAACGCATGCTAAAACCTTCAAATATCCAATTCAGCGCCCTAGATGACCGTGTTTCCAACAGCATAGCAAGGCCCCGAGACACTTCTTTTATGAAAAAATCTGCCATCACTGTGAAAACCGCCCAGCCCAAAGCCAAAGCCGCAGGACCGTCGAAAGCCGCATCCAAGGCTTCGGCGGCTCCCACACCGATGATGGCGCAGTATTTGTCTATCAAGGCAGGTCACCCCGATTGCCTGTTGTTTTACCGCATGGGCGATTTCTATGAATTGTTCTTCGATGATGCGGTTCAAGCAGCCGGGGCGCTGGATATCACCCTTACCAAACGTGGTAAGCATGAAGGGGATGATATCCCCATGGCCGGAGTGCCGGTCCATGCGGCGGAAAGCTATCTGGCCCGATTGATCCGCGCCGGTTTTCGGGTGGCGGTGTGTGAACAGACCGAAGACCCGGCGGAGGCGAAAAAGCGCGGGGCAAAATCGGTGGTGAAGCGCGAAGTGGTCCGGCTGGTGACACCGGGCACCCTGACGGAAGACACTTTGCTGGATGCCCGCCGCCATAATTATCTGACGGTGCTGGTCAAAGCGGGTGGCACTTTGGCCTTGGCATGGGCCGATATGTCCACAGGGGCGCTGACCTCGATGCTCACCACAGAGGATCTTGTGTCGGCGGATCTGGCGCAGATTGCCCCGGGGGAATTGCTGGTGGCATCCGGCTTGATGGACGATCCGGTGCTGGATGTGGCCTTGGCCGCTTTTTCCGATGTGGTGACACCGCTGGAAAAGACCCAATCCGATAGTGCGCGCGGCGAACGGCGTTTATGTAGCTTGTTTGATGTGGCGGTGTTGGATGCTTTCGGGGATTTCAGCCGCGCCGAACTGGCCGCCTATGATGCCCTGATCGGTTATCTGGAAGATACGCAAAAAGGCCGTTTGCCGCGCTTGATGGCCCCTTCGCAACTGCCGCGCGGAGCAAGCATGCTGATCGACGGGGCCACCAGACGCAGTCTGGAATTGACCCGGACCATGGCGGGTGAGGCAAAGGGCAGTTTGATCGCCACCATTGATCGCACGGTCACAGGCCCCGGTGCCCGGGCATTGGCGGCGCGCTTGAGCGCCCCTTTGACGGATGAAGCGGCGATCAATGCGCGTTTGTCGGCGATTGATTATTTTGTTGAAGATGGTGCGGTGCGGGCTGATTTGCGCCAAGCCTTGCGCCACGCTCCGGATCTGGAACGGGCCTTGTCGCGTTTGACCATCGGGCGGGGAACGCCCCGTGATCTGGCCATGGTGCGGGATGCGTTGAATGTGGCGGCTGATGTGCGCGATCTTTTGGCCCAAAAAAACGGCTTTTCCGGCCTTCCCGATGCGCTGGCCCCAGATCATGCCGCATTGGGCGGACATCAAGCGCTGATCGAGGAATTGTCGCGGGCTTTGGTGGCCGAACCGCCCGCTTTGTTGCGCGATGGGGGCTTTATCGCCAAGGGTTATGATGCGGCTTTGGATGAATGTCGCACCTTGCGTGATGAAAGCCGCCGGTTGATTGCCGCTTTGGAGACGCGCTATCGGCAGGAAACTGGTATTGCGGGCCTGAAAATCAAGCATAATAATGTTCTGGGCTATCATATCGATCTATCGGCGAAAGCGGCCGATGCGTTGATGAAGCCGCCCTTGGCCGAGCGTTTCATCCATCGCCAGACCCTTGCCAATTCGGTGCGTTTTTCCACCCCGGAACTGGCGGAGCTTGCAAGCAAGATCACGCAGGCGGGGGATCGGGCGCTGGCGATGGAACAGGATTTGTTCGATCGCTTATTGGCACATATATCGGATGCGTGGGCGGCTTTGTCGCAAACGGCCCAGGCCTTGGCGGTTTTTGATGTATCGGCCGCCTTGGCAGAGGTGGCCGTTACCGAACGCTGGACACGGCCCGAGATCACTACCGATTGTGCATTCGATATTGTGGGCGGGCGGCATCCGGTGGTGGAAGCGGCGCTGCGCAAGGCCGATGAGGGCCCCTTCGTGGCCAATGATTGCGATCTTGGCCCCGAAACCCGGCTATGGTTGATTACCGGTCCCAATATGGCGGGGAAATCCACATTTTTGCGCCAGAATGCGTTGATTGCCATCTTGGCCCAAAGTGGCAGCTATGTGCCGGCCCAAGCGGCGCGTATCGGCATTGTGGACCGCCTGTTCAGCCGGGTCGGTGCATCTGACGATCTGGCGCAGGGGCGCTCTACCTTCATGGTGGAAATGGTGGAAACCGCAGCAATTCTGAATCAGGCCACCGAACGGTCCTTGGTGATCTTGGACGAGATTGGCCGTGGCACCGCGACATTTGATGGTTTGTCCATTGCCTGGGCTGCGGTGGAGCATCTTTATGAAAAAAACCGCGCCCGTGCTTTGTTTGCAACCCATTATCACGAACTTTCAACGCTCAAGGAACGGCTTCCGAAAATGGCCTTACGCTCTATGCGGGTGAAGGAATGGCAGGGAGATGTGGTGTTCTTGCATGAAGTGGCCCATGGCGCGGCAGACCGGTCTTACGGTATTCAGGTGGCAAAGCTGGCGGGCCTGCCTGCCTCTGTGGTGGCGCGGGCGCGGCAGGTTCTGGCGGAATTGGAAGCGCAGGGCCATGGTGCTCCGGTGCGCGGTGTTCTGGGCGATCTGCCCTTGTTCCAAATGGCCGACAGACTATCTGACGAGGCCGGATCTGCGGTTCCGACCGATCCCGTAAGAGAGGCGCTTTTAGACATCAATCCCGATGATCTGAGCCCCAAACAGGCCCATGATCTGATCTATCACTTGAAGACTTTGTCGGATGGGGGACAATAGGCGCAGATAAAGGGATATACCGGCCCCGGATTTTGGGCATTCAACAGGAAGGACGGCCATGGTCAAGATCTTGAAGAAGCGTCAGATCATTGATTATGGAGCCTTTGTGGAGGCGCTGGCCAAAGCGGCAACCCAGCCTGAATCCCGTGACCGGCGCGCCCGGATTCTGGATGTTGCCAAAACGGCGTGGAAGGACGGCTTTGCAGAATTAAAGCAACGCCATGAGCAAGATGGCACCAATGGCCGCACCTTGGCCGCGTCTTTCAGCTATCTGGCGGATAAGCTGGTGGAAGGCTTGTATGATGTGGCGGTGCATCATCTTTATCCGTGTCACAATCCCACCGATAGCGAGCGTTTGGCGGTGGTGGCGACGGGCGGCTATGGCCGCAGCGAGCTGGCCCCGTTCTCAGACCTCGATCTGTTGTTTCTTTATCCTTATAAATCAACGGTCTGGCATGAACAGGTGGTGGAGTTCATGCTGTATACCCTGTGGGATATGGGGCTGAAAGTGGGGCAGGCGGTGCGCTCGCCCGGTGATTGCGTGCGGATGGCGCAAAAAGATCTTTCGGTGAAAACGGCACTGTTGGAACGGCGGATGCTGGTGGGGGATCGTGCGCTGTTTGACGAGCTGGACAGCCGCTACCGAAAAGAGGTGCTTCAAGGGCAGGGGCGGCTGTTTGTGGAGCAAAAACTGGCAGAACGGGACGCCCGCCATAGCCGCATGGGGGATAGCCGCTATGTGGTGGAGCCCAATCTGAAGGATGGCAAGGGCGGCCTGCGGGATTTGCATACTTTGTTCTGGATGACCAAATTTCTTTATGATGTGCACCGGCCCCGCGATCTGGTGTTGGAAGGCATTTTGGCGCCTGAAGAGCTGCAGTCGTTCCGCAAGGCGGAATCATTTTTATGGACGGTGCGGGTGTCACTGCACTTTCTGGTGGGGCGTGCGCAAGAGCGGTTGACCTTCGATGTCCAGCCGGAATTGGCGCGGCGGCTCAATTACCGCGATCGCCCCGGCCTGTCTGGCGTTGAACGCTTCATGAAGCATTATTTTCTGGTGGCCAAGCAGGTGGGGGATCTAACCCGTGTGGTTTGCGCGGTGCTGGAAGACCGGCAAGAGAAAACATCGATGTTTTCCTTGAAAGCCTTACGCCCCAAGCGCCGTATCCGCGGCTTTCGGTGGATGGTAATCGGCTCAATGTGTCGGGGGATGCGCTGTTTGTAAAAGATCCGCGCAAGATGATCGAAATTTTCGCGGTGGCGCATCAATCGGGCTTTGATATCCATCCCAATGCGTTACGTCATATCGGGCGCCATTTGGCATTGATCGATAAAACGGTGCGGGAAGATCCGGCAGCCAATAAGGCCTTTATGGAGGTGCTGACCTCGAAGGACCATCCCGAACTGAATTTGCGCCGCATGAATGAAGCCGGTGTGTTTGGCCGTTTCGTGCCGGATTTCGGGCGGGTGGTGGCGCAAATGCAATATGATATGTATCACCATTATACGGTGGACGAGCATACCATCCATGCCATCGGTTTGCTGGCAAAGATCGAACGGGGTGAACTGGCCGACGAACACCCCATGTCCACGACATTGATCCATAAACTGGTGTCGCGCCGGGTGCTTTATGTGGCGGTGCTTTTGCATGATATCGCCAAGGGCAGGCAGGGGGATCATTCCAAAACCGGAGAGCGTATCGCCCGTACTTTGTGTCCGCGCTTGGGTTTGACGGCGGCGGAAACGGATCTGGTTGCGTGGCTGGTGCGGTGGCATTTGCTGATGAGCCACACAGCCTTCAAACGCGATTTGGCGGATCGCAAGACCATCCTTGATTTTTGCAAGGCGGTGAAAAGCCCGGAGCGGCTAAGATTGCTGATCATCTTGACGGTGGTGGATATCCGGGCCGTTGGTCCCGGCGTGTGGAATGGCTGGAAAGGCCAGCTTTTGCGTGATCTTTATGATCAGGCGGAAGAGGTGTTGATCGCCGGTCATGCCACAACCGGTCGCAAGGAACGGGTAGACAGCAAAAAAGCGGAATTGGCGTCACGGCTGGGCGATTGGCCCAAACGCAGCCGCGATATCCATATGAGCCGCCTGCATGACAGCTATTGGATTGCCGAAGACAGCAACACCCACGAACATAATGCCCGCCTTATTCGCGAAACCGAAAGTGCAGGCGAGGAAGTGGGGGTGATGCTGTCGGTGAATGCCTTTCAGGATATGACCGAAGTGGGGGTGTTTACCCGTGACCGGCCCGGCCTGTTTGCAAGGCTTTCAGGGGCATTTGCCGTGGCTGGAGCATCGGTGGTGGATGCCAAGATCCACACCACGAATGATGGGAAGGCTCTGGATAATTTTCGTATCCAGACCATGGATGGCTCGGCGTTTTCCGATCCGCACAAGCTGGCGCAGATGGAACGCTCGGTGCGCCGTGCTGTGGTGAACAAATTGCCCGCAGATGAAAATCTGAAGCGCAAAACCAATGCCCTTAAAAAGCGCATGGCGGTGTTCACGGTGGAGCCGCTGATCCTGATCGATAACCGGGCGTCCAACCGGGCCACGGTGATCGAGGTGAATGCCCGCGATCGTATCGGCCTGCTTTACGATCTGACCCGCGCTCTTTCGCGGATGCGTTTGTCGATTTTTTCTGCGCATGTGGCAACCTATGGCGAGCGGGCAGTGGATGTGTTTTATGTGCAGGATCTGGAAGGGCAGAAAATTACCGGGGCGCAACGCATTGCCAATATTGAAAAGAAATTGCTGGCGGCGTCTTTGGGCGATCTGCCTTTCAGTCACGAACATCGCCGCCGGATGGGTGCCAAAGCCCATGGGGGCTAAGATGGCGTTTTGGCAGGCTGTGGCCGGGTTTTCTGCCTTATGAGTATGATGCGGGCATTCTCCACCGTAGGCTCTTTTACGCTGATGAGCCGTATTCTGGGCTTTATGCGCGATGTTTTGATGGCGCAGTTTCTGGGTGCAGGGCTGGCGGCAGATTGCTTTTTCGTGGCGTTCAAATTGCCCAATTTCTTCCGCCGTCTGTTTGCGGAAGGGGCGTTTTCTTCAGCCTTTGTGCCCTTGTTTTCCAGAATTCTGGGGCGCGACCCTACCCCGACCAGCCGCCATAATGCCCGGATTTTTGCCCAGGAGGCCCTGGCTGTTTTGCTGCCAATCCTGTTGGTTTTCACGGGATTGATGCAAGCGGTTATGCCATGGGCAATGCTTGTTCTGGCCCCAGGATTTGCCGATCAGCCAGAGAAATTTGCGCTGGCGGTAGATCTGACACGGCTTACGTTTCCCTATTTGCTTCTGATTTCCCTGGTATCGCTTTTTTCCGGTATTCTGAATGGCTTGGGGCGGTTTTCTGAAGCGGCGGCGGCACCTATCTTGCTTAATCTGGTGCTGATTTCCTCGCTGCTTTTGTTCCATGACACGGCCATCATGACCGCCAAAGCGTTGGCCATTGCGGTCAGCCTTGCCGGTGTCGTGCAATTGCTGTTGCTGCTTTATGGCGCCCACCGGATGGGATTTTCCCTCTCTTTGCCGCGCCCAAAACTGACCCCAGCGGTCAAGAGACTGCTCACCGTGATGTTGCCGGTGGCATTGGGGGCGGGCATGACACAGATCAATCTGATGATTGATGTGATTTTGGCATCGATGTTGCCCGAAGGGTCTTTGTCGTTCTTGTTTTATGCGGACCGGCTCAATCAATTGCCCTTGGGAGTGATCGGCATTGCCGTAGGCACGGTGCTGTTGCCTCATCTTTCACGCACTTTGGCGGGGGGCTCGGCTGTGGAGGCCATCCATCATCATAATCGGGCCATTGAATTTGCCTTGATTCTCACCCTGCCCGCGGCCTTTGCCTTGGCAACTGTTCCCCAGCCTTTGATTTCGGCGCTGTTCCAGCATGGGGCGTTTACTGCAGATGATAGTCAGGCCACCGCATGGGCTTTGGCCGCCTTTGCCGCTGGCTTGCCAGCTTTTGTGCTGATCAAGGTTCTGGTGCCGGGCTTTTATGCCCGTGAAGATATGAAAACGCCGGTGAAAATTGCCCTATTGGCGCTTGTCACCAATCTGGTGCTCAATCTTTTGCTGATGGGGCCGTTGCGCCATGTGGGGCTGGCTTTGGCCACCAGCATTGCCGCTTGGCTGAATGCGGCGCTGCTTTATGTCAATTTGCATCGCCGTAGCCAGTTTGCCCTTGATGCCCGCCTTAAAAGCCGCTTGCTTCGGGTAATTGCGAGCTGTGGCCTGATGGCGGCAGTGTTGTTTGGTCTGGATCATTTTTTTGGGGCCGGGCGCGGGGCGTCCAAGGCGATGCAGGTGGGGCAGGCGGCGCTCTTGGTGGTCAGCGGCCTTGGTGTTTATGGTGTGGCGAGCCTGATATCGGGAGCCTTTCGCCTGTCCGAAATAAAAAATTGGCGATAGCCGGGCAGTTGACCTTGGGGGCGGCCATTGCCATAAGGTTCGGCACTTTTGAGCCAGTGTCTCGTTTGAGCCTGTGTTTTGCTTTCACATCCTTTTGCAGTGAGCGCCCCTATGACCGAAGATCGTCCGGTATCCTTGCCCAAAAACCGCATTTTTTCTGGTGCCCAGCCATCCGGCTCCATGCATTTGGGAAATTATCTGGGGGCGTTTCGTAATTGGGCCAAGCTGCAAGACGATTATGAATGTATTTATTGCGTGGTGGATTTGCACGCCATCACCGTTTGGCAAGATCCGCAAGAGCTGATCCGGCAAACCCGCGAGGCGGCGGCGGCCTATATTGCGTCGGGGGTCGATCCCAAGCGTTCGGTCTTGTTCAATCAAAGCCAGGTGGCCGCCCATGGCGAATTGGCTTGGGTGTTTAATTGCGTGGCTCGCATCGGCTGGCTGAACCGTATGACACAATTCAAGGACAAGGCGGGCAAAAACCGCGAAAAAGCCAGCGCCGGGCTGTTTGTTTATCCCAATCTGATGGCGGCGGATATTCTGGCCTATAAAGCCAGCCATGTGCCGGTGGGCGAAGATCAAAAACAGCATCTGGAGCTGACCCGCGACATTGCCATGAAATTCAACAATGATTATGGCCGTGAGGTGTTCCCGCTGGTGGAGCCGGTGATCCAGAAAGAAGGGGCGCGGATCATGAGTCTGCGGGACGGCTCCAAGAAAATGAGCAAATCCGATCCGTCGGATGCGTCGCGGCTTAATCTTACCGATGATGCCGATAGCATTGCCCGTAAAATTCGCAAGGCCAAAACCGATCCTCATCCATTACCCGACAGTGTTGCGGATTTGGCGGAGCGGCCAGAAGCCAATAATCTGCTGGGCATTTATGCGGCTTTGTCCGACCAAAGCCTTGAGAAAACGCTGGCGGAGTTCGGCGGGACAGACTTTGCGCCGTTTAAAAAGGCATTGGTGGATCTGGCTGTGGCAAAGCTGTCGCCGATCACGCAGGAAATGAGCCGTTTGATGAACGATCCCGCCGAGATCGATGCTATTTTGAGTGAGGGGGCGGATCGGGCGGCGGCTTTGGCTTTGCCGGTGATGGAAGAGGTTCGGGAAACCGTTGGCTTTTTAGGGCGTCGGGCGCGCTAAAATTTGATGAGGCCGTTGGCTTGCGCTGCGCAAAATTGCAGCCATATGTTCCATAGAGGCTTATGAACAGAGCGTTTCAAGGATGGCCTTGCCGGAATTCATCGTCGGTTCAGCCTTGTATGTTAGCCTGTGCAGATTAAAATGATTGTTATCTGCGCAGGGTTTGGATGCATCTTGGTCGCGCAAACAGGATTATAAGAAGGACGGAACTGCCATGCCATATCGATTGATCACGGCTATCTTGTTGCTATCCGCTTTTGTGCTTGCGGGCTGTGCGCGAACTTTTGAAGCCGATGTGGCCCGGTTTCACCGGCTTTCTGCCCCGCAACAGCAAACGGTGAAAATCGTTGCTATTGACCCTGATAAGCAAGGCAGCCTTGAATTCGAACAATATGCCGGTTTGGTGCGGGCGCAATTGATCGATGCCGGCTACCGCCCCACAGAAGGGGATGCGGATATCACCGTTGAATTTGACTGGCTGGTGTCAGAGGGCCGTGAAAAGGTCTTTTCGCGCCCCAATTATTATGGCGGTTATCCTTATTACGGGCGTGGTTTCTTCCATCCCTATGGGTTCCGTTCGTCCTACTATGGCGGATATTATGGTGGCTATGGCGGATACGGCTATGGTGGCAATCAGGTCTATTCCGTTACCGTACATTCGGTGCGCATGACCGTTGCCATGGTTCGTTCAAATGATGAAGTGGTCTTTGAAGGCCGCGCAGATACCACCATCAGCAATAATGATGTGCCGTCGGTGATGCCCTATCTGGTACAGGCCATGTTTACCGGCTTCCCCGGCCAAAGCGGCCAAACCCAAACGGTTGAACTCAAATTGCCCAAAGGCTCGAAATCGTCTTCAACCGGTTATTGAGTGTGATGGGCGAGTGATAATTTTTTCCTGTCGCGGCGTTTCTTGACTTGCGCAAGCCCGTGCGGCTTGCCACCATCGCACCATGACAATGGATATTGCTGACCATCATTCTTTAGGCCCGATCTCGGATCATCCCCGCAATTTCGTGGTTGTGGTGGATGAAAGCGAAGAGGCGCAACTGGCAATTCGTTTTGCTTCGGGGCGTGCGGGCCATATTGTTGGTGGCGGTATCATCTTGTTTCATTCGGTGGCCCCCGGTGACTTTCAACATTGGAAAGCGGTGGCGGACCGGATGCGAGAGGAGGGATTGTCGCAGGCGCGAGCCATGCTGGAAGATGTGGCGGCACGCATTTATGCCTATTCCGGGGTGAAGCCGGAAATTGTTGTGCGTGAAGGTCCGCCTAAAGAAGAGCTGCATAAATTCATCAAAGAACGTCAGGATCTGTTCGCCCTCGTTTTGGCGGCCAGTGCGGGTGGTGAACCGGGGCCGTTGGTAGATTATTTCTCTGGCCCTATGGCGGCCAATCTGCCCTGCCCCGTTGTGATCGTCCCCGGTACGCTGGAGCCAGAAACCATTGATCGGTTGGTTTAAGCCGCGCAGATGATGCTTCCCCCTGCATTTGTAAATGCGGCAGCGCCAACCCCTTTCTGTTGATATGTCAAGGACAAAGAAAATCGGATGAAATTCATCTGATTTCCTTGACCTGTGCCGCGCTTGTCTCCACATAAGCGGAGTAATTTGAAGAGGTGCCCCATGTTTATCCAGACAGAACAAACGCCCAATCCGGCGACCCTGAAATTTTTGCCCGGCCGCACGGTCCTGGACAGCGGAACCGCTGATTTTACCGATGCCGAGCAGGCCAAAGTTTCGCCATTGGCGGACGCGATCTTCCGTGTTGCTGGCGTCGAGGCGGTGTTCATGGGGGCCGATTTCATCACCGTGACCAAATCGGACTCTCAAGGCTGGGAGCAGATCAAGCCGGAAATTTTGGGTGCGGTGATGCAGCATTTCACCTCTGGTGCGCCAACCTTGTTGGAGGGGGCGCAGGTGATGGCGGCAGGGCCTTCGGAAATGGAAGGCGACCCCGCAGATGCGGAGATTGTCGATCAGATCAAAGTGCTTCTGGATGAAAAAGTACGCCCCGCCGTTGCCCGGGATGGGGGTGACATCACCTTCCACGGATTTCAGGAAGGCGTGGTGTATCTGCATATGCAAGGCGCTTGTGCGGGCTGCCCCAGTTCCACCATGACCTTGAAGCAGGGAATCGAGAATCTGTTGCGCTATTATATCCCGGAAATTACCGAAGTGCGCCCCATCGCCTGATTTGCCGAATGGCCTAGTCCACCGGATTGCCGGGCACATAGATGAATTTCCCCAGCCAATACCAGCGGCGATCCGGGCCGGGCAGAGTACAATTGATCCGGTTGCGGCCTGCGGGAAAGGGCCGGTCGATGCGCACTTCAATCCGGCGGCTGCCAAGCTGCTGGATCTGGCTTGCTTTGCGTGGCTGGGATAGCAGGCCAGCGCCGAAAGACCGGGGACCGGATATGGCAGGCTGAACCCATAAGCGGGCGGGTTGGTGTCGCCATCTGTCAAGAGAGGGCCTTTGGGGATCATATCGGTCACCGGTAAGGCCCGCGCATTGGAAATCAGGTGGAAACGCTCTGGCGTTGAATAGCGTTCATTAAAAGGGAAACGCGGCAGCGCGAAGGGGTCGTCCCACATGGCGGCAACGCCGGAATATTGCGCCAAGGCGGCCTCGAATCCCATCTTTTGGGCCATGCGGATAAGGGCAGGGCTATATTCCCCATAAGGCCATGCAAACAAAGAAGGAATGGTCCCCAGTTCGGCCTGAAAGCGGGTGCTGGCGCGGTCTATATCGGCACGGGCGGCCTTCACCCCTTCCTCCACCATATGCAGATGGGCGGCCCCATGATGGCCGATGGTGACCCCTTCCGTTTGAAGGCTGCGCAGATCGTCCCAGCTTAGATATCCGGGCAGTTTTTGATCCACAGGGTCGGTGGCAACAAACAAGGTGGCGGGATAGCCATAGTCTTTCAATAAGGGCCATCCCTGTGTTTTGAACGAGGCATAGGCATCGTCAATGGTGATGGCGACGGCCTTTTCCGGTAAGGCCGTGCCGCTTTTGAAAGCGGCAAGGATTTCGGATAAGGGCAAAACCTGATGGCCATTGTTTTTCAGGCTTTCAAGCTGCTCTTTGAATTGGTCCATGCGAATATTGGTTGACGGAATGGTGTTCTCACCAAAGCGGTGATAGATCAGAATGACCGCATCATGCTGATCGCTTTGCGCCAGACTTTCCGGCATGGTTGGGCCGGGCTGTGCCTGTGCCTGAGCGATTGCTGCACCAAAAAGCAGTGGGGCCAGTCCCAAAAGAGCAAGGGTAAAAGGCCGCGCCCATTTGACCAAAGCGCAGGATCGGTTAAAAGCGGGGACCCTTGTTTGCAGTGTCTGTTCTGGCATCATTGCTGGTCCATTCCTCAATCCATCCTCATGATCAAAGAGGTCTTTATGAGCAGCCCGTTGAATCCTACCGCTCTTGACACCCTGTTTCGAAAGGCCCGCTCCTATAATCGTTGGCAGGACAAGCCGGTCAGCGGTGAAACGCTACAGGCCTTATATGATTTGCTCAAGTGGGGACCGACCAGCGCCAATTGTTCTCCGGCGCGGTTTGTTTTCCTGCAAAGCGAAGCAGCGAAAACGCGGTTGAAACCCCTTGTGATGGGCAGCAATGCGATCAAGGTCATGACAGCGCCGGTGGTCGCCATTGTGGCATGGGATGCGGAATTTTACGATAAAATCCCGCAATTGTTCCCCCACAATCCCGAGGCACGGGACTGGTTTGCCCATGATGCGGATGTGGCCCATCAAACAGCCTTTCGCAATTCTACTTTGCAAGGGGCCTATCTGATGCTGGCGGCCCGGGCGCTTGGTCTTGATTGCGGCCCGATGAGCGGCTTTGACAATAAAGCCGTGGATGCGGAATTTTTCCCCGATAGCCAGATCAAATCCAATTTCCTTTGCGCCATTGGCTATGGCTCTACCGATGAGCTCTTCCCGCGCAGCCCCAGACTGGCCTTTGATGATGCCTGCCAAGTGCTCTGAATGATGACCCCGGTGTATCTGGCTTTTGATACGGGTGCGCAAAGTTGCTCCGTCGCCCTTTTGAAAGAGGGCGGCGCGCCGTACTCATTGACCAAAACCATGCGGCGCGGGCAGGCGGAGGCTTTGTTGCCGATGATCGATGATCTGGTGCGGCAGCAAGGGCTTGAGATGACCCATATCAGCCATATCGCCGTTACCACAGGGCCGGGCAGCTTTGCCGGTGTGCGGGTGGGCATTGCCGCGGCCCGGGGATTGGCTTTGGCTTTGTCTGTTCCCGCCATCGGGTTCACCACCTTTGAAACCCTGGCCTTTGCGGCCCGGACTTTGGTGGAGCAAGAGACAACGGATCAGCCGGTTCTGGTGGCTTTGGCGGCGCGCGGGGATCAGCTTTATTGTCAAAGTTTTGATGAAAAAGGACAATCGATCAGCGCTCCGGCTTTATCGGAGCTTGAGGATATAGCGGCGCTTTATGCCGATTGGCGCGGTGGGATCATTGGCAGCGGGGCAGAAAAATTGGCCATGCGGATACCCCATGCCCGGATGATGGTGGCCCCCGAAGGATTGGCGGCGGCTTTGGTGCATCTGGTCGCACAAACAGTGACGGCACAGACAGTGACCGTACAGACAGGGCGCCGGGAACATGATGCACTGCCCTCTCCTTTTTATCTGCGCCCCCCCGATGCCAAGCAGTCCACCCGCCCCGGTTTGACACGGCTGGACCCATCATGACCGCGGAACCTTTGTCTTTGCATCAAATCGGGATCGAAGGGGCAGACGTGCTGACCGCCTTGCATCATGGCAGTTTCCCTCCCGATACGGGTGAACGCTGGGGAGGAAGCGAACTGTCCGAGGTGCTGCGGATGCCCGGTGTGTTGGGTTTGGTGGCCTGCCGGCTGGATGAGCCTTTGGGCTATGCATGGTGCGCTTTGCCGCCGATGAATGTGAACTGTTGTCTTTAGGTGTTTTGGTGCAGGCCCGCCGGACCGGCGTGGCGCGGTCTTTGTTGGCGCATCTTTTGGGTTTGTGTAAAAGCCGGGCCGCCCGACAATTGTTTTTAGAGGTGCGTGAAGATAATGAAGCCGCCTGCGCTTTTTATAAAGATCATGGCTTTAAGCAGATCGGGCGGCGGCCTCGTTATTATCAATTGGCCGATGGTGGATTTAGAGATGCGGTGACCATGGCCTGTGCTCCTGATGAGTTTAAAAATAGAAATAAAAATAAACATCATCGTTGAATTGATCTCTTGAAGTATACATGAGTTGATGTATATCAAGCACAGATTACTATCAATTTTGACTTTTGGTCCCCCTGAAACAGGGATGGACTTGAATGGCAGCTTCAGGAGATAGCATTTTGCAAAATGATGAATTGCTTGCTTTGACGACAGATATTGTCGTTTCTCATCTTTCCAACAATTCTGTGCCCGTATCCGAACTGCCTAAATTGATCGCAGATGTCTATGGTGCCTTGCGGGCAATCGGGTCGGAAGATGCTGTTGTTGAGGCAGAACGGCCAGAACCCGCCGTTCCCATCAAGAAATCGGTAACCCCGGATTTCGTGATCTGTCTTGAAGACGGCAAAAAGCTGAAAATGCTCAAACGGTATCTCAAGACCCGCTATGATATGACCCCCGAAGACTATCGCGAGCGCTGGGGTTTGCCAGCAGATTATCCGATGGTTGCGCCCAATTATGCCAAGCAACGCCAAGAGCTGGCCAAGAAAATTGGTTTGGGAACCCGCCGCCGCAAAAGCTAGGCGCGATACCGCCTTTTGATGCGGTGGATATGCCTGGACAAGGAAAGTTGCTCTGGCTCTTTTTGATTGGCTGGAGCAATGCTGCGAATGCGGTATAGTGTGCGCTGTTCATAAAACTGCGGAGAGAACAATGGACGATCAGCCGCTCGATATCGAGCAGATGTGCATCGATAAAGGGATGCGCATGACCGACCAACGGCGTGTGATTGCCCGTGTTTTAAGCGATGCCACCGATCATCCTGATGTGGAGGAGGTGTATCGGCGCGCCACCCATGTGGATGATCGCATTTCCATCGCCACGGTTTATCGGACGGTGCGCTTGTTTGAAGAGGCAGGCATTCTGGAGCGTCATGATTTTCGTGATGGCCGGTCGCGCTATGAGCCGGTAAGTGATGAACATCACGATCATCTGATTGATCTGGATACCGGCACGGTGGTTGAATTCCACAATGAAGAAATTGAACGCCTGCAAAAGGATGTGGCCCGTAAGCTGGGGTTCAGGCTGGTGGATCATCGGATGGAACTGTACGGCGTTCCCTTGTCCCGTAAAAACAAGCCAGAGTAAGTCCGCTGTCCTCCTCCCCGCCCCACCGCGCTCCGTCAAGTCTGGAGGCATCGGATGCGCCGCCTTCGGAGGTGAGGAGCCTGCGTGAATTGCGCGGCACATTGGGATTCCATTTGGGGGCGGCCAGCGCTTTGGGCCTGATCGTCTTAAGCTGTGCGCTTGTGGTGCCGTTCCAGCTTTTCGTGCTGCGTTTCATGCCCCGGCACTGGTTGGGCTTTCCCATGGGTTTATCGCGTTTCATCACCCGGCTGGTGGGTGTGGAAACCGAGATACGCGGGCAACAGGCCGATGGTCCGGTGCTGTTTGTTTCCAACCATATTTCCTGGCTGGATATTCCCATTATCGGCGGTCATGTGAAGGCGGCCTTCATTGCCAAGAAAGAAGTGGCGGGCTGGGGTGGAATCAGCCTGATGGCGCGTCTTTATCGTTCGGTGTTCGTGGATCGCGGTCGGCCCCGTTCCAGCATCCATCAACGCAACGAGATCAGTGCCCGTCTGGCCGAGGGGGATAGCCTGATCTTGTTTGCCGAAGGAACCTCGACCGACGGGACCATGGTGAAGCCTTTTAAATCGTCACTTTTTTCCGTGGCGCAGGGAATGGACGGCCTGAAAATCCAGCCTTCACCATTGCCTATACCCATATCAACGGGATTCCGATATCACGGGCGCAAAGACCGCTGATTGGCTGGTATGGGGATATGGAACTGACCAGCCATATTTGGCAAATATTGCGGCTGGGCCGGATCAAGGCGGTGATCCAGTACCATGACCCCATCGAGGTGACACAGGGCATCGACCGTAAAACGCTTGCGGTGCAATGCCATGCGTGTGTTTCCGAGGGTCTGGCGGCGGCAAATATGGGACGGATTGCAGAGTGACGGCGTTGGCCTGCTTGGGATGTTCTTTGCGGTTAAACGCGGTTTTGCTTGCATTTCAGGGTGTTTTTCGGCCATAGGCGCGCATATGAGTAAGCACATTGATAAAAGAGCCGACAGCGCGGACAGCCCCGCTGTCTCCAGCACCGCCAAGCGGACGGTTTTCGTCAAAACCTATGGCTGCCAGATGAATGTCTATGACAGCCAGCGTATGGCCGATGCCTTGGCGGGGCGGGATTTCACGCCGGTGGATAGCCCGGATACTGCAGATCTGGTGATTCTCAATACCTGCCATATTCGTGAAAAGGCCGCCGAGAAGGTGTTTTCGGAAGTGGGCCGTTTGCGTCAGCTGAAAGATAGCCGCGCCAAAGACGGCAAAAGCATGTATATCGCCGTGGCAGGCTGTGTGGCCCAGGCCGAAGGTGCGGAAATCGTGCGCCGCGCCCCTGCGGTGGATATGGTCTTCGGGCCGCAGACCTATCACCGGCTGCCCGATATGATCGATCGGGCGGATGCGCAACAGGCGCGCGGCCAAACGGTGCGGGTGCTGGATACGGATTTTCCTGCCGAAGATAAGTTCGATCATTTGCCGGGCAAGACCGGACATAAGGGAGCCACAGCCTTTTTGACCGTTCAGGAAGGCTGCGACAAATTCTGCACATTTTGTGTGGTGCCTTATACCCGTGGGTCGGAGGTGTCGCGCCCTGAAGCCGATATTGTGCAAGAAGCGCAGCGGCTTGTGGATGGCGGTGTGCGGGAAATCACCTTGCTGGGCCAGAATGTAAATGCCTATCACGGCGCGGCACAGGCAGGCGGCACGCAATCCTTGGCAGGGCTGCTTTATCGCCTGAGCGAGATCGAAGGGCTGGAACGCTTGCGTTATACCACCAGCCATCCACGCGATATGAGCGATGATCTGTTCGAAGCCCATGGGGCGCTGGACACCTTGATGCCCTATCTGCATTTGCCGGTGCAATCCGGGTCGGATCGTATTCTGAAGGCCATGAATCGTCGCCATACGGCCGAGGACTATCACCGCATCATTGATCGTTTGCGCACCAAAAGGCCCGATATTGCCTTGTCGGGGGATTTTATCGTGGGCTTCCCCGGCGAAACGGATGCGGATTTTGAACAGACGCTGGAGCTGGTACGGTCCGTTAAATATGCGCAGGCTTATAGTTTCAAATATAGCCCGCGCCCCGGCACACCGGCCAGCGTGATCGAGGAACAGGTGGATGAAGCGGTGAAAACCGAGCGTCTGGCTGCCTTGCAGGCTTTGTTGAATGAACAGCAATATGCCTTCAATCAAAGCGTCGTGGGCCACACCATGCGGGTTCTGATGGAACGGGAAGGGAAGTCTTCGGCGCAATTATTGGGTCGCAGCCCCTATAATCAGGCGGTTCATGTGGATTTTGCGTCGCTTTCCGGTGCAGAGACTCTGGACGAATCGGCGACGCAGCCATACACTCGTCATATGGGCCGGTTACTGGACGTTGAAATTGTTTCTGCAGGGCCGAACAGCCTGCGCGGTCGGCCTGTATTAACCGGCACATCTTTTTAGATTTGCCGTCCTTGGCAGCGATTACGGGATCAAACAGCGCTTGAACGATCTGGCTCAGCCACCGCAAAACGCGACACCCAAACCATTTCTCGATTTCGAGAATAACCGGCTGCTTGCATCTCTTTACGGGGCGCATGACCGCAATCTGGCCAGAATCGAACAGACGCTGGGTGTGACCATCGTTAATCGCGGGAACCAGCTTTCAATTGATGGGCCGATGGATGCGTGCGACGTGGCGCGCCGGGTACTGATGTCGCTTTATGCGCGTTTGGAACAGGGCGAAAGCCTTGATCAGGGAGATGTGGATGGAACCTTGCGTATGATGGGCACCCCTCCCGGATTGCCTAAAAAGGAAGCCGCTAAACCAGCGGGCTCCTCTGGTGCGGCTGCAATGGCGGGCGATCATGCCTCTGTGCGGATTGTAACGCGCAATCGGGTTATCCAGCCGCGCTCTCCCATGCAAACCCGCTATATTTCGGCCATGCAATCGTCGTTGCTGACCTTCGGTATTGGCCCTGCGGGAACGGGGAAAACCTATCTGGCGGTGGCCATGGCGGTAGCCGGATGCTGGCTGGCGAGGTGGACCGTATCATTTTATCGCGCCCTGCGGTGGAAGCTGGAGAAAATCTGGGTTTCTTGCCCGGTGATCTGAAGGAAAAGGTCGATCCCTATCTGCGGCCCCTTTATGATGCGCTTTATGACATGATGCCCGCCGATCAGGTTGAAAAACGGCTGTTGTCTGGCCAGATTGAAGTGGCTCCCCTTGCTTATATGCGCGGACGGACACTTTCAAATGCCTATGTGATTCTGGATGAAGCGCAAAACACCACGCCCATGCAGATGAAGATGTTTCTGACACGATTTGGGGAAAATTCGTGGATGACCATTTGCGGTGATCCCAGCCAGGTGGACTTGCCCCCGACCAGCAAAAGCGGCCTTGCGGACGCTCTTGGAACCTTGTCTGGCGTGTCAGGGATCGAGGTGATCCGATTTACCGATAAAGATGTGGTGCGCCATCCTTTGGTGGCTCGTATCGTTGCGGCCTATGATAAAATGGGCACCTCTTCTCCTGAAGCCGAACTGTGAAAATTGAGATGCCAGAAGACCCCATAAGTCCCTTCGGTGACGGTTTGGCCGTTGCCACAGATGATGATCCTTTCGATATCCAGATCCATATATCGGACAGCACATGGCTGTCTTTGATCCCCGAAAGCGAACCCCTTGTTGTGGCGATGGCCAAGGCGGCCATGTTGCACAGTGATGTTGGTGTGGCCGGCTTGTTGATGCGCTCTACCGAATTGTCGGTGGAACTGGCCGATGATGCGCGGGTGGCGGCGCTGAATATGGCGTTTCGCGGCAAGGCCGGCTCTACCAATGTTTTGTCTTTCCCTGCTTTTGAAGGGGATGAACTGGAGCCGACCTTGCAAACGCTTCCGGCAGAGATGCCCGTGGGGTTGGGCGATCTTATTCTGGCGTCTGGCGTGGTCGAGCGCGAGGCGCAGGCGCAAGGGAAAACACTTGCCGATCATGTGAGCCATCTTGTGGTGCACGGGGTGCTGCATTGCCTTGGCTATGATCATATGAACGAGGATGAAGCCGAAGAAATGGAAGCGCTGGAGCGGCGTATTCTTGGCGGATTTGGCATCAGCGATCCCTATCAAGACCATAGGGATCAGAAAAATAGTGCGGCAATAAAGGGACGAACCCCATGAGCGCTTGGCGCACCATCGCCCGTAAGTTGGGCTTGTCGCGGGGGAATGAAACGGGCCTGCGGGAAGCCTTTGAGGGGATCATCGAAAGACATCGGGATGAATTGGGGACCTTGTCGCTTGGCCCCGATGAAATCAAGATGCTGTTTAATATCTTGAAGAATGGCGACCTGCGCATCTGTGACATCATGGTGCCCCGGGTGGATGTGGTCGCGGTGGATATTGAAGAATCCTTTGATGCAATCCTGAAAGTTTTTGCCCAGGCAGCCCATTCGCGGCTACCGCTTTTTCGCGGCTCCTTGGATGAAGTGGTGGGCATGGTGCATGTGAAAGATGCGCTGACCTTGCTGCATGGCAATGGTGCGGATGAAGGGCCGGGCCAATCGCGGGTCGCGGATATTCAGCGTCCGGTCTTGTTTGTGGCACCGTCTATGCGAGCCATGGATCTTTTGACCAAAATGCGGGCGAACCGCATTCATATGGCCATTATCGTCGATGAATATGGCGGCACCGACGGGCTTGTCACCATTGAAGACCTGGTGGAGCAAATCGTTGGCGATATCGAAGATGAACATGATACCGAAGAGCCCGTTCTGATCCGGTCTTTGGGGGAAGGGAAATTCGATGCTGATGCCCGCCTTTCCTTGGAAGATCTGGAAGAAACCATCGATATTGATTTGACCGATGAACGGTGGGAGGATGTGGATACTGTGGGCGGGCTTGTGTTTTCCCTTGCCGGACGGGTGCCGCAGATCGGCGAGCGCATCAAGCACGAGTCCGGTGTGCGCTTTGAGGTGGTGGACGCAGAACCAAGACGCATATTGCGGTTGAGAATTTTCACTCCCAAGCCGGCTGCTCTTCGCAATGCCTGAAAATCTCGTAGAATTGCAACCCGACCGATACCGGCGCGGGCTGGCTTGGCTGCAGCGCCGTCCCCTGCGCTGGGCGCTGCTGTTTTCTTTGGGGGCGATCTCCAGCTTTGCTTTTGCGCCCACATTCTATTTGCCGGTTCTGTTGGTCACCATGCCGGTTTTTGTGTGGATGTTCATGCGCACCGCCGGTCCCGGGGCGGCCTTTTGGGATGGCTGGGCTTTTGGCTTCGGCTTTTTTTCATTGGGGCTGCGCTGGATCGTTCAAAGTTTTGCCAATCAACCCTCTGTTCCCGATGCCATGGGGCCGCCAGCGGTGTTGTTATTGGCTTTGGCTATGGGGCTTTATCCGGCCTTGGTGGCGGCTTTTACGCGCCGTGTGAGTGTGCCGGGCCTTACGGCTATGATGGTGTTTGCTTTGGCATGGGCGGTGGCGGAATGGCTGCGCGGGCATCTGTTCACCGGCTTTCCGTGGAACCCGGTGGCGGCGATCTGGGCTGTCTGGACGCCAATGATGCAGCCTTTGTCACTGGTGGGAACATACGGTCTTGGCTTTTTCACTTTGTTGATCGCCATCAGTCCTTTGGCGCTTCATCCCGCCTATGGGGGCGGTGGCGCGCGGGGATGGATATGGCCGGCTTGCGCGGTTTTAGGGCTAATGATTTGGGGAAGTTATGGCCTGATGCGGATGAATCAGACCCCCCTTGTGCGGGTGCCTGATGTGACCGTTCGGCTGGTGCAGGCGAATATTCCGCAGAAATTGAAATGGGACAGATCGCTTCGTCGCGATCATTTTTCCGATCATCTATATTTAAGCGACAGCCTGCCAGATCCTGATGGCCGGCTCATTGTTTTATGGCCGGAAACGGCGATCACCGACCCGTTTTTCGATCAAAAGCCCGGCGGGCGGGCGATTATTTCCCGAATGTTGCCGCCTGATGGGGTGCTGATTACCGGCCTTTTGCGTGCGGAAACAGGGCTCGATGGGCGCCCAAAAGCCATGAACAGCGTGATGGCCTTTGATTCCTTTGGGCAAACTCTTGGCCAATATGACAAACATCATTTGGTGCCTTTTGGGGAATATTTACCAGCCCGTTCGGTGCTTTCCGCGCTTGGACTCGAGAAACTGGCCGGCGGATTATATGATCTGGGGTCGGGAAGCGGCCCCTCCACGCTGCAATTTGCGGGATTGCCGAGCTTCAGCCCGCTGGTGTGCTACGAGGCCATCTTTCCCGGTGCCGTTGTAGCGCCTATGGAGCGGCCCGAGATGTTGGTCAATCTGACCAATGATGCCTGGTTCGGGTTGAGTATTGGACTATCAACATTTTGCGCAAAGCCGGATGCGGGCCGTTGAGGAAGGGATTCCCTTGATCCGTTCTGCGGGGACGGGGATCAGTGCTGTTGTCGATTCTGTGGGGCGGGTTGTGACGCAAATTGCGTTGGGCAGTCGGGGGGTTGTTGATAGCGGGGTGCCGGTGGCGCTTCCCCGTCCGCCCCTTTATGCCCGGATCGGCGATAGTTTGCTGGCGGTCTTTGTCGGAATTGGAGCGGCCCTTATTATTAGGCGGCGAAAAACACGTAATGCGGGTGATGCGGTTTGAAAATGCCTGTTTATTGCGCCTTGACCACAGTTTGGTCGGCGCGTTAAAGATAAGCGGGCGTTGTGTGTTCGATGTGGCTTTACGATATAGTGGTTGTATTCTACCATTATGATTGTTTTTATGGCGCAATTTGCCTTTAACGCTCACGCTTAATAATACGAATAAGGACTAATTTGGTGGCAGCAAATCCTGATCCGATTGATGTACATGTTGGCTCGCGCGTGCGTTTGCGCCGAACCTTGCTTGGTATGAGCCAGGAAAAGTTGGGCGATGCACTGGGGCTGACATTTCAGCAAATCCAGAAATATGAACGGGGGGCCAATCGTATTGGGTCCAGCCGGTTGTTCAAGCTTTCACAGATTCTTGACGTCCCCGTGTCCTTCTTTTTCGATGACATGCCGGAAAGCGTTGAGTTTGCCAATCGGGGTATGTCGGATTCGCCTGCGGAACCTTTTGAAGCGGATCAGTTGTCCAAACGGGAAACGTTGGAACTGGTTCGGGCCTATTACCGCATTGAGCAGCCAAAGGTGCGTAAGCGCATGTTTGAACTTGTGAAATCCATTGCACAAAATGAAGATTGAACATCATCGGCTCTTTTCATAAGGCGAGAGTGATTGGATCTTTTACCCCGGCGCTTTGGGCGTTGGGGTTTTGTGTTTCAAGATCTTTTTGCGCACGGATTTGTTGCTGCACATAAGCACATAAAGATTTCTTTATGCTTGTCGAGATGCGACGCCTTCGGTATAGAGCCTGTGGGTCCAACTCTTGGATCGGGTTGAGGATTGGAGGATAGCGTGGCGCTTCGCAATTATCTGTTTACCAGCGAATCCGTGTCCGAAGGACACCCGGATAAAGTTTCAGACCGAATTTCCGATGCGGTTCTGGACCTTTATCTTTCCGCCGACCCCAATGCGCGTGTTGCGGCAGAAACGCTGGTCACCACCAATCGCATCGTTTTGGCGGGCGAAGTGCGCGGCCCAAGCCATATTACCACCGATATGCTGGAAGCGGTGGCGCGGGATGCCGTGCGTGAGATCGGTTATGAGCAAGAGGGTTTCCATTGGGAAAACGCTTTGTTCGATTGCTATATTCATCCACAGTCCGCCGATATTGCCATGGGCGTGGATGCGGCTTCGGGATCCAACAAGGATGAAGGTGCGGGCGATCAGGGCATTATGTTTGGCTATGCCTGCCGCGAAACCGAAGCCTTGATGCCGGCTCCCATTCAATATGCCCATCAGATCCTGAAGGAATTGGCGCAGGCGCGTCATTCCGGTGAAGCGGTGGCCCTGGAGCCGGATTCCAAAAGTCAGGTCACATTGGCTTATGAAAACGGCCGGCCGGTGGCGACAAAATCCATCGTGGTATCTACCCAGCACAAAGAAAATATCAGTCAGGATGATTTGCGTGAACTGGTGCGCGGTTATGTGGAGCGTGTTCTGCCCGAAGGCTGGATGTGTCCTGATGATGCGTTCTACGTAAACCCGACTGGGAAATTTGTGATTGGCGGCCCCGACGGGGATGCGGGTCTGACCGGCCGCAAGATCATTGTCGATACCTATGGCGGCGCGGCCCCCCATGGTGGCGGAGCCTTTTCGGGCAAGGACCCTTCGAAGGTGGATCGCTCGGCGGCTTATGCGGCCCGTTATCTGGCCAAGAATGTGGTGGCCGCAGGGCTGGCAGAGAAATGCACCATTCAGTTGGCTTATGCCATCGGGGTGTCTTATCCACTTGCCGTTTATACAGACTTTCATGGCACTGGCGAAGTGGCGGAAGATCAAGTCTCAAAAATCCTGCGGGAATTGGTGAGCCTGTCGCCGCGCGGCATCCGTGAGCATTTGCAGCTGAGCCGCCCAATTTACAAGCGCACCGCCGCTTATGGTCATTTTGGCCGTGCCCCCACCGAAGATGGCGGCTTTTCTTGGGAAAAGACCGATCTGGTGGATGCGCTCAAGGGTGCCTTTGGCGCGTAACAGGCAATAAGGGTGCGGCTTGCGACCAATGATTTCCGATGAAAAGCGCGCGCGCCTGAATGAACGACAGTTCTTCGGGCGGCGCAAAGGCCCCGGCCTTAGCCCCCGGCAGCAGGGGTTGATCGACGATCTTTATCCAAAGATTGGCCTTTCCAAGCCGGAAAAGCGCCCCGGAGCACTGGACCCGAAAGCGCTGTTTGGTCCCCAATTCTCTCGCTTCGCCCTCGAGATCGGCTTTGGCAAGGGGGAGCATCTGGCGCATCAGGCGATCCGTCAGCCCGATACCGGTTTTTTTGGGTGCGAGCCTTATATCAACGGGCTGGTGGGTTTTCTTGATACGGTGGCGCGGGAAGGTCTGGGCAATGTGCGGGTCTATGATGATGATGCCCGCGATTTGATCGATGCCTTGCCCGATGGATCTTTGGACATGGTGTATTTGTTACATCCCGATCCTTGGCATAAGCGCCGCCATGCAAAGCGCCGATTCGTCAATCCCCATAATCTGGATGCTTTGGCCCGTATTCTTCGGCGGGGCGGAGAATTGCGCATAGTTACCGATGATCCGGTATATCGCCAATGGACGGCCATGCGCATGAGCCAGCGGTCCGATTTTGACTGGCTGGCGGAAAGCCCGAAGGATTGGCGAACGGCACCGGATGACTGGCTTTTTACCCGCTATGCCTTGAAGGCAGACCGTGAAGGCCGCTGGGATTGTTATTTTCGTTATCGCAGGCTCTGAATTGGGCGTGATTTGTGGTAAAAGGGGGGCGGCGATAGACATAGCTTCCGGGCTTGTGTGTTGCCATGCACTGTGTATATATAGTCCTGCTCTCCCAGACATACGGGATCGATGTTGAGGAGTGGGCCGCGGCCCACTTTTTTTGTTTATGTAACGGGTTTTCACCAGAAAGACAGCGAGCCGGATGATGGATGCGGCAGAGAAAGTCAGGGCAATCATTGAGCCCACCGCCGAAGCAATGGGCTTCGAATTGGTGCGCGTCAGCTTTGGCGGCGATCAACGGCCGAAATTGCAGGTGATGGCTGAACGGCCTGATGGCACCATGTCGGTTGATGATTGTGCGGATCTTAGCCATGAGATTTCTGCGCTTCTTGACGTTGAAGATCCGATTTCCGGTGAATATGTGCTTGAGGTGAGCTCGCCAGGTGTCGATCGGCCCCTGACCCGCCGTAAGGATTTTGAACGGTGGGCCGGATTCGAGGCCAAGATTGAACTGGGAGAAGCCGTTGATGGTCAGCGCCGTTTTCGCGGACGACTATTGGGGCTTGAAGCGGATAAGATTAAGGTCCGGGTCGATGGCAAAGACTGTCTCTTGCCGGTGGATCAGGTCCAGAAGGCAAAACTCGTCTTGACGGACGATTTATTGGAGGCGGCGCGCCAGCAAGCGTCGTTCGACTGAGGAAAGTGGGCTTAGCGGCCCTTTGTGAGGAGCGAGAAGAGCATGGCAGCGGCCGTCAGTGCCAATCGGCTTGAACTGTTGCAGATCGCGGATGCGGCTGCACGGGAAAAAATGATCGATCGGGAAATCGTCCTTGAGGCGATGGAAGAGGCGATCCAGAAAGCCGCCCGCTCGCGCTATGGCGCGGAAAACGAGATCAGAGCACAGATCGACCGCAAAAGCGGCGAGATTCGGCTCTTTCGCGTGATGGAGGTGGTGGAAGAGGTGGAAAACCCGGCCACCCAGGTTTCTCTCGTGGATGCTCGGCATGATAAGGAAGACGCCGCCATTGGCGATTTTCTGGCCGATAGCTTGCCGCCCATCGATTATAGCCGCATCGGGGCGCAAACCGCCAAACAGGTGATCGTGCAAAAAGTGCGCGATGCCGAACGTGATCGCCAATATGAAGAATATAAGGATCGCATTGGTGAGGTTGTGACCGGTGTGATCAAGCGCGTCGAATATGGCAATGCCATTGTGGATCTGGGTCGTGCGGAAGCATTATGCGCCGCGATCAGGTGATCCCCCGTGAACATTTGCGGCAAAACGAGCGTATTCGCGGCATTATCTATGATGTGCGTCGGGAAACCCGTGGACCGCAAATTTTCATGTCGCGTACCAAGCCGGAATTCATGGCATCGCTGTTTGCGCAGGAGGTGCCGGAAATCTACGACAATATCATCGAGATCAAGGCGGTCGCCCGCGATCCGGGAAGCCGCGCGAAAATCGCTGTTTTGTCGAACGACAATTCCATCGATCCGGTGGGGGCCTGTGTGGGGATGCGCGGCAGCCGCGTTCAGGCGGTGGTGAATGAACTGCAAGGCGAAAAGATCGATATCATTCCGTGGCAGGATGATCAGGCCAGCTTTATCGTCAATGCCTTGGCCCCTGCTGAAGTGGCGAAGGTGGTGATGGATGAAGACAGCCGCCGCATCGAAGTGGTGGTCCCGGACGATCAACTGAGCCTTGCCATTGGTCGCCGTGGCCAGAATGTGCGTCTGGCATCGCAATTGACCGGCTGGACCATCGATATCATGACCGAGCAGGAAGAAAGCGAGCGGCGCCAGGAAGAGTTTGCGCAACAGACCCGCTTTTTTGTTGAAGCCCTTGATGTTGATGAAACCCTTGCCCAATTGTTGGTGGCGGAAGGGTTTAGCGATCTCGAAGAAGTGGCCTATGTGGAGCCGGATGAATTGGCGGCCATTGAAGGGTTCGATGAAGATTTGGTGGGCGAGCTGCAAAAACGCGCACAAGATGCTTTGGATGCAAAATTGGCGGAAGCCGATGAAAAGCGCAAAGCTCTGGGTGTGTCGGATGAATTGGCGGCCCTTGATGGTCTGACATCCTTGATGCTGGTTTCTTTGGGTGAGGCGGATGTGAAATCCCTTGAGGATTTTGCAGGCTTCACTCCGGAAGAGCTGGTTTCGGACCGGGATGCGCCTTTGAAAACATCTGGTCTGGACCCGTTGGAGGCCCAAGGTTTGATCATGCGCGCACGCCGTCTTGCGGGCTGGATCGAGGATGAGCCGGAAACGGACACCGAGATGGAAGCAGACGGTGAAGCGAGTGGTGAGGCTGAAGGGAGCGCGGAACAGGCGTGACTTTGGACAAGTCGGAGAGGTCGGGCAAACGGCGATCGGAGCCGGAGCGTCGCTGTGTTTTGAGCGGCGACACCGGGTCCAAAGAAACAATGATCCGTTTTGTTATGGCCCCCGATGGTCATTTGGTTCCGGATCTGGCGGAATCGCTGCCCGGTCGTGGGGTCTGGATCAAGGCTGACCGTGCCGCTTTCGAAGAAGGGCTTTTAAGGCGGCGGTTTATCGGCGGGGTGGCGCGGTCTTTGAAGCAATCGGTAACGCCGGATATGGTGGATGCCGATTTGCCGGATCGGATCGATCGCTTGCTGGTGAATCGTGTTACGGGTCGGCTTGGCCTTGAAAAACGTGCCGGACGGTTGGTAACGGGCTTTGAAAAGGTGCGGGCCAAAGTGACATCGGGTCGGGCGCGTATTTTGATTGAAGCGACCGACGGAGCGCCGGATGGTCGACGTAAATTGCGTGCAGCAGCCGGTGAAGCTGTTGCGATTGTTGCTCTTTTAAGCCGGGACCAATTGGGTTTGGCGCTAGGGGGCGAGAATGTGGTACACGCTGCCATTATGGCTGGCGGAGGGGCGGATCGCCTCTTGTGTGAGATGAACAGACTGGCTTTGTGGCGTGGTCAGTCACTGTTCGGAGCCTTGCCCGATATGCGGGCCGAGGGTGTTCGAGCGCCGGAATGACGGATCACGGGGGCAGTCCTCGTGTATAGATCGAAGAGAGAATATGAGCGACGACAACAAATTGAGCCTTTCTGGACGTGGCACGCTCGGTGTCGGCAAGGGACCTGATTCAGGTCAAGTGCGGCAAAACTTTTCCCATGGCCGTTCCAAGCCCGTTGTCGTAGAGCGGCGCCGCAAGCGTGTGCTGAAGAAAGCGGGCGGCACCGAAGCCGCATCGACGACGGCGCAGCCTACGACGGAAAAGCCTGCTCAAAAACCGGTGTCGCCGCCGCAAAAGCAACAGCAGCGTCAAGCGCGTCCCACGACATCCAAGACCAAGCGGTCTTCCGGGCAGGATTCCGGGGCTTTGACCAATCAGGAATTGGAAGTACGCAAGCGCGCGCTGGCCAGCCTTGATGAAGAGCGCAAACGCGCTGAAGCCGAGCGCCTTCGGGTGGAAGAAGAGGCGAAGAAACGCGCTGAAGAAGAACGGCGCCGTAAAGCGGAAGAAGAAGCCTTGCGCGAAGCGGCTGAAGCCGCTCGCCGCGCGGAGGCGGAAAAAGCCGGTGCTGTTGCTGCTGAGAAGGCGGCTGCCCCAAAAGGTGAGCTGACCAAGGCGGAAGAGCAAGCCAAACGGTTGGCCGAACAGGCAGCCAAACGCGCGGCTGAAGATAAAATTCGCAAAAAAGCCGAAGCCGAAGCCCGCAAAAAAGCGGAAGAAGAAGCTCAGGCGCGCGAGGAAAGCACCAAAAAGGCGGAAGCGAAGAAACCTGCCAGCAAGCGCCGCGAAACCAAGCCGGAAGAGGAGGGCGACAAACGCAGCCGGGGTCGACGCACCCGCGGCGGCGGTGACAGTCGCCGTTCTGGCAAGCTTACCGTCAATCGTGCTTTTGATAGCGATGGCGAGCAAGAGCGTCGTCGGTCGATGGCGGCTTTCCGCCGGGCACAGGCCAAGCGCCGCGGTGGTCAATCCATCAAGGACCAAGAAAAGAAGGTCCGTGAAGTGGTGATCCCGGAGGTTATCACAGTTCAGGAATTGGCAAATCGTATGGCGGAAAAAGCTACCGATGCCATTCGTGTGCTGATGAAAATGGGTATGATGGTCACCATCAATGAAAATCTCGATCAGGATACCGCCGAACTGGTGGTAGCGGAATTGGGGCATTTGCCAAAACGCGTGTCGGAAGCGGATGTGGAAATCGGCCTTGTAGGCGAGGAAGATAATTTGGAAGATATGCAGGCTCGTCCGCCGGTTGTGACGATCATGGGCCATGTGGACCATGGGAAAACATCCTTGCTGGATGCCTTGCGCGAAACCGATGTGGCGTCGGGCGAAGCCGGGGGAATTACCCAGCATATCGGCGCTTATCAGGTGACCCTGTCTTCGGGTGAGCGAATCACTTTCCTTGATACGCCGGGCCATGAAGCCTTTACCCAGATGCGGGCCCGTGGGGCGCGTGTAACGGATCTGGTGGTGATCGTGGTAGCGGCGGATGATGGCATCATGCCGCAAACCATCGAGGCCATCAATCATGCCAAGGCGGCCAATGTGCCGATGATCATTGCCATCAACAAAATGGATGCGCCGGGGGCCAGTGCCGATCGTGTGCGTCAGGAATTGCTACAGCATGATGTGCAGGTTGAAGCCATGGGCGGCGACGTTCTGGATGTGGAGGTTTCGGCGCTGAAGCGGCAGAATCTCGACAAGCTGGAAGAAGCCATCCTGTTGCAATCGGAAGTGCTGGAGTTGAAGGCCAATCCCAACCGCGCCGCAGAAGGTGTGGTGGTGGAAGCCAAGCTGGAAAAAGGCCGTGGTCCGGTGGCGACCCTTCTTGTGGCACGAGGAACCTGCGGGTTGGTGACATTGTGGTTGCCGGGGCCGAATGGGGGAAAGTGCGAGCCATGGTGGACGAACGGGGCCGCCAGTTGGACGAGGCTGCGCCGGCACGCCCTGTGGAAATCCTTGGTCTGAACGGGGCGCCCTCTGCCGGTGATGATTTCTCGGTGGTGGATAGCGAAGCCCGGGCCCGTGATGTGTCGCAATATCGCCAGCAACAGCAGCGCAAACGGCGTCAGTTCACGACTCCCACCAGCATCGAAGGCATGTTCTCTCAGTTGAAAGAGAAGAAGGCCGAAGAATTCCCGGTGGTGATTCGCGGCGATGTGCAAGGCACAGTGGAAGCGATTGTGCAGTCATTGGCGAAAATCGGCGGCGAGGATATCAAAGCGCGGATTTTGCATGCGGCGGCTGGCGGCATCACCGAAACCGATGTCACTTTGGCCAATGCGTCCAATGCCTTGATCATCGGCTTTAATGTGCGGGCCAACAAGCAGGCCCGCGAGGCTGCCGAACGCGATGGCGTGCCGATCAAATATTATTCCGTGATCTATGATCTGGTGGATGAAGTGAAAGCGGCTATGGCCGGTCAGCTTGGTCCGGCGATCGAAGAAACGGCCTTGGGGATGGCGGAAGTGCGCGATGTGTTCTCTGCCGGCAAGTCTGGCAAGGCCGCGGGCTGTCTGGTCACCGAAGGGGTGATCCGCCGCAATGCCAAGGCGCGTTTGCTGCGGGACAATGTGGTGATTTATACCGGGCGCTTGTCTTCTCTGCGTCGTTTCAAAGACGATGTGGACGAGGTGCAGTCCGGCGTGGAATGCGGTATGGCGTTCGAGAATTACCAAGATATGCGGCCCGGCGATCAGGTCGAAGCCTTTGAAACCCGTGAAGTCGAGCGCAAGCTCTGACGAGGAGAGCAAGCATGGGTGCGCGTGAAGGCGGGCGCAATGTGCGCCTCTTGCGTGTGGCGGAAACCATCCGCCATGCGCTCTCGGCAACCTTGAGCCGGGGTGACATTGCTGATCCCGATGTGGCGGGCCATTTGGTCACCGTGTCGGCGGTGGAATGTAGCCTGATCTGCGTCATGCGGATGTGTTCGTGGTGCCTTTGATGGGCGCTGATGCAGAGGCGGTGCTGAAAGGCTTGAGCCGTGCGGCTCCGCATTTTCGTGGGCTTTTGGCACGACAACTGACCCTGAAATATTTGCCGCAGCTTCATTTCAAGCTGGATGAAAGCTTTGGCGAGGGGGACCGCATCGAAACGATTTTGCGCTCCGATAAGGTTCGCCGGGATCTTGATCAGGCGGATACCCTTGATGACGGGAATGACGAGGACGCACCTGCATGACCGCCCGAACAGGCCGGAAACGGCGGGGGCGTGATATTCATGGCTGGATCATTCTCGATAAACCTCTGCAAATGACTTCGTCTCAGGCGGTGGGAAAAATACGCTGGCTGCTGGATGCCAAAAAAGCGGGCCATGCGGGCACGCTGGACCCGTTGGCCAGCGGCATTCTACCCATCGGATTGGGTGAAGCCACCAAGGCCATGCCTTATATCGTCGATTCCACAAAGGATTATGCCTTCACCATCGGTTGGGGCGAAGCCCGCAGCACCGATGATTGTGAAGGGGATGTGGTGGCCCGCAGCGATGTGATCCCCACAGCGGACGCTATTGAAGCCGCCCTTCCCGCTTTTATCGGCACCATCGATCAGGTGCCGCCCGCCTATTCCGCCATCAAGGTTGCGGGGAAGCGGGCTTATGATCTGGCCCGGTCCGGTGCAGATGTGACTTTGGCGGCTCGATCGGTGACGATTCATGCCCTGCGCTATTTGGGGGCGGAAGAGGGTGGCCAAAAAGGCCGCTTTGTCATGACCTGCGGCAAGGGCACCTATGTGCGCTCTTTAGCGCGGGATTTGGCCCATCGTTTGGGGACAGTAGGCCATGTGACGGCCTTGCGGCGGACCCGGGTGGGGCCATTCAATGAAGAGGCTGCAATTTCGCTGGAAAATCTCGCAAAAGTCGGGCAGAGTGCGCCCGTCGAAGCGAATGTGCTTCCCGTAACGACCGCGCTGGACGACATCCCGGCGCTGGCCGTCACGGATCAGGAGGCTGACCGTATTAAGCAAGGTCAATGTCTCCGGCATCCCTCCGCCAAGGAAGGCATACAGGTTCTTATGTGCGGCGAGCGCCCTGTGGCAATCGCTGACTGTACGAACGGTGTGTTGAAATCCTTGCGGGTTTTTAATCTCTAATGATGGAGTATATCGATGTCGATCACTGCCGAGCGCAAGCAAGAGCTGATCAAAGACTACGCACAGGCCGAAAGCGACACAGGGTCACCTGAAGTTCAGGTCGCTATTCTGACCGAACGCATTTCTAACCTGACCGGGCATTTCAAAACCCACGCCAAGGACAATCATTCCCGCCGTGGTTTGCTGAAAATGGTCAATCAGCGTCGTCGTTTGCTCGATTATCTCAAGCGTAAGGATCAGAACCGGTATACGGCTCTGATCAAACGTTTGGGACTGCGCAAATAAGAACGTTTTGGAGCCGGGTTTACGATTGCCCGGCTCTTTTTTTAAGATCCGATGGACCATGTCCGTCGGCGCGGGGCCTGCCGAAATCCGTCGGCGGGTGTGCGCGTAAAACACAATGGAATGGGCGGGCCGGGTGCCTGCCGGGGTGTGGTGGAAGGCCATCGGCCCCAGGACCGTATGGAAGCAAGAATGTTCGAAATCTATCGCAAGACCATCGATTGGGGCGGACGTCCCCTTACTCTTGAGACGGGCCGCATTGCCCGTCAGGCCGATGGCGCAGTTGTCGCCACCTATGGCGAAACGACGGTATTGTGTACCGTTGTGGCGGCGAAGCAAGCCGATCCGGGGCGGGATTTCTTTCCGCTGACCGTGAATTATCAGGAAAAAACATATGCTGCCGGCAAGATCCCCGGCGGCTTCTTCAAGCGCGAAGGCCGTCCTTCTGAAAAAGAGACGTTGACCTCGCGCTTGATCGACCGTCCCATCCGCCCGTTGTTCCCTGCGGAATTCCGCAATGACACACAGGTGATCTGCACCGTTTTGAGCCACGACATGGAAAACGACCCCGATGTGGTTGCCATGGTTGGGGCGTCTGCGGCGCTGACCCTGTCGGGTATTCCGTTCTTTGGCCCCATTGGCGGCGCACGCGTCGGCTATAAGGATGGCGCCTATCTGCTTAATCCGGTTCCCGATGATCTGGCGGATAGCAGCCTCGATCTGGTTGTTGCCGGAACGCAGGATGCGGTTTTGATGGTGGAATCGGAGGCCAAGGAACTGGACGAAGCGGTGATGTTGGGGGCCGTGATGTTCGGCCATCAGCAGATGCAGCCGGTGATCGATGCCATCATTGCCTTGGCGGAAGAAGCGGCGAAAGAACCGTGGGATCTGCCCGAAAAGCCCGACAATTCGGCTTTGGAAGCCAAAGTGGGTGAATTGGCCCGCGCCGGTCTGGAAGCGGCTTATGCCATCACCGAAAAGCAAGAACGCCGCGCCAAGATCGATGCGGTGAAGGCGGCTGTGAAAGAGGCTTTGGCCGATGATGCCGAAGCTCTTGATAAGGTGGGGGATATCCTCAAATCGATGGAAAAGACCATCGTGCGCGGCAATATCATTGCAGGCAAGCCCCGCATCGATGGCCGTGCCCTTGATCAGGTGCGGCCCATCGTTTCCGAAGTGGGCGTTCTGCCCCGTGCCCATGGCTCTGCCCTGTTCACCCGCGGTGAAACGCAGGCTTTGGCGGTGACCACCCTTGGTACGGGCGATGATGAGCAGCTGATCGATGCATTGGAAGGCTCTTATCGTGAGCATTTCATGCTGCACTATAATTTCCCGCCCTATAGCGTTGGCGAAACCGGCCGCGTTGGTTTCACCGGTCGTCGGGAAGTGGGTCATGGAAAGTTGGCATGGCGCGCCTTGAAGGCGGTTCTGCCGTCGAAAGAGTCTTTCCCCTACACCATCCGTATCGTTTCGGAAGTGACTGAATCGAACGGCTCGTCTTCCATGGCGACGGTGTGCGGTTCGTCTCTGTCGATGATGGATGCCGGCGTGCCGTTGGTGCGTCCCGTGTCCGGCATTGCCATGGGTCTGATCAAGGAAGGCGATAAGTTCGCCGTTCTCTCGGACATTCTGGGTGATGAAGATCATTTGGGCGATATGGATTTCAAGGTGGCCGGAACCGAGCAGGGGATTACCTCCTTGCAGATGGACATCAAGATTGCCGGGATCACCGAAGAGATCATGGAAAAAGCGCTTGCTCAGGCCAGCGGTGGCCGTGCCCATATTCTGGGTGAAATGAACAAGGCGTTGACCGGTGCCCGCACCGAGCTTTCCGTCAATGCGCCGCGCATTGAAACCATGCAGATCAACAAGGAAAAAATCCGCGAAGTGATCGGTACGGGCGGCAAGGTGATCCGTGAAATCGTCGAAACCACCGGCGCGAAGGTGGATATCGAAGACGATGGTTCGATCAAGGTTTCCAGCTCGGATCCCGAAGCAATCAAGAAAGCCGTTGCCTGGATTGAAGGCATTGTGGCCGAACCGGAACTGGGTCGTATTTACGATGGCAAGGTTGTCCGCATCATGGACTTCGGCGCGTTCGTGAACTTCATCGGGAACCGTGATGGTCTGGTGCATATTTCAGAACTGGCCGATCATCGGGTTGATAAAGTCACCGACATCGTCAAAGAAGGCGATCAGGTGAAGGTGAAGGTGCTTGATATTGATGATCGTGGTAAAGTGCGGTTGTCCATGCGCCTTGTAAATCAAGAAACCGGCGAAGAGCTGGAAGATACACGGCCCGCGAAGGGCGGCAAAAATCGGGACTGATCGTCTTTCCCGATAGCAATAAAAAAGGCGCCGGGATGGTTTTTGACCGTCTCGGCGTTTGTATTTTCCATCAGATTTTGTTTAAGTCAAAGCTGCGTGTTTGTCTGTTTGGAGATGTATTGTGAAGGCACTGAATGCAATCCGCCTTGGCGGCAAAGAACTTCTTCCCTTGATCGAAGGAGGGAAAGGTATTGCTGTCACCAGCGGAGCTTCGTCCGGGCCGTGGGCGGCGGCGGGCGGTGTTGGCACGGTGTCGGCTGTCAATGCGGATTCCTATGATGAAAACGGGCAAATTATCCCGCAGATATATTATGGCCGCACCCGCCGCGAACGCCATGAAGAGCTGGTGCGCTATGCCATTGATGGCGGTGTTGAACAGGTGCGCCGTGCCTATGAAACATCGCGGGGCCTTGGGGCGATCAATATCAATGTCTTATGGGAAATGGGCGGCGCACAAAGGGTGTTGCAAGGCGTGTTGGAAAAAACGCGCGAGCTTGTACACGGCGTGACATGCGGCGCGGGCATGCCTTATAAGCTGGCGGAAATTTGTGCGGGCTATGGGGTGCATTATTATCCTATCGTTTCTTCGGGGCGGGCCTTTCGCGCCTTGTGGAAGCGCGCCTATAACAAGTTTTCCGGTTATCTGGGCGCTGTGGTTTATGAAGATCCGTGGCGGGCGGGCGGTCATAACGGCCTGTCCAATTCCGAAGATCCGAACATCCCGGAAGATCCCTATCCGCGCGTGGTGCAACTGCGCCAGACAATGCGTGATGCGGGCTGCCCCGAGGTGCCGATCATCATGGCGGGCGGCGTGTGGTTTTTGCGCGAATGGCAAGATTGGGTGGACAATCCCGAACTTGGCCCTATCGCCTTCCAGTTTGGCACCCGACCTTTGGTGACGCGGGAAAGCCCGATTCCCGAAAAATGGAAGCGTATGCTGATGACGTTGAAAGACGGCGATGTGCTGCTTCACAAATTTTCGCCCACCGGCTTTTATTCTTCAGCCATTAAAAACCGCTTCTTGAATGCGCTGGTGGGGCGCAGCAATCGTCAGATTGCGTATTCCACGCAGAATGTGGGCGAACATGACACGCTGTTGACCGATGGCTCACGGCGCAAATTTTATGTGACAAAGTCTGATGAACAACAGGCGCAGGCATGGATTGCCCAAGGGTTTACCGAAGCGATGAAAACCCCGGACAATACCTTGGTGTTTGTGACCACCGAATGTCGTGATGAAATCCGTAAGGATCAGGCGGATTGCATGGGGTGTCTGTCGCAATGTCAATTTTCCAACTGGGCGGATAACGAGAAAAACTCGACGGGCCGGAAAACCGACCCCAGAAGTTTCTGTATCCAGAAAACTTTGCAAGATGTTGCCCATGGCAAAAGCCTGGAGGACAATCTGGTCTTTGCTGGACATAATGCCTATCGCTTTGCCGAAGATCCCTTTTATTCAAATGGGTTTGTGCCAACGGTGAAACAGCTTGTGGACCGGATTCTGACGGGGGACTGACCGGAGCCGGAATTGTATTTTTAATGAATTAAACAGTATCATCTTGTAAATAGATAGTTAACAGGTCATTCTGTTTCTATAACCCTGCAGGCAAGGGAGACGTAGAGATGATATTTCCAGAAGGACTGACACAAAGTCAGGCTGTCAGGCCCTATGCTGCGAGTTTGAACTTGTTGCGTGATGCCGGATTACGGCCAACGCGCCAAAGGCTGTCTTTGGCCAAACTGCTGTTCAGCTCCGGTGAAGCTCGCCATGTGACGGCAGAGAAACTTCATGAAGAGGCATTGGCCGATGGTGTCAAAGTCTCTTTGGCAACGGTTTACAATACTCTGCATCAGTTTACCGAAGCAGGACTTTTGAATGAATTGGTGATCGATTCCTCGCGCATTTATTTCGACACCAATACCGATTCGCACCATCATTTCTATAATTGTGCCACCGGTGCGCTTTATGATGTGCCCAAGGAAGATGTGGTGGTATCGCATTTGCCGCAACCCCCGAAAGGGGCGCGTATGGCCGGGGTGCATGTGGTGATGTATATCGACGAATAGGCCGGAGTCGCGGTTCGGGCAGCTATTCAATCACTTCATCGCGGTAAGTGCCCCAAATGGCCGTGCGGTTTATCCATGCCGTGCGGCCAGCCAAAGATACCCGGCACCATTGGGGCAGGCAGCGGTCCAATGATACAATCACCCCCGATTCCGCTCGCATGATTTCTGTGCTGGTGGGCCGGGGTTTTCCATAAAGGCTGCGGGTGCCGCCGGTTACCAAAGCGGTGCGGGCACCAGATAGCAGAGCCGAATGCATCCAGCCTTGGGTGCCGTCTTTATCGCGCACCCGCCGCCAATTTCCATATTCTGCGGTAATTTCAAGCGGTAAGGTGCGGCGGATATAGGTCCATAGAATGGGATATTGCTCGCCCGGTCCGGTGCGCATATTCGCTTCTCCCGAAGCCAATGAGACAAAGCGCGGCAAAGGCAAGCCAGAGGCACCGGGCAATCTTTCTCCGGCATCGATCATTTGTGCCCATCCCTGGCTTATGGGGACGGTGGTCGCCAATATCAAAAAGCAGGAGAAGAAAAATCTGCGGATCACCGTTTTGGTTCCCTTTTGGCAACATATATGGACGGGGCGAATTTAACCGTCCGGTTTGGGGGGTCAAGTATCTGTTCATAGCATGATAGTCTTGTTGATACTTTGAAAGCGGGCGCGCGATCTGCTAGGGAAAACCACAGAGGAAATTTGGAGAGCTTCCCGCACGCCTTTTTTGATCTCTGCACTTCTTCTATCCGTACCGACATGGCAATTGAAGGATCGACCGCTGATGAGCGAGGCTCAAAAGACATCCAAACCCCGCGTTATTGTGAGCAGGCGCTTGCCCGAACCCATTGAAACGCGCATGGCCGAGTTATTCGATGTACGGCTCAATACCGATGATCAACCCATGAGCGCGGCGCAATTGATCGAAGCGGTGGGCGAGGCGGATGTGTTGGTCCCCACGGTGACAGATAAAATCGATGCCGCGATTCTTGCCCATGCAGGCCCGCAGCTGAAGCTCATCGCCAATTTTGGCAATGGGGTGGATCATATCGATCTGGCCAGCGCCCGCCAGCGCGGCATCACCGTCACCAATACGCCGGGGGTGCTAACGGAAGATACCGCCGATATGACCATGGCGCTGATCTTGGCGGTGCCGCGCCGCCTGGTGGAAGGGGTGCGCTTGCTGGAAAGTGGTGAATGGGAGGGTTGGTCGCCCACCGGGTTGCTGGGTCGCAGGCTGTGGGGCAAGCGGCTGGGGATTATCGGAATGGGCCGGATCGGTCAGGCGGTGGCCCGTCGCGCCCGGGCTTTTGGCATGCAGATCCATTATCACAATCGCCGCCGCCTGCCGCAGCAAGTGGAACAGGATCTGGAAGCCACATGGTGGGAAAGCCTTGACCAGATGTTGGCCCGCGCGGATGTGATTTCCATCCACTGCCCCCACACGCCGGCGACATTTCATCTATTGTCGGCGCGGCGATTGAAACAGCTTCGGCCCCATGCCTATGTGGTGAATACGGCGCGCGGCGAAGTGGTGGATGAAAATGCCCTGTTGCGGATGCTGGAAGCGGGCGAATTGGCCGGAGCAGGTTTGGATGTGTATGAACACGAACCGGCGGTCAATCCGAAATTGTTGGCGCTCAATACCGTGGTGGCCTTGCCGCATATGGGATCGGCAACGCATGAAGCGCGGGTTGATATGGGTGAAAAGGTGCTGATCAATATCAAAACCTTTGCCGATGGCCATGCACCGCCTGATCGGGTGTTGGGGGAGTGGCTTTAAGACCCGGCCTCTGAGACTTTGGCCAAGATGCCATTCTGGCCCGTCTTGTCGGCTTCTCCGGCCCATTCGGCGATCACCGCCGGATCGGCTTCGGTGGGAAGATGTTGTGCCCGCAGGGCGGCCAACCGGTCGGGCGTGGCCAGTTGATGCACCGCCCAGACGGCCATGGCCCGCACCAGCGGGGATTTGTCGTGAAGCCGGGCCTCCACCACGGACAATAGCGTGGGATCGGCGCTGTTGCCCAAGGCAATCATCACATTGCGCACAAAGCGGTTGCGTCCGGTGCGTTTGATGGGCGATCCGGCAAAGACGGTGCGAAAGTCCGCGTCATCCAGTGCGGCCAGATCGGCCAGATCGGGGGCCGCCAATTCGGTACGCGGAAGAAACGCCACATCCTTGGTTTTCTGTGCAAATTTATTCCACGGACAAATGGCAAGGCAATCGTCACAGCCATAGATGCGGTTGCCCATGGCTTTGCGGAATTCGCGGGCAATATGGCCTTTATATTCGATGGTGAGATAGGAAATGCACCGCCGCGCATCCAGTTGATATGGCGCGGGGAATGCCTTGGTGGGGCAAATATCAAGGCAACGGCGGCACGACCCACAATGATCGCCGGGGCTTTGATCGGGGTTTAGGTCGAGCGTGGTGAACAAGGCTCCCAAAAACAACCAGCTGCCATAATCGGGCGAAACCAGATTGGTGTGCTTGCCTTGCCAACCAAGGCCCGCCGCTTCGGCCAAGGGCTTTTCCATCACCGGGGCAGTATCCACAAACAGCTTTACTTGCGCTTTGTGTTTGTCCACCACCCACCGCGCCAATTGGCGCAGGCGCCCCTTGATCAGATCATGATAATCCTTGTTGCGGGCATAAACCGATAACGTGCCTTTTTGGCGCCAGTCGAGTTGTTGCAACGGATTCTGGGCGGGTCCGTAATTCAGGCCCAGCATAATCACGGATTGCACATCGGGCCATAAAGCTTTGGGATGGCGGCGGCGGTCGGCTTTGTCGGCCATCCAGCCCATCTCTCCATGGCGGCCCAATTCCAGATAACGATCCAGCCGCAGCCCTGCCTCTGCCACAGCATTGGGATCAGCGATGCCCACCGCATCAAAGCCAAGCCCAAGGGCGTATTCGCGCAGGCTATCTTCCAAAGGAAGAGGGGGGGGAGAGGCGCTCAAAAATCGGGCCTTTCATAATGTTTGGGTGGGATAAGGCCGGGAATACGATCTTTCAGCAACAGCCGCACAGAGCGCCTTGATTTCACCCGCATATACCATTCTCGCGCGTTTTGGTGGCGGTCCCATGGCACATCGGAAAAATAATCGGCAATGGAAATCTGGGCGGCGCAGGCGGCATCGGCTAGGCTGAACTGCGGTCCGGCCAGATAATTGCGGCGTTCGGTCAGGAAATCCAGATAATCCATATGGATTTTCAAATTATGATGCGCCGAACGGATGGCTCCACTGTCCGGCTCCCCCATGCGTAAAAAGCGCTTCATCAGCTTTTCCGTTATCAGATGGGTCGTTACCTCTGTCTGATATTTGCCCATGAACCAGCTTGTCAGTCGGCGTACCTCGGCCCGTGCCTTGGGATCTTCACCGATCAGGGGGGGGCTGGGGTTGGATTCATCAAGATATTCGCAAATGGCCATGGCATCGCAAAAGACAGTTTTGTCTTCCACCAGAACAGGCACCGTGCCCGCCGGGTTAAGGCGCAGAAATTCGGGCCGCCGCTCCCATGGCTTTTCCAGCCGCAAATGGGTTTCCAGCTTTTTTTCTGCCAGTACGATTCGCGTCAAAAGCGATCCGGCCTCAAGCCAGCTATGATACAACACCCGCATCATCGGTCCGTCTCATGTTGCACAGCCATAAACATCAAGGATTGCACCAGCCCTACCATATTGTAATGTCAGACGCTCACGATCTTGTACGCTCTGTTTTCAGGAGACACTATGGCCCCCATTGTTGAATTATCCAATGTCCACAAGCGTTTTGGCGATCATATTGCAGTTGAAAATGTCTCGATGCAGGTGGAACCGGGGCAGGTATACGGTTTTCTCGGGCCCAATGGGGCGGGAAAAACCACCAGCATTCGAATCATGTTGGGCATTATCGACCCTGATCGCGGCACCAGACAGATTTTGGGCGCGCAATCTGCGCTCTCTGTATCGCACCGCGTTGGATATTTGCCGGAAGAGCGTGGCCTTTACAAGAATATGTCGGCGCAAAATGTGATTGCCTATCTGGGGCAATTGAAGGGCATGGACGGGGTCAGTGCAAAGCGGCGCGCTGGAGAACTTTTAGAGCGTTATGGGCTTGCGGATGCGGCAAAAAAGCGCGTCAAGCAATTGTCCAAAGGCATGGCGCAAAAGGTGCAGGTCTTGTCCACCATGGTCCATGACCCCGATCTTCTGGTGTTGGATGAGCCATTTTCCGGCCTTGATCCGGTCAATCAGCAGGTGTTGGAAGACCTGTTGGCGGATATGAAACAGGCTGGGAAAACCATTATTTTCTCCACCCATGTGATGCAGCATGCGGAACGCTTATGCGACCGAATCGGGCTGGTTGCCCATGGTCGCGATGTGTTCAATGGCACCGTAGGGGAGGCAAAGCGCTTGTTGGCTCCGCGCATTTTGCTGCGCACTAAAGATGACATTGTGGCCTTGCACGAGCTGGAAGCGGTGCGCGGTGTAACCCGGATTTCCGAAGAGAATGGAGTGATGGAATGGGAAATCGTCACCCAAGGCAGGGTGAGCACCGAAGAGCTGGTGGGGCGCTGTATGGAACATCGCATCGAAATTGCGCATTTCTCGATGATTGAGCCCAGCCTGCATGAGGTGTTCGTCCATCTGGTGGGCGGGGAAAAGGCTGTAGACGGTCAAAATGTCTCAAAAGAGCGGGGAGACGCCAAATGATTCGGGGAATTTCGCTTGTTGCACGCCATGAATTTGTGGAGACGGTGCGGACCAAAAGTTTTCTCATTTCCCTTGTGCTGATCCCGCTATTGATGTCTGCAGGCATGTTTGTGCCGCAATGGTTGTCTTCGCACACCAGTGTCACCCGCAATGTGGCTATTGTGGATCTGACAGAAGAGGCGCGTTATGGCGATATGCTGGCGCAGGAGATCAAGCGTGATTATGCGCGAAATGCGCTGACAGAGATCACCTCTTATGCCCGCGCCTATGCGTTTCCGGAGTTTAAAACCGATCAGGGACTTGATCCTGAAAAAGTGCCCCCCTTGCTATTGAAACGCCGCAGTGATTTTACAGATGCCGATGCCGATGCGTTTTTGAACAATGGCGGGCTTGTCTGGGCCATGAGCATCGCCGCTCCGTTTGTAAAGCCCGGGTCGCCGCCACCGGTTCTGGAGCCTGAAACTCTGCGTCTGGTGGATGTGCCTGACGATCTGGCAAAAGCGGATCTCAGGGGAGCACCAGCGGATCATTTACGGCCATGGCTTATTGGCGAACAGAGTGTGACTGTTCCCGGCAGTGACAAGCCGGAAACATTGACCGCTGTGGTGCTGATCCAGCCTGATGCTGCGCCTGCACAGCCCGGAAGCTTATCTGCCCTTGGCTATGCGGAACCCGGGCAAAGCGTGCAGATCTGGAGCAATGGTGCCCTTCCGGAAAGCCTCGTAATGCGTTTGCCAAGGGCTGTGGATACGGTGTTTCAAAAGACGGCACTTGTGGCCTATGCCGGAGATCCAGAGGTTCTGGAGCGGATGGATTATCGTGCACCCATTCGGGAGCTGGATATTTCCGCCAAGGATGGTCGGGAATTGACGGCGGCGGACATGATCGCCCGGATTTTGCCGCGTGCTTTATCGGTGGTGCTGATTTATTTTCTCTATATCAATATGTTCATGTTGATGAACAACACCATGGAAGAAAAATCCAGCCGCATCATCGAGGTGTTGGTCAGTTCTGTCACGCCCAACCAGTTGCTGATCGGCAAGCTTTTAGGCTCGTCTTTGGTGGCGCTGACCATGTTTGCCTTTTCGGTGGGAATGTTCCTTGCGGTGATCATGTTGGCGGGTGGGAGCAACTTTGTGGAATTCGCGGGAATTTTGCTGGACGTGTTTTCCAAACAGCCCATTCTTCCGGCGTTGTTTGTTTATTTTGTCCTTGGTTATTTCCTGTTTGCGGGCATCTTTCTCACCTTGGGAGCATTTTGCGAAACATCGCGGGACGTGCAGAATATGTCCACGCCCATGGTGCTTGTGATGATGGTGGTCCCCTTTGTGGTTTGGGCTGTTGCCGATGACCCAAATGGGTCCGGCGCGCAGTTATTGTCATGGATGCCGTTCTTTGGGCCGTTCATGATGATGGCGCGGGCCACGTCCGAGCCGCCAATGCTTGATATTGTCGGCTCTGTACTGGTGCAGCTTTTAACCATTGCCGTGCTGCTGTGGGCATCGGGCAAGATTTTCCGCATCGCCGTTTTGTCCAGTGGCAAGCCAAAATTCGGCCAGCTTATCAAATTGGTGCGCCAAGGGGGATAGGACGGCCTCTTTCCAATCATGCAAAAAGGGCAGCTCAAAGCTGCCCTTT